>NZ_CP114286.1:980250-1307000 GCF_027111275.1 Flavobacterium luteolum | reverse complement strand
ATTACGAGTTAAACGGAATTGTTTTAGAAAAAGATGCCCCAGGAGTTATTTATAGCAGTATTGGAGTAAACGGAGCTAAATATTCAGATTACAATAAATATCCTTTATTTTTTGAACAGCTGAAATCGTTACATCCAGATTTATTGGTTTTTTCATTAGGAACAAATGAAAGTTACGAGAAATTGGATGCTGGAGGTTATATTAAAGAATTACGAGAATTTATACAGAATGTAAGAGCACAGAAAATAGATGCGCCAATAATTGTAATGACACCACCGCCATCTTTGCTAAGAAGAAAACCAAATACATATATTGATGATTACACTCGACAAATTATTAATATAGCCCAAAAAGAGGATTTTGCTGTTTGGGATTTATACGATGAGTTTGGAGGCATGAGCGGAATCAGACAATTGAAAGTTCAAGGATTAATAGGGCCAGATTGGGTTCATTATTCAAAAAAAGGATACGAGAAACAAGGAAATCTGTTTGCTCAAGCGTTTTTAAGATCATACGATAATTTTAAATTAAAGAAGTAAGTTGACAACAATAGATAGCATTAATAATTGGTTCATTCAAAATTTTGGTGCAATTACAATAGAACAAGTTAAGAGTTGGTTTGTTTACAACGAAGACGAAAAACTTTTATTCAATACCGGTTTATTCTTAGGTTTATTTCTGGTTTTCTATTTTGTGTATGGTTTTTTACGCAAAACATTTTATTTGAGATTAACGTATGTTATTCTCTTCTCATTATTCTTTTACTATAAATCAAGCGGGATTTATTTTCTGCTGTTATTGCTTTCGTCAGTCGTAGATTATGGTTTGAGCCAGATTATTTACCGAGAAAGCAGAGATGGAGTTAAGAAATTTTATTTGGTAATTAGTGTCATTTTGAATTTGGCACTTTTAGGCTATTTCAAATACATGAACTTTTTGATCGTGACGTACAACGATATGTTTCATGGTAATTTTGAACTTCATAATGTTTTTCTTCCTGTTGGAATTTCGTTTTATACGTTCCAATCTATGAGTTATATTATTGAGATTTATAGAGAAGAAATTAAACCGACAAAGAATTACATCGAATATTTATTCTTCGTGTCATTCTTCCCTCAATTAGTTGCGGGACCAATTGTTCGTGCAAAAGACTTTTTGCCTCAGATTTATCAAAAATTAAATCTGACAAAGCAAGATGTTAACAACGCCTTGTTTTTGATTATTGGAGGTTTAATCAAGAAAACAGTTATCTCAAATTACATATCGGTAAACTTTGTCGATCGTGTTTTTGATACGCCGATGAGTTATACTTCTTTTGAAAACTTAATGGCTTCGTACGGATATGCCATTCAGATTTACTGTGATTTCTCTGGATATTCAGACATGGCAATTGGTATTGCATTATTGCTTGGATTTAAATTGCCAGTCAACTTTAGAACTCCATACAAATCGACTTCGATTACCGATTTCTGGAGAAGATGGCATATTTCGCTTTCAACTTGGTTAAAAGACTTTTTATACATTTCTATTGGAGGAAACCGTAATGGATCTTTCGCGGGATATTTATTCCCAAGTTTATTTTTCTTCGGATTATTGCTTTGGGGAATGTCTTGTTATAATGAGAGTGTAATTCCGCTTATTATTGCAGGAGTCAGTATTTTAATTTTCGCTTTGTCATTTTTACTTTCAAGCAAAATAAAACAAACTTTAGTAACCAATTTCAACCTGTTTACTACAATGCTTTTAGGAGGTTTGTGGCATGGAGCAGGAGCACAGTTTATTGTTTGGGGGGCACTTCACGGATTAGCATTAGCGGTTCATAAAATATTTATGGAATTCTTTCCTTCGAAGAAAGATAAAAGTCCGAATTTCTTATGGAGATTTTTCTCAATCGTAATCACGTTCCATTTTGTAGTTTTCTGTTGGATTTTCTTCAGAGCAAGAGATTTTGAAACGGCATTACAAGTAATTAATAACATCGGTCAATTAACATTTGAACCAGAACTTTGGAAAACAATTGTTTTAGGATATAAAAATGTTTTCGGATTAATGTTGTTCGGTTACGTTTGGCATTTTTTACCAGAATCATTCACCAACGGAATGAAATCTATTTTTGACAAAACGCCATTATTAGTAAAAGCGATAATTCTAGGTTTTGTTTACTGGATTGTTTACGCAACTGCTGTTGCAGGTTCACAGCCATTTATTTATTTCCAGTTCTAGATTTAAGATTCAAAGGTTTATAGCTGCAAAGGCACAAAGGCGCAAAGATTTTATTCTTTGCGCCTTTTTTTGTTTTGCCACAGATTAAAAGGATTAAAATGATTTTTAAATCTGCATAAAAAAACTTTGCGACTTCGCTCCCGATAGCTATCGGGATTGCGAGCAAAAAAAACATAGCGTTCTTTGCGTAAAACTTCGCGTACTTCGCAATTAAATGCAGCTAAATAAAAATTGCCTGAAATATCTAATTAGATTATCTTTGCACTTCAAATAAAGAAAATGATATGTTTGATAATTTAAGTGATAAGTTAGATAAAGCGTTCCATATATTAAAAGGACACGGTAAAATTACAGAAGTAAACGTTGCCGATACTTTAAAAGAAGTTCGTCGTGCTTTACTTGATGCCGACGTTAACTTTAAAATTGCTAAAGATTTTACCGCTAGAGTAAAAGACAAAGCAATTGGACAGGACGTACTTACAACCTTACAGCCAGGACAATTATTAGTAAAACTGGTAAAAGATGAGTTGACAGAATTAATGGGTGGAGATGTTGCTGGTGTTAACTTATCAGGAAATCCAACTGTTATTTTGATGTCAGGACTTCAAGGTTCTGGTAAAACTACTTTCTCAGGAAAATTAGCAAACTTCTTAAAAACAAAGAAAAATAAGAAACCACTTCTTGTAGCGTGTGATATCTACCGTCCAGCGGCGATCAACCAGTTACATGTTGTGGGAGATCAAATTGGTGTTGAGGTTTACTCAGAACCAGAAAATAAAAATCCTGTAGAAATTGCTCAAAATGCAATTAAGCATGCTAAAGCAAACGGATTCAATGTTGTTATCGTCGATACAGCAGGACGTCTTGCAGTAGATCAGGAAATGATGGACGAAATTGCACGTGTTCACAAAGCAATTCAGCCACAAGAAACATTGTTCGTTGTAGATTCTATGACAGGACAAGATGCTGTAAATACAGCAAAAGCTTTCAACGATATCTTGAATTTTGATGGAGTTATCTTAACCAAATTAGATGGTGATACTCGTGGTGGAGCTGCACTTTCAATCAAATCGATTGTAAACAAACCAATCAAATTTGTTGGTACTGGAGAAAAAATGGAAGCAATTGATGTTTTCTATCCAGAACGTATGGCTGAGCGTATCTTAGGAATGGGAGACGTTGTGTCTCTTGTTGAAAGAGCTCAAGAACAATTTGATGAAGAAGAAGCAAGAAAACTTCAAAAGAAAATCGCTAAAAACGAATTTGGCTTTGATGACTTCTTAACACAGATTCAGCAAGTAAAGAAAATGGGTAACATGAAAGACTTGGTTGGAATGATACCAGGTGCTTCAAAAGCCATGAAAGATGTAGAAATTGAAGATGATGCTTTCAAACATATTGAAGCGATCATTTATTCGATGACTCCAGGAGAAAGAAGCAAACCAGCTATTATCGACGTAAAAAGAAAAGCTAGAATCGCTAAAGGTTCGGGAACTAAAGTCGAGCAAGTAAATCAGCTGATGAAACAATTTGACCAAATGAGCAAGATGATGAAGATGATGCAAGGCCCAGGCGGAAAAAATCTGATGAAAATGATGGGAGGTATGAAAGGGATGCCGGGTGGTATGCCAGGAGGAATGCCGAAATAATAAAAAGAGTTTCAAGTTTAAGGTTTCAAGTTAAGAGACCAAAACTTGAAACTTTTTCACTTAAATATATTAAGAGTTTCGTTTTAACGTGAACTCTTGAAGCCTGAAACAAAAATTAAAACCTGAAACAACACACAATGCAGCTACTAGACGGTAAAAAAACATCTAACGACATTAAAAACGAAATTGCAATCGAAGTTCAATCTATTAAAGCAGCTGGAGGAAAAGTGCCTCATTTAGCAGCAGTTTTAGTGGGTAATAACGGAGCAAGTTTAACTTACGTGGGAAGTAAAGTAAAATCATGCCAAGAAATTGGTTTTGATTCAACTTTAGTTGCTTTACCAGAAACGATTACAGAAGATGAATTATTGGCTAAAATTAAAGAGTTAAACGAAGACGACAATCTAGACGGATACATCGTTCAGTTGCCTTTGCCAAAACATATCGACGAGCAGAAAATCTTATTAGCAATCGATCCAGACAAAGACGTAGACGGATTTCACCCAACTAACTTTGGAAGAATGGCACTTGAAATGGAAAGTTTTATTCCAGCAACCCCATTCGGAATTATGGAATTGTTAGAGCGTTACAAAGTAGAAACTGCAGGAAAACACACAGTTGTAATAGGAAGAAGCCATATAGTAGGACGTCCAATGAGTATCTTAATGAGTCGTAAAGGAAATCCTGGAGATTCGACAGTTACATTAACTCATAGTAGAACTAAAGATTTAGCAGAATTCACTAAAAATGCTGATATCATCATCACAGCTTTAGGAGTTCCAGAATTCTTAAAAGCAGACATGGTAAAAGAAGGAGTAACGGTTATCGATGTTGGAATTACACGTGTAGAAGATGCATCAAACGCAAAAGGATATGTTATCAAAGGAGATGTTGATTTTGACGGAGTAAGCAAAAAAGCATCTTTCATTACACCAGTTCCAGGTGGAGTTGGACCAATGACAATTGCAATGTTGCTTAAGAATACGCTTTTAGCGAGAAAAATGAGAAGCGCAAGAAATAAATAAAATCGCGTCCAAACATATTATAAAGCCTGTTCGATTGAGCAGGCTTTTTTTATTCGTATATCTTAGAAAAACTATATAAAAGTGCCATTTTAATATATTATTAATAGATTAAAGTTTTGGTTCTTAAAAATAAAGGATACTTTTGCACCACTTAAAAAACACTTCTCCAAATGGACGATTATTATTATTCGTTAGTATTAAATTAAGCAGCTTTTGAAAATTTCAAAATGCTGCGCTAAAAACCTGTATTTTGAAATGAAAGCCTTTTACACAAACAACAACGGATTGGTAGAAATCCAAAAATGGACTTCAAATTGCTGGATTCACATCGAATCTCCAACAGAATCAGATAAAAATTACTTATTAGAAGAACTTCAACTTCCTGAAGCCTTTTACAATGATATCGAAGATATCGACGAAAGACCTCGTATCGAAATAGAAGACGGCTGGACGCTTATCATTATGCGTATTCCGATTAAAAGCGGAGACGTCAAAATTCCATTTCATACCGTTCCTCTAGGAATCATTTTTAAAGACGATATCTGTGTTACCATCAGTTTTTATAAAACGGAAATAATAAAAGATTTTGTCGCCTATTCGCAGCGTAAAAATATCGAAATTGAAGATAATTTCAATTTAGTGCTCAGATTACTTTTATCGTCAAGCGTTTGGTATTTGAAATATCTAAAACAAATCAATCATAAAATAAAACTGGCAGAAGATAATTTAGAGAAATCGATCAAAAATGAGGAATTGCAAGCACTACTTCAAATCGAAAAATGCTTTGTGTTCTTTATTACCTCTTTAAAAGCAAATGACGTTTTGTTTCAAAGAATCAAAAACTTAAAAGCACATAAAGCCAGTTACGATCCAGAATTATTAGAAGATGTTGAAATCGAATTAAATCAGGCACAAGATACAGCCAATATTTACAACAACATCTTAACAGGAATGATGGATGCTTATGCTTCTGTAATTTCAAACAACATGAATAATATCATGAAACAGATGACATCAATTTCAATCATTTTAATGATTCCAACCCTAATTGCCAGTTTATACGGAATGAACGTCCCAAACGGATTAGAAGAAAGTAAATACGGAATCTGGATTCTGCTTCTAGTTTCAATAATCTTATCCACTTTTGGAGTATTTTTATTCAAAAGAAGAAGATGGTTTTAATTTGAAAACTCATTATAGTAAAAGCCTGTTCGTTAAGAATGGGCTTTTTCGTTTTTTTATTTTGGGCGTGACCCCAACCCGTTGAGAGGGCAAAAATACTTTATGCTGATGCGCCCTCTCAACGGGTCGGGGTCGGGCTATCCGCGCTACTTCGGTAGCTAGCTTCTATCCTTCACGCAATCATTTTCATAAGAAAGTTTCGTTTTTAAAAAAGTTTGCAGAATCCCAGAGGGACGAAATATTAAAAATAAAATCACTTTTTAATTTGCCAATTCGAAATAAATAATAACTTTGTATTGCAAAGTACTTTAATTATGAATCAAAAGCACCAAGAAGATTTAGCACATATTCGTTCCATGATGGAGCGCTCTTCAAGATTTATATCATTAAGCGGACTTTCAGGAGTTTTCGCTGGTCTTTCAGCTTTAATTGGCGGAATCTATGTATATCAGCTTTTCAAAGTAAACGGTATCGATTATCTAAACGATGGGCATAGATTATATTCAACCAATCTGGTTTCAGAATTATTCTGGATCGGCATCATAATTATGGTCGTTGCGTTGGTATTTGCTGCTTTTTTTACCATTAGAAAAAGCCGAAAATACAATTTGCCAATTTGGACTTCGGCAACAAAAAAGATGCTTTTTCATTTGGCAGTACCGCTTATAACTGGCGGGATATTTTGTCTGGCTTTAATACATTATGGGAACTTTGGTTTAGTGGCTCCTGCGACATTAATTTTTTACGGACTTGCTGTTGTAAACGCAGAAAAATATACATTTTCGGACATAAAATATCTTGGTTTTTCGGAACTGATTTTAGGATGTATTGCACTTTTTAATATTGGATATGGATTGATTTTCTGGATTATCGGATTCGGAATTCTGCATATCATATATGGATTAGTGATGTTCAAAAAATACAAGTAACCCAATGGGAATTATTGATAAACTAAATAAAGATTTTGAAAGCCGTGTCAGACTGGGCATTATGTCCGTTCTGATGGTTAACGACTGGGTAGATTTTACCGAGATGAAAACGCTTTTAAATATCACCGATGGTAATTTAGCGAGTCATTCCTCTGCGCTTGAAAAAGCAGGTTATATAGAAGTAAAAAAAGAATTTGTAGGGAAGAAGCCTAAAACCTCTTATCAAGTAACCGATTTGGGGCGTGCTGCCTTCAAAGAGCACTTGTCGTACCTTGAAAAATTAATGAAATCGTAATAACGCTATTTTTTTATCTAAAAACTTTGAGTTACAAAGTACTTTTAAATTTATCAATCATGAAAAAACATCAAATTATCTTAGCTTGTACAGCGGTTTTTATACTGCTTTTTTACAACGAATCTGTTGGAATCAATATTTCTATTTTTGGCGTTTTACTCACGCTTTTAATTAGTTATTTCTTTCAGGAAAAGATGGTAGAGCGATCACATCTTGTTCTTGTAATGACCTCTATTTTGTCTTGTTTTGCTTTTGCTTGGTACGGAGATGCGGCATCATTTTTTGCTTTAGCATTATCAATTTTATTTTTGCAATTCAAAACACAAAATGATGAACTCAAAATAATTCAGGTTTTTCCTTTAATATTTTTAAACGGATTTACTTCCATCGGCCGAATTTTCATCTTTAAACAATGGCTTCCAGAACGAAAAATCCATAATGATTTTGCGAAAAAACTAGTAGCTTTTGTTCTTATTCCGGTTATCTTTCTCGGATTGTTTTTTATTGTTTATTCTTTCGGAAGCGATCATTTCTCTTCATTATTTACAGATTATGAACTAGATATCAATTTACCGCAATTAATCGCAATGTGTGTTTTAGGATTTTACATCTCGTTTAGTTTCTGGAATTATTGGGTTCCTGATGTTTGTTACGAATACAATCCGAAATTGAACAATGATTTCACAAATGTTTCTGAAGTAAAAAATCAAAGCACTTTTTCTTTTTTAGATCTTGATTTTGAAAGAAGAAGCGGAGAAATCACATTGTTTCTGCTAAACATCATGCTTTTAGTTTTTATTGGAACTTACAATTATGAGCAATTTTTTGAAGTAGTCAAAAAAACAAATTTAAGCGCAGACACACATGAACGTGTAAACGCAGTAATTTTTTCAATTTTAATGGCAGTTGGCGTAATCTTATTTTACTTTAAAGGAGGTTTTAATTTTGATGAAAAAGCCAAAACTTTAAAGAATTTAGCAAAAGTTTGGCTTGTGCTAAATGTCATTCTAATTGTAAGTGCCATGATTAAGAATACAGAATATGTTTCTTTTTATGGTTTAACATACAAACGTCTTGGAGTTTATGCTTTTTTAATCTTAGCTATTATCGGATTAGCAGTTTCATTTCAGAAAATAAGAAAGCAAAAAACCAATGCTTATCTTTTTAACCAGATGGTTTGGTATTTCTACGGAATAATTCTTTTATGCAGTTATATCAATTGGGGAAACCTTGTTACGAATTATAATATTTCAGTTAACAAAGGAGTAGAACCTGTCTTCTTAAGCGGTTTAAATTTTAATGATGATGCTCGTCGTGAATATTTTGAAAAAAATAATTTAAACGGAAAATATGCAGAAGCGGTAAGAGAAGAATTGATTTGGAATTATCAAGACGCCAGTTTTTTATCTAAAGCGTTGTATTATGAATTTTTGAATAAAGAAAAGAAATAGGATAAAATGAGAAATCCCACTCAACTGAATGGGATTTCTTTTTATTTATTATCTCCTCTTTTTTTAAAGCGAGGATCATGTTTTGAAATAAATGTTGTTCTTCGACTTGAATTTTGAGAAGTTCCTTGAGTTGAGCTTCTGTTCGAATTTCTATTCGTATTTTCTACTTTCGGAAGACTTGCTTCTTCTGTTTTACTAGAAGGTTCAATTAATTGGTTTAGTTCTTTAATCTCAGCGTCGGTTAAATCTCTATATCTTCCAACAGGAATATCCAAAGAAATATTAATGATTCTAATACGTTTTAAGGCCGTAACTTCATAACCCAAATATTCAGACATTCGTCTAATCTGACGGTTTAATCCTTGCGTTAAAATGATCTTGAAAGTGAATTTGCTAATTTGTTCGACTTTACATTTTTTGGTAACCGTATCGAGAATCGGAACACCATTTCCCATACGCTGAATAAAACGTTCTGTAATAGGTTTGTTTACTGTAACCGTATATTCTTTTTCGTGGTTATTTCTAGCACGAAGAATTTTGTTTACGATATCACCATCATTAGTCATAAAAATTAATCCCTCACTGGCTTTATCCAATCTTCCAATTGGGAAAATACGTTTCGGGTAATTAATATAATCAACAATATTATTTTTAACTTCAAGGTTAGTCGTGCATTCAATTCCGACAGGTTTATTGAAAGCCAAATAAACTAATTTTTCATTTTTCTCTACGATTAATTTACCATTAATACGTATTTCATCATCTGGCGAAACTTTAGTCCCCATTTCAGCCACAGCGCCATTTATCGTTACGCGTCCTTCTTCAATCAATTTATCAGCTTCACGACGAGAGCAATATCCCGTTTCACCAATAAATTTATTAAGACGTTTTAAATTTTCTTCCATACTGCAAAAGTAGACAAAAGTTTAGACATCTTGGAATTTTAGATTTCAGACTTTAGATTATTGGGTTGTTTTGAATCTCATACTGTTTTGTCATTCTGAGGAACGAAGGATCACGCTCGTAACTCGACAAAGATTGGCGATTTTGATTGCGGAGTTTCTTGTGTGATCCTTCGTTCCTCAGGATGACAAGTTTGTGCAAAACCTTTGTCTCTTTTTACGCTTGAATCTTAAGAATGAAATTCAGAACTATCACTTGGAGTTTCTTTTCGATCAAACATTCCATAATCACGAACCACAGTTGCAATTCTTAAATGATAATCTTTGAAAACTTCATTTCTGCCTTTTGCCTGAGCTGCACGATGCATCTCGAGATTTCTCCATTGTTGAATGCTTTCTTCATCTTTCCAAAAAGATAAAGACAGCACTTTTGAAGGATCAGTAAAACTTTGAAAACGTTCTATCGAAATAAATCCTTCAATATTATCTAATTCTGGACGCAGACTTGCCGCGATGTCTAGATATTCTTCTTTTTTCCCTTCGTTCGGAATTACTTCAAAAATTACGGCAATCATCTTTTTGAGTTATGAATTATGAGTTATGAATTATAAGTGAAATAAAAAAAGCTTTGTTCCTTTGGATCTTTGTCACTTTGTGCCTAAGAGCTTTGCTCGCTAAACAAAAACTCAATCACTTTATCATACAATTCATCATCATGCATTCCGTGACCTAAACCGCTAGTTTCAATAAACTGACTGTTTTTCCAGTTGCTGGCTATTTTTTTTCCTTCTTCAAAAGCTACAATCTTATCTGTCGTATCATGAGCAATAAAGCCAGGAATAGTAAATTGTGAGGCAAATTTTTGTCCCGAAAAATCTTCTAGTTTAAAATTGAAACGATTGACGAATTTGCTTTCCAAAAGAGGCAGCATTCTTCTATTCAAACTAAGCATCGAAATGTAATTGTTAATCAAAGTTTTTAAATCTGAAGGAGCGCCGAGAACAACCATTTTGTTAATGCTCGTGTTCGGAAACAAATATTGATGATAAACACAGGCGGCACCGCCAATAGAATGCCCAATTATAATTTCGGGCTGATATTTTTCTACAGCTTTATTGATGAATTCAGCGTAAAGTGGCACATTAAATTCTTTTCCGCTGCTTTGTCCATGAGCAGGAGCATCAATTGCAATAATGGTGCTTCCTGATTTTTGAAGATGTGGTAAGGTTTTTTTCCATCGTGCAGCATTGCTTTCCCAGCCATGCACTAATAGAATTTTGGTTTCATTTCCTTTCCAGATGTAGGTTTGAAAATGATGTTCATTATGATGAAATATTTCTGTTTCTGTATGTCGCAAAACTTTTGGAAGTTCCTCTTTTTTTAGTCGGCCAATTCTAGGCTGGCTAAAAAGAGCATAAGAAAGTTCCATCGCTTTTTGCGGACGAACATAGCTCAAAAAATTAATGTAAGATCCAACTGATTTTAATGTTATGAACCGAATTCCTTTTTTAATTCCCAAAACTTAAATTTTTTTCTAAAGGTAAAAAATGTTTTGCCACAGATTAAAAGGATAAAAAGATTTTATTCAGCATAAGAATAATTTAATCTGTGTTAATTCTTTTATCCCGATAGCTATCGGGAGAGAAAAAAAATAAGTAAAAAAAAAAGTCCCGATTTAATCGGGACTTGATATTTAGAATTTTGCGAACAATTGTTCCATTTTTTCTTTTTCTTCTTCAGCTAATTGCGTATCAACTAAAATTCTTCCAGAGTGCTCATCTGTGATGATTTTCTTTCTTGAAGCAATTTCAACCTGAGTTTGAGGTGGAATTGTAAAGAAAGATCCAGCAGAAGCTCCTCTTTCGATAGAAACTACAGCCAATCCGTTACGAACACTGCTTCTGATTCTGTTGTAAGCAGCCAATAATCTGTCTTCGATTTGTGCTGCAAATTCAGCTGATTTCTCAGTTAAGAAAGTTTCTTCTTTCTGAGTTTCAGCCATAATAGCATCTAACTCAGATTTTTTATGTTTTAAATGAGAGCTTTTAGCATCAAGTTTTTCTTTTAAGTTAGAAATAACTTCTTTTTTGTGCTCGATAGAAGCTTTCATTTCTTTGATTTGCTTTTCAGCCAATTGAATTTCTAATTCCTGAAATTCAACCTCTTTTGTCAAAGAATTAAATTCTCTGTTGTTACGTACTGATTCTTGTTGTTTTGTGTACTTCTTGATAACCTCTTTATGCTCCTCAATAGCAATTTTCTTTGCTTTGATTTGCTCCTCAATCACTTCAAGTTCACCTTTCAGTTTCTCTGAACGAGTGCTCAAACCTGCAACTTCATCTTCTAAATCTTCAACCTCTAAAGGAAGTTCTCCTCTAACGTTTCTGATTTCGTCAATTCTAGAGTCAATAAGCTGTAAATCGTATATTGCTCTTAACTTGTCCTCAACACTTAATTCTTTCGTATTCGTCATATTTTATAAGTACTTAACTGGATTTGTATTTTCTTCCGATAAAATGATTGCAAAATTAAGAATTTTTTTTCGAAGATAATCAACAATATAATTTTTTGTATAGCGTTCGCTCTCAAAATGACCAATATCTGCCAAAAGTAACTTGTTTTCAGCTTCATAAAACTGGTGATACTTCAAATCGGCAGTCAAAAATGCATCTGCTCCAGCACTTATTGCGTTTCTAATTGCAAAACTTCCAGAACCTCCTAAAACAGCAACTTTTTTTATTTTTTTGCCTAAAAAAGCAGAATGGCGAATTCCGTCAGCAATCATTTTTTCTTTTACGAAATGCAGGAAGTCTTTTTCATCCATTTCAGTTTCAAATTCACCAATCATTCCTAAACCAATATTCTGATGAGAATTTTCAAGATTATAAATTTCATAAGCGACTTCTTCATAAATATGATTGGCAAAAAGCGCTTTTAAAATTCGGGATTGCAAGTGCTTTTCAAAAGTAACTTCAATTTTTATTTCTTGCGTTTCGGTTAAGCTGTGGCGTTCACCAATAACAGGATTGCTTTCAGAATTTCCTTTGTATGTTCCAATTCCTTCAGAGTTGAAACTGCAATTTTCATAATTTCCTATTGTTCCTGCACCTGCTTCAAATAATGCATTTCGAACTTTATCTGCATTGTCTGGAACAGTATAAGTAATTAGTTTTTGAATGAAATTTTGTTTTGGAACTAAAACTTTGGTATTCACTAAACCTAATGCATTACAGAAAATTTTATTAACGCCTTGAGAATGATTGTCTAAAGCTGTATGAACGGCATAAATAGCAATGTCATTTTTAATTGCTTTTAAGATAGCTCGTTCAACATAATTTTTACCCGTAATTTTCTTGATGCCAGAAAATAAAATCGGATGAAAACAAACAACTAAGTTGCAGTTTTTAGATACGGCTTCGTCAATTACATTTTCTAACGCGTCGTGACAAACTAAAACTCCCGTGCAATCGGTTTCAGAATTTCCAACTAAAAGACCGACATTGTCAAAATCTTCGGCGTAAGCCAAAGGAGCCATCTCTTCAAGAACCGATATAATATTTTTGATTTTCATTTTAAGATTTGTTTCAAGTTTTAGGTTTCATGTTTCAAGTTCTATGACTTGTGCCAAAACCTTAAACAAATTAACGAAAAAAATTATACTTTCGTAGAATGAACTTACTTCGAAAATTACTTTTTCCATTTGCTATTTTATACGGATTCATTACTTCAATCCGCAATTTTCTTTTTGATAAAGGAATTTTAAAATCAACTTCATTTGATATTCCAGTAATTGCTGTTGGAAATTTAAGTGTTGGTGGAACTGGTAAAACACCTCAAATAGAATATTTAATTCGGTTATTATCTGATAAATATAAAATTGCCACTTTAAGCCGCGGTTATAAAAGAAAGTCTGAAGGTTTTGTTTTGGCTAATGAAAATTCGAATGCCGAAATTTTGGGAGATGAACCTTTCCAGTTCTATCAAAAATTTCCAAATATAATGGTTGCTGTTGATGCCAATCGCACAAACGGAATTCAGCAATTACTTTCTCAAAAAGAAAAACCAGAAATTGTTCTCTTGGATGATGCGTATCAGCACCGAAAAGTAAAAGCAGGTTTTTATATTTTACTGACTTCTTACGGAGATTTATATGCAGACGATTTTATGCTGCCAACAGGGAATTTGCGTGAAAGCAGAAGTGGAGCAGAAAGAGCCAGTATAGTAGTTGTTACAAAATGTCCTAAAATCTTAACGGAAGAAGAACAAACTGAGATTAGATTAAAGTTGAAATTGAAAAGCAGTCAAAAAGTCTTTTTTACCTTTATAGATTACGATATGGTCATTTATGGTAAAAATGAAAAAATTGCCGTTAACGAAATCAAATCAGAATCAAAAATTCTTTTAGCCGGAATTGCAAAACCAAAACCATTTTTTGACTTCTTAAAAAATGAAAATGATGAATGTTTGACTTTTCCAGATCATCATCATTTTTCGGATAATGATTTAGATGCGATTCAGAATAAAGCAAACGGAAGAAAAATCATTACAACCGAGAAGGATTATGTTCGATTAAAAGACTCAAAGTTAGTTTCGCAATTATATTATCTTCCAATTAAAAGTTCATTCATCAATCATCAGCAAGACTTCGATGCTGCGATTTTAGAGTATGTAAAAGAAAACTTAGAATCTTATTCTTAGCATCTCAGAACCTTTTTTAATCAAAAAACTTAGCAATCGTAGTATAGAATTCATCTGGAACAAAAGGTTTTGTAATCACATCATCCATTCCGTAAGAAAGCAACATGTCGCGATTTTCATCGAGCGAAATAGCTGTTAAAGCTATAATTGGAGTCGTCTTGTCAAATTCACGAATCAGTTTAGTTGCTGTAGTTCCATTAATGCCAGGAAGATGGACGTCCATTAAAATCATGTCAAAACGTTTGATTTTTAGAAGTTCAACAGCATCTTCTCCATTGTCAACAATCTCGCAGGTAATGTTTTTGTTTTCCAGCATTTTGCGAGTGATCATTTGATTGATTTTGTTGTCCTCAATCAATAAAATAGATTTGTTTTTCAATTGTTTGTCATTATAAGGTTTTACTTCTTCGATTACTTCCAATGGTTCGTTGTTGATTTTGAAATTTAATTTGAAGGTAAACGTAGAACCTTTACCAACTTCACTTTTTAGTTTTATTTCGCCTCCTAAAAGTTCGATTAACTTTTTTACAATAGTAAGACCAAGACCTGTTCCGCCGTATTTTCTGTTTACTTCGATAGAACCCTGAGAAAAGCTTTCAAAAACTGACTGAAGTTTATCTTCGGGAATTCCAATTCCAGTATCGACGATTTCAAAATAAACTGTTGCTTCTTCTCCTTCTTGCGAGTATAATTTAGCAATAACATTTACATGTCCGTTTTGAGTAAATTTTAAAGCATTGTTGATTAAATTAAGTATGATTTGAGACAGTTTTGTTGGATCGCCAATTAAATTATCAGGAATCGCTTTGTCTATTTCTAAGTTGAAGTAGTTCTTGTTGGCTGTAGCTAGTTCTTTTAATGAACTTTGAATATTAAAAAGCAATTCTTTTAAGTTAAAGCTAATATTTTCAACTTCAACTTTGGTCGAATCAATTTTATTAATTTCTAAGATTTCATTGATAAAAGTAGTCAAATAGTTTCCAGAGAATTTTAAAGATTCTAAATATTTGAGCTGTTTTTTCTTTGGTTTGTCTTCGAGCAAAATATGCGTAATTCCGTTAATAGCATTCAACGGTGTCCGGAGTTCATGACTTACGGTAGACAAAAACTCAGATCTTGCTTTTGATGCTTTTTCTGCTTTGTTTTTGGCGAGAATCAATTCTTTGTTTTTTTCGCGAAGCAGTAAATTGTTCTGGTTTCTTATGATGTTGTTTTTGTACAAAGCCAAACTCAAAAGCGACAAAATCGAAATTAAGGCAATGGCCAAAATGCTGACTAGCTTAGAATAACGATAGGTTTTAAGCTGAAATTTTTCTTCGCTTTCTCTTTTGATTGTATTGTTTAAAGATTGATTTTTTTTAAATTTTTCATATTCATTCAAATCAATTTTAGCATTTTTTAATCTTAAAAGATAATTTTCCAGCTGATAATGTTCGTCAAGATAAGAATACGCCAAATCATAATTTTTATTCTGCTTATAGTATTGGCTTATTGCTAAAACGATTTTCGATTTTTTAGGGAAATCATTAATTTTAGAATTGTAATCTAACGCTTTGTCAAAATATATAATTGCTGAATCATTTCGTTTAAGCTGTCCTTCAATTAAACCAAGCTGATAATATGCGTCTACTTTTGTTTTTATATTTGCACTATTATCTGGTTTTTTAGCAATAGTTTTAAATGTTTTTACAGCAGATTTAAGATCGTTGTTAGTCTTAAATGCCAAAGCTTTTTGATAATCTAATACCTCCGCATTATCTTTGATGTTTAGCTGTTTTAATAAATCCTGAGCTTTTGTATAATAAACAGAAGCTGTTTTGTAATCGCCTTTGGCAGTATTGGTTACGCCAATATAATGCAATGCTAAAGCTTTTGTGCAGCTAGGTTTTAGGGTGTCAAATAAAGAAACTGTTTTATGAAAGTTTTTTAAAGCGTCTTCAAATTTTTTCTGGTTGTAATAAATTTTACCGAGTTTAAAAGTCTGATTGGCCAAATTTTCTTTTTTGCCATTTTCTTCGCAAAAATTAATTGACTTCTCTGTATAAAAAATTGCCTGATTGTATTTTTTATTGTTAAGATTGGTGTTAGCCAGCTTGTTATAATAGGTCACGCTATCCGTATTCCTTATGGTTTGAGAATACAAAAACGAGTTAAAAAAACAAACAACAATAAAAAGACAGTATTTCATGTATGGCAATGCTATTACAATGAATCTTATTTTTTTCTTATTAGTAAAATTAAATCGATCAACCTTGATGAATAGCCAATCTCATTATCATACCAGCCTACAACTTTTACCATTTTATCGATAACCGATGTTAGCTGAGCATCAAATAAACAAGAATGTGTGTTGCCAATTACATCAACCGAAACAATCGGATCTTCGGTATAATCCAATATTCCTTTTAAATTTGTTTTTGAGGCTTGTTTGAATGCTTTATTAATTTCTTCAATGCTTACAGCTCGCTTTACATTGAAGGTTATGTCTGTTAATGAACCGTCTGGAACTGGGACTCTAATGCCACAGCCACCCATTTTATTGTGCAATTTAGGAAAAATTTTTGTTAATGCCTTAGCTGCACCTGTAGTTGTTGGAACAATCGACTGGCTGGCACCTCTCGCACGGCGCAAATCCTTATGTGGCTGGTCATGAAGGCTTTGGTCTGTGGTGAAAGAATGTATGGTAGTAATGTAAGCTTGTTCAATTCCGCACAGTTCTTCAATGATTTTAATCATTGGGGCAGCGTTGTTAGTGGTACAGCTTGCATTTGAAACTATATCTTCATTTCCATCCAAAATATGTTCGTTTACACCAAGAACTACCGTTTTTATGGTATCAACTTCTGAAGGAGCAGAAAGAATAACCTTTTTTGCCCCAGCATCTAGATGCGCATTTAATTCTTCGTGCGTTTTATATTTACCTGTCGATTCGACTACAATATCAATCGAATGCGATTTCCAATCTATGTTTGCAATGTTTTTTTCATGAAAAAAGAAAAAATGCCTTCCATCTACAATAATGCTATTTTCATCGTGACTTACTTCGGCTTTCAAAACGCCGTGAATACTGTCATATTTAATTAAATGCGACATGGTTTTGTTGTCTGCAATGTCATTTATAGCAACGACTTCGATTTCGGGGTGATCTAAAAGAAGACGGAATAAATTTCTCCCGATTCTTCCAAATCCATTAATGGCAATTCTTGTTTTCAATGTTTTATTTATTCGTTTAATTGTTTAACCGTTTAATCGGTTTTACAATTAAACGATTAAACGGTTAAACTTTTTTTATAAAATATGTTTTTGTGCTTTGTATGAAGAACGAACAAGAGGTCCGCTTTCTACATGTCTGAAACCTAACTCACGACCAAATTTTTCATATCTGGCAAATTGTTCAGGCGTGATAAATTCTTTTACAGGAAGATGTTTTTTACTTGGCTGAAGATACTGTCCAATTGTTACAACATCAACATTTGCATTTTTTAGATCGGTCATAGTCTGGAAAACTTCTTCTTCTGTTTCTCCAAGACCAAGCATAATTCCAGACTTAGTTCTGTTAATTCCTTTTTCTTTCAAATAGCGAAGCACTTCTAAACTTCTGTCATATTTTGCCTGAATACGAACCTCGCGAGTTAAACGGCGTACAGTTTCCATGTTATGAGAAACCACTTCAGGATTTGCCTCAACAATTCGATCTATGTTTCTTTCAATTCCTTGAAAATCTGGAATTAAAGTTTCAAGAGTAGTTTGCGGATTCATTCTACGGATAGCTCTTACAGTTTCCATCCAAATAATAGAGCCTCCATCTTTCAAATCATCTCTGTCAACACTAGTAATAACAGCATGTTTGATATTCATGATTTTAATAGAACGAGCTACTTTTTCAGGTTCGTCCCAATCTACCGTTTCAGGTCTTCCGGTTTTTACACCACAGAATCCGCAAGAACGAGTGCAAACATTTCCTAAAATCATAAAAGTCGCTGTTCCTTCGCCCCAGCATTCTCCCATATTTGGGCAGCTTCCCGAAGTACAAATGGTATTTAAACTATATTTATCAACTAAACCTCTAAGTTCAGTATATTTTTGTCCGATAGGTAATTTTACTTTTAACCACTTTGGTTTTGTGGTAGGTATATTTTCAGCGACTGTTTCCATATATCAATGTTCAAAGTACAAAGATACGGAATGTAGTTTATTTTGAGATGTTTATTTGCTTTTCGTTTGCATATCTTGTTTGTGGTTAATATTTATGATAATTTAATTCAATTGTTAATAGTTTGGTTTTAAGTGTGATTTTAGATTTGTTTTTTGATTTATGCTTAAATTTTTAATCTTGAGTCTCGTTTTTATGGATTATAAAAGTTCAGGCTTAATCTGTTACAAATTTGGCTTCTTGGGATTTTGTAAAATTATTTATGTAGTAATTTTGCTGTTAATTTAACAGCTTTAAAACCATGAAAAAGAGAATTATTGTATTAGGAGTTTTATTTGCAATTTTAAGTTTAACCAAAACAAATGCGCAGATACTTTCAGATAAATCGATGGGGGCTTTAGGAAAAGGTGTTTCAGGATTTACTTTTAGTGATGCAGATGCAGCCGCTTTAGCTAAACAATCTATTGCAGAATTGGATGCAAACAATCCAGTTGCCGATCCAAAAGATGGATATTCAATTCGTTTAAATCGTTTGTTTGGAAAGCATACTACTAGCGAAGGAGTTACTTTAAACTATAAGGTGTATCTAGTAAAAGATATAAATGCTTTTGCATGTGCCGACGGAAGTGTTCGTGTATTTGCAGGTTTAATGAATATTATGGATGATAACCAGCTGCTAGCTGTTATTGGTCATGAAATCGGGCATGTTGTTAATCATGATACAAGAGATGCTATAAAAGCGGCTTATAAAAAAGAAGCTTTGCTAGATGCAGCGTCATCGCAATCAGGAAAAATAGAAACTCTTACTCAATCTCAATTGGGGCAACTAGGAAGCGCTATGATAGATAGCAAACACAGTAGAAAACAAGAGTCAGAAGCAGATGATTTTTCTTATGATTTTATGAAAAGAAATGGCTATGATGTGAATGCAGTGGAATCGGCTTTTAGAATTCTTCAAAATTTAAGTGAAGGAGCAGAGGCATCTTTTATGACTAAGATGATGAGTTCTCATCCTGATTCTGGAAAAAGAGCAGATACAGCAAAAAAGAAAGCAACAAAAGATGGATTGTATCATGCTTACGAACAGCAGAAAATTGATAATACAGCTCCTGTAACACAAACGAAGAAAGCAACTACTACAACAAAGAAAAAAAGTACAGCAAAAAAGAAATAAGCAATACAGGATTTAAAACCGGTAAACCAAAAAAGTTTACCGGTTTTTTCTTTTTACGATAGAATCAAAATCCACTGTAGGTTGATTATCAGCTCATAAAAATGTTTTATCTTTATTTGTTGAAAAACAAGTTTTGTGTGAAATTAAAATAGCATTTTGTTATGCTACATTTGTTGTTAAATTGTAATTATAAAAAATATGAAAAAGAAATTTATAATAGTAGGACTTTTATTTACAGCATTTGGTTTAACTAAAATGACTGCACAGATTAATTTTGGCGATAAAGCAATTGGAGCAGTTCAAAAAGGAGTTACAGGTTTTACTTTCAGTAATGCCGATGCGGCAAAATTATCTAAAGAAGCAGTAGATAAATTAGATGCAGAGCATGAAATTGCTGGACCAACCGATGGTTATACTTTAAGATTAAATCGTGTTTTTGGAAAGCATGCTTCTGGAGACGGATTTACTTTAAACTATAAAGTATATAAATTGAAAGAAGTGAATGCTTTTGCAACCGCAGATGGAAGCGTTCGTGTTTATTCTGGATTAATGGATATTATGGATGATAATGAGCTCGTTGCGGTAATCGGACATGAGATTGGGCACGTAGCAAACAACGATTCTAGAGATGCTATTCGTGCAGCTTATCAGAAAGAAGCTTTAATGGATGGAGCGGCTTCTCAATCGGCGACTGTGGCAACAGTTACAGACAGTCAGCTTGGGAAAATTGGAAGCGCAATTATTGATAGTAAGTACAGCCGTAAACAAGAGTCGGAAGCAGATTTGTTTGCTTACAACTTCATGAAGAAAAACGGTTATGATGTAAATGCTGAAGAATCGGCTTTTAGAATTTTGGCAAAAATGAGTGAAGGGTCTCAGGCTTCATTTATTGATCAGATGATGAGTTCGCACCCTGATTCTAAAAAAAGAGCAGATGATGCTAAGAAAAGAGCAGAAAAAGATGGTTTGTATAAACCGTATGTGCAACAGAAAATTGTAAATACAGTTCCTGTAACTACCACTAAAAAAGCAACTACAACCACAAAGAAAACAACTACAACGAAAAAGAAATAAGAGTTGTCTCTTAAAGTATAAAACCCAGCAAATTTCTGTTTGCTGGGTTTATTTTTTTTATCCTAATACATGAAAAGCAAGAATCTTTTGCACTTCATAAACATTAACCGATTTATTGAATTGTTTTACAATGCTTGGGTGTTGTTCGCTTGAAATCCATATTTTTAGTTCGGCATCCAAATCAAAAGTTCCTGCAGTTTCTACGCTGAATCTCGTAATGCTTTTGTAGCCAATAGACTTATATTCTGTTTTGCTTCCTGTGATTCCTTGTACATCTACTAAGATTAATCTTTTATTGGTAAAAATGAAGGTGTCACGAATAAGTTTGAATCCCATTTCGATTTCTTCATTTGCAGTTAAAAGCTGTCCGTATTTTTTAATTAAATCTTCTTGGCTTACTGAACCTGCATTGCCAAGAATGGCTGAAAATATTCCCATTATTCTGTTTTAATTTAGTTAAAATGATTTCTGTTTTGAAGGAGTAAATGTAGTGGATTTTGTTATTTTTTTTGAATTGATTTGAATTTAATTATTAATGGAATCACTGTTATTGAAAGTAAAAAAGATGCTATAAAGGACACAACTAAATTTCCAATGTTCAGAGCTTTTGGATTTATTATGAATCTCGTGAATAAAATTGCTATTGTAAACAAAATCGCAGAAATCCAATAAAGTTTGTTGATTGAGGTTTGAGAAGTAAATTTTGTTGGAAGCTTAATGAAAATTATTAATAGGATAATAGTTCCAATTAGGGTGCTTGAATGCTGAGCTATTTTCCATAGCGGAATTTCATTTCCAAAAATTGGAATTGTGTTTTGTAAAGTTTCAATGTGGTTGACAAAAAAGCCATGTTTATGTGTAAAAGCATCCCAAAAAATATGAGAGAATATTCCAATTAATAAAGAAATTAAGACGATAAGCCAATTTCTTTTAAAATAAATATTCCAATTAAAATCTGTGAAAACTAGAATTCTGTTTTTTATGAATGACGGTAGATTTTCAAATAAAAGATTTCGGGTTAGATTGTGAAAGAGAAAAGTTAGCAAAAGGGCAAGAGGTAAATCAAACCAAAAAATACCATTTAAAGTATGACTATAATCGCTTTTAACTTTCATTCGGAGAAAATATTCAAAATCAGGAGTTAAGCTTCCGATTATTAATGCTGTTATTGAAAACCATGATTTTGGTAAATATCTCAAGGGAAGAATTATTGCAGGATGGGAAAAAGTGAAGGGCATTGAGTTGGTTTTTTAATTTTGATTAATAAATTAAATGTAACAAAAAAAGCAGAACCTAAGTTCTGCTTTTACTTTTCAAAATATTTATATTATTCTACTTCTGTTTTTATTGTGATAGGAAGGTTATATGCCGTTCTCACTGGTTTTCCGTCTAGAATTCCTGGAGCCCATTTCGTTTTTAATGATTTTAAAACTCTAATGGCTTCTTTTCCCATTCCGTAACCTGGATCATTTTTAACAATAATGTCGGTGATCGATCCGTCTTTTTCAACGACAAAAGAAACATACACTCTTAGTGTTTTTTCTACGTCAAGTTCTGGTCTATGGAAATTGTTTCCAACGTACTTGTAAAACTGAGCAATTCCACCTGGGAATTCTGGAAGTTTATCCAAAATCGCAGTAGAAACAGGATCATTGCTTGGTGGTGCAACCGAAGCAACTTCGCCATTTCCTCCGCCTCCTGTTGTAGGTAAGGTATTAGTGGCAGTTCCTGTTCCAGAAGCATTTTCTACAACTGGTGCATTTTCTGTATTAGGAGCGATTTCCTTAACAGCTTCTTTTGTTGTTACTATTACAGGATTGGTTAGTTGAACCGCTTCTGTTTGGCTTGCTGCAGTTTGTTCAACCATAGGCGCAGGCGGGGCAGGTGGCGGCGGTACAACAGTTGGATCAACGTGTACAATTGTAGGTTCGTAAATCCTAGGTTCTGGTTCGACTTCAACAGACGAAGTCTTTAATTTGCTAATAAGTACAGGTGCACTTCCTAAAGCCGTTATTAACAATAAACCCATAAAGAGAGCTGTAACAGAATTTTTGGAATTCTCCTGGCGTAATTGATATGCGCCATATTCTTTGTTTTTGTTCTCGAAAACAAGATCGGTCCACTTGTTTTCATAAATGCTTAATTTAGACATAATTTTTGGGTTTTAAGGTTAAGTAACTTTAAATCATACGCAGAAAAGGTTTAGGTTTGAGCTAACAACGTAAATGTTGTAGTTTTTAATGTTTGTCAAAATGTATTATTTTTAAGAATAAATATGAGAATAATTTATTCTTTGATTAAAGATAATAAATTATCTATTACGTTCGATAATTTCGGCTAATAATTTTTTAGCGCGCAAAAGTTTTACTTTAACGCTGCTTAATGGTTCGTCAATCTTAGCAGCAATTTCCTGATAAGACATTTCCTGAAAATAACGAAGCTGAATTACTTCTTGATAATGTGGTTTGAGTTCTTTGATGCATAAGAGCAGACGGGAAAGATTCTGTTCTTTAATTAAAGCATCTTCTGCAGATGGAGTAGGATCGGCAATGTTGTATGCCTGCTGATCTTCGTTGTCTGTGATTTCTATAAAAAGATTGGTTTTCTTTTTTCGAAGTAAATCTATATAGACATTTTTTGCAATGGCAATAAGCCAGGTGTTAAACTGAAATTCTGAGTTATAAGAGGCTATTTTGTCAAAAGCCTTAGAGAAAGTTTCTATTGTAATATCTTCTGCGGTGGTTTCGTTTTCGGTACGTTTGAGCATAAAAGCATACACCTCATTCCAATAATGATCTAATAAAAAAGTAAAGGCGATCTGATCGCCTTTTTTTGCTTTTTCTATTTTAGAATTTATTTCCAATATACCGGTTTTGAAAAGATATTAGTTATAAAGATATTAATTTGCGTTAATATAAGCGCTATCTCAACAACTGGAAACCAAATTTTAATATCTTTTTCTTTTAATTTTCCTGCTGAACATCCAATTACGATCCATACAACAGTATAGCGAGTTGCTAAAATTGCCAGTACAGCGATCCATTGAAATTGAAATGCTAATAATATAATAACTAATATAAAGAAGAATAATTGTGAAAGGAAGAATAATCCCAGTTGCATTTTATCAAAAAACTTATAATGCTCTGCAGTAGAAATATGTCTTCTTTTTTGAGTAAACCATTCTTTGTATGTTTTCTTAGGTTCTGAATAAGTAAAACTCTCAGGTGTATAAGAAATAGTAGTGTTGGTTTTATTGGCTGCCTGATTAATGAACAAATCGTCGTCGCCAGAACGAATCTGGATGTGGTCAATAAAGCCATTTACATTAAAGAATTCTTCTTTTTTATAAGCAAGATTTCTGCCGACTCCCATGTATGGAAGACCCATTTTTGCCCACGAAAAATATTGAATCGCAGTTAAAATTGTTTCGAAACGAATGATTTTGTTTAGGAATGAACGCTCTACTTTTTCGTAACCTCCATAACCTAAAACGATTGTTTTATTCATGGTAAATTGCGAAGCCATAGAAGTAATCCAATCTTTAGAACTCGGAAAACAATCAGCATCTGTAAAAAGTAAATAATCTTTTTTAGCAGCTTTTATTCCAAGTGTTAAGGCGTATTTTTTGTTTCCCCAAAATGCTTCGTTATTTTCAACTTTTACCAAACGGATATTAGAAAATTCTTTTTCAAATTCTTCAAAAACCTCAAGAGTTTCATCGCTGGATGCATCGTCAATTAAGACAATTTCAAAATCAGGATAATCTTGCTGTGCCAAAAGCGGAATATATTTTTTTACATTCTCTTCTTCGTTTTTAGCGCACACAATTACAGAAACAGGAAGATTTTTAGGCTTCACATGCTGAGGTTTGGCAAATGCAAATTTTCCAAAAACTCCGAGATAATAAAAAAGTTGAACTGCAACTACAGCAATAAAAAAGTAAAATATGTATATAAGCATCTGATTTATTTGATTCTATTAATTTCACGTTTTGCGACTGCAAATGTACTTATCAATTCGCTAAATTCAATAGCTAAAACCGATTTACTTTCGGCATTTCGACATTTCTTTTGCAACAGCAATAGACTGAGGGTTTTCGGTTTTTTCCAATTCCGAAATTATGTTTTTGTAATTATGGTCGTCTCGATTTTGGGAGAGTTTTTTGGTTGCTTGAATTTCTTCAATTTCTACTTCAAAACCAAATATTCCTCGGGCTTCACGCATTGTTTTTTCAGATAAATCTTCAACACGTACAGGATTTTTAGAATTTACTTCGTATTTGTCTACAAGCTTTTTTAATTGTTCTACCGAAGTTTCGTAATCAACAATCTTGATTTTTCCATAAACATGTACGGCTATATAATTCCAAGTCGGAACATTTTCATGATCATACCAAGAAGATGAAATATAACTGTGCGGACCAGTAAATACAGCCAAAACTTGGTCATTTGCCACAAAACCTTCTGCTTGCGGATTTAATTTTGAAATATGTCCTTGCAAGATTTCTTTTCCATCAGCATTCAATTCCAATTCTATCGGAACATGCGTTGCACATAATTTTCCGTTAGTTTGATTAATCAGGATTCCGAAACTATTTTCTTTTAGAAAAGCTCTTATTTCTTCCTGATTTTCGTTTTTGTATAAATCTGGTGTATACATTTTCTGATGTTTTATTTCGTTTGTCACATTGAGCGTAGTCGAAATGTTTTACTCTTTGAATGGACTTCGACTCCGCTCAGTCTGACAATGAATTCCAAATTTGTCAGAGTTGGTGAAGTTTATGTTTTAAATCACATTCACTTCCGCTTCGATTTGAATGCCGAATTTTTCAAAAACTGTTTTCTGAACTTCTTTAGAAACGGCTAAAATTTCTTGCCCTGTTGCGTTTCCGTAATTTACCAAAACTAAAGCTTGATTTTTATGAACTCCTGCATCTCCAAAACGTTTTCCTTTAAAACCTGCTTGTTCAATTAGCCATCCTGCTGGAACTTTTACTTCAGTTTCTGAAACTTCGTAGAATTTCATTTCTGGAAATTTCTGGTGGATTTTCTCAAAATCAGATTTCAATAAAATCGGATTTTTAAAGAAGCTTCCGCTATTTCCTAATTCTTTCGGATCAGGAAGTTTGCTTTGTCTGATGGCAATTACAGCATTGCTAACATCTTTTAATGTTGGCTCTGTAATATTGTTTTTAGCCAATTCTGCCAAAATATCTCCGTAAGAGGTGTTGATTTTATGATTACGCTTAGTCAGTTTAAAAATAACCGAAGTAATGATATATTGATCTTTTACTTCATGTTTGAAAATGCTTTCGCGGTAGCCAAAATTACATTCGACATTGTCGAAAGTTTTCATTTCCTGAGTTGCAATATTCATGGCTTCGCAAGAAACAAAAGTGTCTTTTATCTCAGTTCCGTAAGCGCCAATATTTTGCACTGGAGTTGTGCCGACATTTCCTGGAATAAGAGACATATTCTCTAATCCTCCAAAATTATTGTCAATGGTCCAAAGTACAAAATCATGCCAAGTTTCTCCAGCTTGACTTTCGACCCAAACAAAATCGTCGTCTTCTTTAATTATTTTTTTGCCTTTTAAGTCGATATGAATAACCAGCGCCTCAATATCTTTTGTTAAAAGCATATTGCTGCCACCGCCCAAAATGAATTTTTTCTCGTTTTTGTTTGCTGTTAAAACTGTTTTCAATTCATCAATCGAATGAACTGCAACAAATTGTTTAGCACTGGCTTCAATGCCGAAAGTATTATATTTTTTTAAAGAAAAATTGGATTGGATTTCCATAAATAAAAAGGCTTTTTAACTTCCGAAACTTCGGAAAAATTCTGAGATCAAAAGTAACGATAATAATTTATTTGAGTAGATTTTCTATAAAAAGACTTTTCTCTAGATTTTATTTTATTGCTTCAATAAATCGCTGCATTTCTTTCATTGTACCAATGGTAATTCTGGTCCATTTTCCGTTTTCTTCATAGATTTTTGTTCCTTGTATATTGTGGGCTTCCAATTGCTTGAAGAAATTTTTTTTATAATTGTCTAAAGAAAAATAGATGAAGTTTGCGTGCGAAGGAATGCACGTTAAATTAAGTTTAGTAAGCTGGTCGATGGTATATTTTTTTACTTCTTCATTTGCCGCGTGTACTTGTTGAATGAATTTATCATCATTCAACGACGCCATCGCCGCAGCTGTTGACACTACACTGATAGACAAATTTGGAGAAGATTTTAAAGCGCTAAGTCCTTCAATTGTTGCCGAAGATGCAACGGCGTAGCCTATACGAGCACCGGCCAGACCATACATTTTTGAAAAAGTTTTTGTAATGATTAAGTTTTTATTTTCAATTACGAGATTACTTAATGATTTTTCTTTTGTGAAATCAAGATATGCCTCATCCACAAAAACAATTGCTTTTTTTGAAGCCTCTTTTACAAAAGAAACCAGTTGCTCATAATCGCAAATTGTTCCTGTCGGGTTATTGGGATTACAGATATAAATCATTTTTGTATCAGAATCAATTGCTTTTAGCATTGCAGTTAAATCATGTTTTTTATCGATAGTTAGCGAAACTGTGATTTTTTTCAAACCTAATTTCTCAGAAGGAAATGCCCAATAATTAAAGGTTGTTTCGGCCAGTATAAAATTGCCTTTTTGTAAAGCAGTATATTGAAGAACTAAGTCTAGAATTTCTGTCGAGCCCGCGCCAAGTAAAATATTCTGGTTTGAAACATTGTTTTTTGTAGCAATAAGTGCAATTAATTCGTCTGAAAGATTCCAGCCATATCGATTACTTTTATTGATGATTTTTTGCATGGCAGCACGAGCAAGTGGAGAAGGTCCGTAAGGATTTTCATTTGATCGTAATAATATGGGTGATTCGTCTAAATCTGGAAGAATATATGTTTCTGGTGTAGTATTTGCGAATGTTTCAAATTGGCAGAGGCCTAATCCAACTGCACCTAAACCTATTTGTTTTAACCAGTTTCTTCTATTGCTCATATTACTCAAGAATTAAATTAGACAATTTATTTTAGTAATATGTCGTTGAGTTTCAATAAAAGTTACGATGTAGTTTTTACCGCAAAGACACAAAGTTTACGCAAGGTGCGCTAAGCTTTGTGTTCTTTGCGTAGATCTTAGCGAACTTTGCGGTTAAATTATTTTTTAGAATCAATCAATTCATGATATTTC
Source organism: Flavobacterium luteolum (assembly GCF_027111275.1). Classification (NCBI taxonomy): domain Bacteria; kingdom Pseudomonadati; phylum Bacteroidota; class Flavobacteriia; order Flavobacteriales; family Flavobacteriaceae; genus Flavobacterium; species Flavobacterium luteolum. The sequence goes on along the minus strand of NZ_CP114286.1, from coordinate 1,279,041 downwards.
TCTGAAATGACTTTCATATTAATAACATAATTTGCGTTTTCTTCCACGAATTTTCTATTCCGAATAATAGTCTGATTTCGATATTCAGAATTCTCAAAAGACCAAATTAATTCTTCGGCCAGCATTTTGATATTATCAATTTCAATTAACTGACCATTCTCTCGATGAGTGATCCAGCTTTGGTTGCCAGGAATAGCTGAAACTATAGGATAACATTTGCATGCCATTGCTTCAAATAAAGATGCCGAAACGCCTTCGGTAATTGGCATACTGATATAGATATTCGATTGCTGTAATAATTTTGGAAGCTCTGTATTTAGGATTCTTCCTGTAAAAATCACTTTCTTCTCTATATCTAATTCTTTAGCCAAATCTTGCAAAAATTGCAGTCTTGTTCCGTCTCCGACAATTGTAAGCGTGAAGTCAATTCCCTTTTGATGTAAAATTCCAAAAGATCTTAAAATAGAATCATGTCTGTATTCTGGCATAAGCGACCGCGTTACGATTGCTTCAATTTTGTCTGAAGTATTTGTTGAAGGTGTAAACAGGGATAAATCAATTCCTTTTGGAAGGACTAGAACCTTGTTCATGTCAACGCCAACTTCTTTCATGTGAATGGTCATAACAGGTCCCCAAGCATGAATTAAGTGTGCTTTTTTGAAAGCATATTTCTGAATGAATTTTTTAAAAGGGTATAATTTAGATTCCTCTGGCCATAAATCGGTTCGGCCTTGCTGAGCAATCGCAATAGTTTTAGATCCAGATAATGCGGCGAGAAAACCATAGCTGGTGGTTCTTTCTGCAATCACCATGTCTGGTTTCTCTTTTTTAATGATTTTTCGAATAGAAAGAGGAGAGAAAAGGTACTCTAAAATGCGTTTGAATCTATAATTGTTTGATGTTTGAAGTTCCCACGTGATAATTTCAAAATCGCCAAATTCTTTTAAACCTTTTATCCAGGTTATAGCATCGGCACGATAAGATTCTCCAAGAAAGAGTATTTTCCTTTTCATTTAATTGTTGCTTTTTTTTTGCCACAGATTAAAAGATTAAAAGGATTCTTGCTGTTGCGAAAAATTAATCTGTGCAAATCTGTGAAATCTGTGGCAAATAAAACTAAAATTCTTCAGTATCTAAAGCTCGGTTTATAAATTCATTTAGAGGTTTTAGAGCAATCAATTTCTGGCTTGTCTTTTTCACGAAGTCTTTTTGGGTAACTTCGGAGATGTCGTATTTTTGAGTTGCGGTGAAACTTTTCAGTTTTAAAAACTCAATTGCAGGATGATCTTTTTCGTAACCGCGAGGCATGCTTTTAAGTGAATTGTTTTCGTTGATGTCTAAACTTCCGAATTCTTTTTTGAAATCCTTATTGTTTAAGATTTCCTGCAAATCATCATAGAAAAAAGCAATTTCTTTACGAACTTTTTTCAAATCTTCAGATTCAGGAGAATAAAATCCGCCTGCTATAAAACTGGCGCCTTTTTCAATATGCACATAATATCCAGCGCGGTTTAAACCTTTGGTTCCGCCAGACATCCAGATTCCTAAATGCGCTTTGTAAGGAGATTTGTCTTTAGAAAAACGAATATCACGATTAATTCTAAAAGTACAGTTTTTAACTTCTAATAATTCTAAAGAAGGATCAAGCGGTTTCATTGCATCTAGAAAATCGTTTACCAATTGATGGTAGTCTTTCTTGAAAACTTCATATCGTTTTTTGTTTTCCTGAAACCATTCTCGGTTATTGTTCTTTTTTAAATCGTCTAAAAATTGCAATGATTCTTTCGCTAACATATTTCTTATAGATTTTATTGCAGTTATTTTTTAAGTTTTTTGTTTAGGCTAATTTAATGATTTCTATTTTGGAATTGATTCTAAAAGCTGATACAAATTATATCAATTTTTAAGGAATCGGATAAAATCACAAATTAAATATCTTATAAGTCTGATGTGTCGATTTTACAATCGCTTCGGTTCTTTCAGGATGAGTATCTGAGATGAAAAGCTGTCCAAACGTTTCACTATTTACCATTTCTACAATTTTGGCAACACGGGTTTCGTCTAGTTTGTCAAAAATATCATCAAACAATAAAATAGGTTTTACGCCACTTTGCTTTTTTAGAAATTCAAATTGCGCTAGTTTCAAAGCAATCAAAAAAGATTTTTGCTGTCCTTGCGATCCGAATTTTTTTATCGGATGCGAATCAATTTCAAAAGATAAATCATCTTTATGAATTCCCACACTGGTATATTGAAGTGCGCGATCTTTATTGATGTTTTCTTGTAAAAGCGCTAAAAGATCTTTTTCAAACAAATGACTTTCGTAAACGAGCTGTACACTTTCTTCCGATCCGGTTATTACTTGATGGTGCTTATTAAATATAGGTATAAACTGTTCCAGAAAATCTTTTCGTTTTTCAAAAATAGACTTTCCGTAACCATTTAATTGTTCATTATATATAGATAAGGTGTCGTTGTCGAAAACATGATTTAAAGCAAAATATTTTAAAAGAGCATTTCGCTGCGTAATTACTTTTTGATATTGAATGAGTTCGTGCAGATACGTGGAGTCTAATTGTGAAATTACACTATCCATAAATTTACGGCGCGTTTCGCTTCCTTCAATAATCAAGTCACGATCTGCGGGCGAAATAATTACTAGCGGAATAAAACCAATATGATCTGAAAATTTATCATACGCTTTTCCGTTTCGTTTTAGCACTTTTTTTTGCCCCTTTTTTAAACTGCAGACAACTTGTTCTGTTCTCTCATTTTTTTCGAGTTCAGCATCAATAACAAAAAACTCTTCACCGTGTTTGATATTTTGTACTGCCAACGGATTAAAATAGCTTTTTCCATATGCTAAATGGTAAATAGCATCGAGCACATTGGTTTTTCCAATGCCGTTTTTTCCAACAAAACAGTTGATTTTGATGTCGAAATCAAAACTTGCCTCTGAAAAGTTTTTGTAATTGAATAATGAGATTTTGTTTAAATGCATTTTTTAGAGACTCCAAGTATAAAAATTGCTGTTTTTGAGCAGTAAAAATTTGAGGGTGCAAATTACCGAAAATTATCGATATAATTGGCTTTGGAGGTGTTTCAAACTGATTTATTTTAGCGCTTTCGCGAAAGGACAAGCGAAATGCAAAAATATTTTTTTTAAAATAGTGATAAAATTGAAATTTTTTACCTCAGTTTCAATAAAAATTTTATTTTTGCCGTTCACTAAATAAATTTTAAATGGCAACTTACAATAAAAGAGGATATAAGACACCAAAAGAAAAGGAAGTAAAAGAAGTTACTGAGGAACAACAAGTAATTATTGACGAAAAAGACAGTACTACAGCTGGCGTTTTCTCAAAATTAGATGAGACAGCTTCAAAAACTGAGGACTGGGTGGCTAAAAATCAAAAAATCATTATTGGTTTAGTTGCTGGTATTGCAGTTGCAACAATTGGATATTTGGCTTACCAAAAATTCATTGCAACTCCTAAGCAAGAAGAAGCTGCAAGTGAAATGTTTGTTGCACAGCAAAACTTTGAAAAAGCTGTAAACGGTGTTTCTAGCGATTCATTATTCAAATTATCATTGAATGGTTCTGAAGGTAAATTCGGATTTATTAAAATTGCTGACGAATATTCTGGAACAGATGCTGGAAACTTAGCAAACTACTATGCTGGTATCGCTTACTTAAATACTGGTAAATTTGATGAGGCAATTAAATATTTAGGTGAATTTAAATCTGAAGATGTAATCTTAAGTGCTTTGGCAAAAGGTGCGACAGGAGATGCTTATTCTCAAAAAAATCAGCAAAAAGAAGCTTTAGATTTTTATGTAAAAGCTGCTGAGTCTAACAAAAACGATTTTACAACGCCTCGTTTCTTATTAAAAGCTGGAAAAACTGCTTTAGCTTTAGGACAAAAAGAAGATGCATTGAAATATTTTAATGACATTAAAGATAATTACGACAGTACTCCAGAAGCAGCATCTGTTGATGCTTTGATTGGATTAGCACAATAATTATACTATTTGAGTTCAGTTTTTAGATTTTAGATTCGTATTTTAGCAGTCTGAAATTTAATAACAAAAATAGTACAGATGGCTACTGAAAATAAAAATCTATCAGAATACGATAAAAACACAATCCCAAACGCGAAAGACTTTCGGTTTGGGATTGTTGTTTCTGAATGGAATGATACTATAACAGAAGGACTTTATAATGGTGCTTTTGACGCTTTGGTTGATTGCGATGTTCCTGCACAGCAAATTATCCGTTGGAATGTCCCAGGAAGTTTTGAGCTCATCTATGGAGCTAAAAAAATGCTTCAGACTCAAAATGTTGATGCGGTTATTGTAATTGGATGTGTAATTCAAGGAGAAACAAAACACTTCGATTTTGTTTGCGAAGGTGTTACGCAAGGAATCAAAGACTTAAATGTTCAAACCGATATTCCAGTTATTTTCTGTGTATTGACAGATAATAATATGCAACAGTCAATTGACAGAAGCGGAGGAGCTCACGGCAATAAAGGAACTGAAGCAGCAATTGCGGCAATCAAAATGGCATATATTCGCCAGCAGGCTTCAATAGCGCACGTTTTTAATCAGCCGTTATTGACATCAGGTGCGATTCAAATTGAAGATTCGCCGAAGAAAATAGAAAACGAATAAGCACGTTTGTTTTAAAAAATATTAAAACCTATACTGTTAAATGTATAGGTTTTTTTTATGTTTTTTTTGTGATTGTCTTAAGTTATGTCAAGTTCAGAATTATATTACATTTGAATTGATCTTTAATTTACTTTCTATGAAAAAATATTTACTTTACGCTTTTGTTTTATGTTTTGTTCAAAGTTATGCTCAGAAAAAAATCAATGAAAATTTGAAAAGGGAGCTCGATTCAATTATGAAATCTGATCAGATTCTTAGGGAATATATCAATTTTGATACTTCTGAGGGTCGAAAACAAGAAATAGTAAAAGAACTGGGACGTGAAAATGATCCGAATTTTAGAAAAGGAATTTGGCTTGAAATGAAAAAACGTGATTCTCTTAACTTGATTAAGATTGAAGAAATTATTAAGCAGTATGGTTATCCAGGAAAAAGTTTAGTTGGCGAACCAACCAATATTGCGGCGTGGTATGTTATTCAGCACAGTTCAAAAATTGGAGAATATTTGCTAATGATTGAGCAGGAAGCTAAAAAAAAGGAAATCCCTTTTACCTACTTTGCTAAAATGCAAGACCGCTATCTAACACAACAAGGAAAGGAGCAGATTTATGGAACGCAGGGTCAGATGAAACAAATAACAAATAAAGAGACAGGAAAAAAAGAGTTTTTCAATTATGTTTCTCCAATTCAAAATCCTGCTAAAGTTAACGATCGTAGAAAGAAAGCAGGTTTTACAACCACAGTTGAAGAAAATGCAAAAGTAATGGGAATGGAATACAAGGTTTATACCTTAGATGAAATCAAGAAGATGAACTAGTTTTTTTGTGTCTAACCCGCAATCATTCTGTTTTATAGATTGTTGTGGTTTTTGTTTTTTTTATGATTGTTCTTGTTCTAAAAGCCAATCAAAATTCACTAAATTTGTACTTCTTGGTTTGCAAAAACCTAATCTAAACTTTAAAACTATTATTGCTTAATGTCGAGTATTATTCAATTGCTTCCTGATCACGTTGCTAACCAAATTGCTGCTGGAGAAGTGGTTCAAAGACCAGCTTCAGTTGTAAAAGAATTGTTAGAAAATGCTGTTGATGCCAAAGCAACTGATATCAAATTAATTATAAAAGATGCTGGTAAATCGCTGGTACAAGTTATCGATAATGGAGTCGGAATGACCGTTACTGATGCTCGTTTGTGTTTTGCGCGCCATGCAACTTCCAAAATTCGTCAGGCCGAAGATTTATTTTCGCTTGGTACAAAAGGTTTCCGTGGAGAGGCCCTGGCTTCGATCGCTGCAATTGCGCACATGGAAATGAAAACAAAACAAGATCAAGATGAACTAGGAACGCATATTGTAATTGAAGGAAGTAAATTTGTTTCGCAGGAAGTGGCAGTTTTGCCAAAAGGAACATCATTTGCCGTTAAAAACTTATTTTTTAATATTCCCGCTCGACGTAATTTCTTAAAGTCAGATACAGTTGAATTTCGTCACGTAATGGATGAATTTCAGCGTGTGGCATTGGCGCATCCAAATATTCATTTTAGTTTTTACCATAACGGAAGCGAAATGTATAATCTACCAGCAGCAGGATATCGTCAGAGAATTGTTGGTATTATGTCAGGGAAAACAAATGAAAAATTAGTTCCAGTAAATGAGGATACAGAAATTATAAATGTTCAAGGATTTGTTTGCAAACCTGAGTTTGCAAAGAAAAATAGGGGAGAGCAATTCTTTTTTGTAAATGACCGATTTATAAAAAGTAGTTTTCTGCATCATGCGGTTATGTCTGCTTATGATGGATTGCTGAAAGATGGTTCTCAACCAAGTTATTTCCTGTATCTGCAGGTTCCGCCAAATACAATTGATATCAATATTCATCCAACTAAAACAGAAATTAAGTTTGACGATGAGCAGGCTCTTTATGCTATTTTAAGAGCATCAATAAAACATAGTTTAGGGCAGTTTAATGTTGCTCCAGTTTTAGATTTTGATCGCGATGCTAATTTAGATACGCCATATCATTATAAAGATGTAGAAGTGGGGATTCCAACCATTCAGGTTGATGGAACTTTTAATCCTTTTACAGATGATAAAACCAATCAGCATTATAGCAAAGGGGCTTCGGGATCATCTGGATATAGTTCGGGTTCTTCTTTTTCGTCTTCATCAGGATCATCATCTTCTGGATCGTCGTATTCTGGTTTTTCTAAGAGAGTGGAACCAACTGCAAGTTGGGAAAGTTTGTATGTTGGGTTAGATGTTGAAAATCCAGAAAGCATAGAAAGTTCGCCTTTTACATTTGAAAATGAAGAAGTGACTTCTTCTTTATTTGATGATGAAGATCTCGAACAAGCAACGCAGAAAACGTATCAAATACATAAAAAATATATTGTATCGCCAATAAAATCAGGAATGATTATTGTGGATCAGCAGCGTGCACATCAGCGAATTTTGTACGAACAATTTTTGTTGAATATGACCGTAAATCAAGCTTCTAGTCAGCAGTTGCTTTTTCCTTTAGATTTGTTTTATTCGGCTTCAGAAATGAAACTGATTGAAGAATTGAAACCTTCTTTGGAAACTACTGGATTTGTTTTTGACGAAAGTAAAACAGATCACGTTGTAATTTCTGGAATCCCTGTAAATATTACGGAAAGTGAAGTTTCGCAGGTAATTGAACAATTATTAAGTGATTTGCAAGACGGAATTCCAGCAAACAGCTACAGTCAGAACGATACAATTGCCAAGTCGATGGCTAAAAGTTTAGCGGTTAAAACAGGATCTTATTTAACCGAAAAAGAACAAGATAATTTGGTAAACGGTTTGTTTGCCTGCAAAGATCCAAATATTTCACCTTTTCAAAAACCTACCTTCATTACCATGCGTGTTGAAGATATAGATAAAAAGTTTGCTTTATGATGAATATCACGCCAGTAGTTAAACAACTGCTAATTATTAATATTATATTTTTTATTGGCTCTCAGTTAGTGCCAGTTTCTTATGACTATTTAATGTTGTATTATCCTGAAAGTGATAATTTCAGGCTTTGGCAGATTATTACGCATATGTTTATGCATGCGCCATTGCCAAACTTTGCTCATATTCTATTTAATATGTTTGCATTATACAGTTTTGGTTCGGCTTTAGAGCATTTTTGGGGAGGAAAAAAATTCTTGTTTTTCTATATCTCTTGTGGTTTAGGAGCGGCATTGCTTCATACGGGTGTAAATTATTTTCAATTGCAATCTTTTTTAAGTTCGGTTTCTGATTTAAATTTATCTAAATCGGAATTGCATACGATTTTGAATGCGAATTATTCTTCTTTGTTTGACGCTAGCGGAAGAATGGTTCAGGGTGAAGTTGCAACAATCTTAAATAAAGCGCATTGTACACAAGAACAGTTTAATGCTTTGGCGCAAGCTAGTGGTATTGTTCAGTCACCTGTTTTGGGAGCTTCTGGCGCAATTTATGGTTTGCTTACAGCTTTTGCATTTATGTTTCCAAATGCTCAGTTGGCGCTATTGTTTATTCCTGTTCCAATCAAGGCCAAATATTTTGTTCCTGGAATTTTAGCAATCGATTTGTTTTTAGGTTTTAAAGGAAGTTCTTTGTTTGGAAGCGGCGGAACTGGAATTGCACATTTCGCACACGTTGGCGGTGCAATTGCTGGCTTTTTAATGATGTTGTACTGGAAAAAAAATCAGTTTAATAACAACCGTTGGAATTAATTTTTAACTTTAAAGTACGAATTCTAAAATAGAAGAATTTTTATGAATATTCTAGACGATTTAAAATTACAGTATAGATTGGGTGGTATCGCTATGCGAGTTATGTATTGGAACATAGCATGTTTTATTGTATCGCTTATCTTTTTCTATCAATTTTCAGTAGGTCAGTTTGCTTTTCCGAACTGGTTGGCTTTGTCGTCAGATCCTCAGGTTTTTATGTTTAAACCTTGGACTTTTTTAACGTATGCGTTCTTTCATGACGGATTTTTTCATCTGTTATTCAATATGATGGTGCTTAATTTTGCAAGTACCTTATTCTTGACTTATTTTACTCAAAAGCAATATTTAGGATTATATCTTCTAAGCGCTCTTTTCGCAGGAGTAGTTTTTGCGCTGAGTTTTTATTTTTCTAATATCAGCGGTTCTATTGTCGGAGCTTCTGCTGCTATTATGGCTATTTTGGTGGCCGCAACAACTTATTCTCCTTTAATGAATGTGCGATTATTTCTCTTCGGAAATGTGAAACTTTGGCACATTACTGCTGTTATTATAATTTTAGATTTAATGCAGTTTCGTCTTGGAAATATGGGTGGACACATTTCACATCTTGCTGGTGCTTTCTTCGGATTTGCCTATATTAAATTGCTTCAGAATGGCACTGATTTAAGTATCATTGTTTCTAAAACGTTAGATTTCTTCGTAAATCTTTTTAAAAAATCTCCTACGACCCCATTTACAAAAGTTCATAAAAATTACAGAAAACCTACAGAAAAAACTACGTCAAGAATTGTTACGAAAGATAAAACGCAACAGCAGATTGATGAGATTTTAGACAAAATAAGCCAGTCAGGATATGATTGCCTGACAAAGGAAGAAAAAGAGTTTTTATTTAAAGCTGGAAAATAAACTTGTAGGAGACTAAATATGAAAAACCTTTCTTGGTTTAATAAAATAATGTTCTTTTTGAACATAGTGTTGACTGTGCTTACATTTAGCATTTATGTTTTACCTTTTTTAGCACCTAAAAGTTTTCCGCTTTTATCGGTGCTGACCTTGTTTATGCCTGCTTTTTTTGTGGCCAATATACTTTTTTTTGTCTATTGGGGAATTCAATTTAAAAAACGTCTTATTTTGTCTGGTTTGGTTCTACTGACCGGAATTACATTTATTAGTAAATTTTATAAGTTTTCTGGAAAAGAGTATGTCAAAGACGAAAAGGATTTCTCTGTAATGAGTTATAATGTGCGTCTGTTTAATGTTTTTAAATGGTTGGATAGAGATGATATTCCGTCAAACATTAAAGCTTTTATAGACGAAAAAGATCCAGATATTCTATGTATTCAAGAATATTCAAATTCGGCACATTTAGATTTAAAAGTATATCCGCACCGTTATATTTTTATTGATGGCAAAAAAATTAAGACAGGGCAGGCTATTTTTTCTAAATTTCCTATTATAGACGAGGGAAAGATTATTTTTCCTAAGTCGGATAATAATGTAGTTTATGCTGATATTAAGCGTGGAAAGGATATTATTCGTGTTTATAATATGCACTTGCAGTCTATTAAGATATCTCCAGATGTAAGTGAAATTTCAGATGATATTGATAATGTAAATCAGAAGAAATCACAGCGTATTTATGCTAGAATTAGCAAGGGATTCACGCAGCAGCAAGAACAGGCGGAAATTTTTAAAGAGCATATTAAAAAATGCAATTACCCAATTATTATTTGTGGAGACATGAATAATAGTCCGTTTTCTTATGTTTACAGAAACATAAAAGGAAAACTTAAAGATGCTTTTGAAGAGGCTGGAGAAGGTTTTGGTGCAACGTATAAGTTTAAGTATTATCCAGCCAGAATTGACTATATTTTTACAGATACTAAAATGAAGGTAAAAGAGTTTGAAAGTTTTCCTGATTTCGAAAACTCAGATCATTATCCTATTATGACTAGACTCTCGATAGACCAGTTTTAGATTATTTTCTGTGTTTTTAAATAATCCATTGCAAATTTACCTTCGTTAAAAAGTAAATCCAAAACACTTAAATTGTTGATGAAGCCATGTTTGTCATCAAATACTTGAGTGTATTTCTCGAAAGAATTAGTGTCTTTTTTTCCATTTGCTAATTGTCTGAAATCGGTAAAATCAGCAACTTCATGAAAATATTCTGTTGTTTTTCCAAATTCCAGTTTCATTCGAAGGCATTTCGTAACAATGTCTAAAACTTCGAAGTTTAAATCAATTAGAAAATGGTGTTTTTTCTCGAAAATAGGAATGATATCATCTTCGAAATACTCAAAGAAAGGAGAGCTTCTATAAGCTGCTTCAAGCGATTTAAAATGCTGTTTCTGCCAATCAAATTCATTTTCGATCAAAATATCTTTTGTCTTCTGATGCGTTGCTTTAGAATGCTTAACAGGAATATTTAATAATTGAATTCCATTCGGACTATAAATATAAGTTCTGTTTCTATTGGTCTGTTTTTGGAAATTATCTTCCATTTCAAAAGTAATATTGTCAGATTGTGCTATAACAGCAAAATGACTAATAGAAGGGAAATAAGTTGGAAGTATTAAGGAATTCATTTCGTTTTGTTTCAAGTTTAAAAGTTTCAGGTTTCAAGTTGACGTAAAAACGTGAAACTTGAAACCTGACACAAAAATAACTTTTTTTTAATTACGCTTTATTCTCTCTTCTTTTTTTCCAAATAAAATCTCCTACAAAGTAGATAGCAAGAAGTATTAGGAAGTATTTAAAGTAAGAGTGTGGTTGGCCTTCACCATCGACAGTTGTAAATACTCTGTTCCAGCGAATTTTATTGATGCCTTTTCCATTGGTATCCCAGCTCATCCAGATAAAAACTGGTTTTCCTACGATATGATTTTCTGGAACGTAACCCCAATAACGGCTATCTTCAGAATTGTGACGGTTGTCTCCCATCATCCAATAGTAGTTTTGCTTGAAGGTGTATGTTGTTGCTGGTTTTCCGTTGATTAAGAATTTTGAACCTTGTAATTCTAATGTGTTTCCTTCATAATTAGTGATAATTTCTTTATAAAAAGGAAGGGATTCATTTGTTAGCGCAACTGTTTTTCCTGCCTCCGGAATATAAATTGGTCCCATGTTGTCTTGGTTCCATTTGTTAATGTGAGGGAAAATGTCGTTGTTGTTTCCTGTGTCGATTTTTCGGATTACTGCAGTGACACCAGGAGTGTTTTTAAATCTTTCTGCTCCAGCTTCGGTTAGCGCACCTAAATAAAGTGTATCTCTTTTTTCGGTTCTAAAACCTGCAGGATCTGTAATGTCTAATTCTTTGAAAATCGTTTCAAAATCAATTGGTGTTTTTCCGTCTAAAGCTACAGCGTATGAATACTGTGGTTTAGCTCTTTCTGGTAAAACTAATTTTTTTCCATTAATAAAAACATATCCGTCTTTTATTGATAAACTGTCTCCAGGAATACCAACACATCTTTTTACGTAATTTGATTTTTTGTCAATTGGTTTAATAACACCAGGTCTTCCTTTTGGCTCAAAGAAATAATGAACCGTATCGACAGGCCAGTTAAAGACGACAATGTCGCATCGGTTTATTTTTTCGAATGCAGGAAGTCTAAAATATGGCAATTGTGGCCAGCTTAAATATGACTTACTTTTTGTCATAGGGATAGAGTCGTGAACCATTGGTAAAGCAACAGTTGTCATAGGAACTCTAGGTCCATAGTTTAATTTGCTTACAAATAAGAAATCGCCAATCAGCAAAGATTTCTCTAAAGATGATGTTGGAATTGTGTAAGGCTGTACTACATAAGTGTGTACTAATGTTGCCACTATAATAGCAAACAATAAAGAGCTAACAGTATCTGCTGCTTTGTTTTCTGGAGTTAATTTACGGTCTTTATGATACTCTAATTTCTGAGTGTAATTAACAACGTAGATATAAAAGCCTAAAGTGAAAAGCCCTAAAATAGTGTCTAAAGTTGATTTTTTACCAAAAGTTCTTAATGTCTCAATCCATACAACTGGAAACATGATTAAGTTGATAATCGGAATAAAAAGCAAGATGGTCCACCAAGTAGGACGCCCGATAATCTTCATTAAAACGATAGAATTGTATACCGGAATTGCTGCTTCCCAGCTTTTTCTTCCCGCTGCCTGATACAGTTTCCAAGTACCAAGAAAATGAATAATCTGAACAGCTAGAAAAAATACGAACCAAGAGTATAAAGTCATAATATTGTATTTTAAGTTTCAAATTTAGGAGGGAATGTAATCCTAAATTGTATCGATTTATTGTAAGTTTAAAACGTCTTTCATTGTGAAAATTCCTTGTTTTCCTGCAAGCCATTCGGCAGCAATAACAGCCCCAAGAGCAAATCCTTCGCGGTTGTGAGCAGTATGTTTAATTTCGATACTGTCAATTGCAGAGTCGTAAGTTACAGTATGTGTACCAGGTACTTCTCCAATTCTTTTTGCTTCAATATGAATTTCATTCTTTTTCGCTTCGTCCATTGTCCAATTTGCATAGCCACTGTTTTCGATAACGCCTTGAGCTAAAGAAATAGCGGTTCCGCTTGGAGCATCTAGTTTATGGATGTGATGAATTTCTTCCATCGAAACTTTATAAGAATCGAATTGATTCATGATTTTGGCTAAATATTCGTTTAGTCCAAAGAAAATATTTACACCTAAGCTAAAATTAGAGCTAGAAATAAAACCTCCTTTTTTCTCGTTGCAAAGTGCAATCATTTCGTCATAATGTTCTAACCAGCCCGTTGTTCCAGAAACTACAGGAACATTAGCGTTAAAAGAAGCAGAAATATTGCTAACCGCTGCAGATGGAACGCTGAAATCAATGGCAACATCGGCTGTTGAAAGTCCGTCATAGGTGTTAAATTCATCTTTCTTTAAAACTATTTCATGACCTCTTTCTAAAGCAATTCTTTCAATTACTTTACCCATTTTTCCGTATCCTAAAAGCGCAATTTTCATTATGATTTGTTTTTGATTTTTATAATAGAGGTTGCTCTATTAAAACTTATAATTAAAGGTTAGTCCGACGTTTGGTTTAAATGTTACATCGTCGGGATAAATTTCTGGACGCATTGAAAGCCTTTCGTTTACATTAAACTGTATAAGTGCGGCGTCAACATTGGCATCGATAATATTTAAGACATAGAATCCGACGACAAACAAAGCAGATAAATCTCTGTTTCTTTGGTAGAATTTTTGTCCGTCAACAAGACGGCTGTCGTCCAAAAATTGATATTTGTCATCGTTGTAGCCTTCTAATCTTCGTTTATAGGCGTCACGATAATCGTGGTATTTTTTATTGTTATCTATATAGAAATACAAACTGGTTCCGATTGCTCCGTAGACCAATGGAATTTTCCAGTATTTTTTGTTGTATGCTTGACCTAAACCAGGTAAAATAGCAGAGTAAAAAGCTGCTTTTGCTGGTGTAAGCGGGTCTATTTCTTGTAATGCGGTAGTGTCTTTTACGACTAAAACCGTGTCTTTTTTTGCTTGGGCAAAAAGAGAAACGGTTCCTGTTAGAAAGAACAATAGACCAATGGGGACAATTTTATTCACTATCCGTTTATTAATTTTATAATTCTGTTAAAGTCAGCTTCAGAATTAAATGGAATTGTAATTTTTCCTTTTCCGTTACCAGCGACTTTTATATCAACTTTTGAGCCAAAATAATCGTTGAAAGTGTGTTTTTGTGTTTCTCTAACTACAAATCCAGCATCAGCTTTAGGTTTGCCATCTGCTTTTGGCTGCTGGCCTTCATGATAATTTTTAACTAAAGCTTCTGTTTCACGAACGGATAAATTTTGACTAACGATTTTTTGATAAATATCAGTTTGAACGTCTAAATCTTCAATGTTGATAATTGCTCTACCGTGCCCCATGCTAATAAAACCATCGCGAATACCTGTCTGGATAATCGGGTCTAATTTTAAAAGTCGTAAATAGTTGGCAATTGTTGAGCGTTTTTTTCCCACTCTTTCACTCATTTGTTCTTGAGTTAATTGAATTTCGTCAATTAAACGCTGGTATGATAAAGCAATCTCAATAGGATCTAAGTCATGACGCTGGATGTTTTCAACCAAAGCCATAACCAATGATTCGTTGTCATTTGCAATACGAATATAAGCAGGAACATGAGTAAGTCCTACTAATTTTGATGCACGAAGACGACGCTCTCCAGAGATTAACTGGTATTTATTAAAATCTAATTTACGAACAGTAATAGGTTGAATTACACCAAGTTCTTTAATAGAAGTGGCTAATTCGCGTAACGATTCTTCATTAAAATTGCTTCTAGGCTGAAACGGATTTATTTCAATCGCACTTATTTCAAGTTCAATGATATTTCCAACAACCTTATCAGCATTTTTGTCTTCTACTGATTTAATGTCGTTTTCCGGATCTTTTAATAAGGCAGATAATCCTCTTCCTAAGGCTTGTTTTTTAATTACTTTTGTCATAAAAACTATTTACTGTTTTTCTTTATAATTTCTTGTGCTAAATGAATGTAGTTTACGGCACCTTTACTTGTTGCATCATAATTGATAATGCTTTCTCCAAAACTCGGAGCCTCACTTAATTTTACATTTCGCTGAATTACAGTATCAAAAACCATGTCATTAAAGTGTTTTTGAACTTCTTCTACAACCTGATTAGATAAACGTAATCTTGAATCGTACATTGTTAGCAACAAACCTTCAATGTCAAGATCTGGGTTGTGTATTTTTTGAATACTCTTAATAGTGTTCAGTAATTTTCCTAATCCTTCAAGTGCAAAATATTCACACTGAATAGGAATAACTACAGAATCTGCTGCTGTTAAGGCATTTAATGTTAACAAACCTAAAGAAGGAGCACAGTCGATAATGATATAATCATATTCTTCTTTTGCTTCTTCCAATGCTTTTTTTAGCATGTATTCGCGGTTTTCTTTGTCAACCAATTCAATTTCGATAGCAACAAGGTCAATGTGAGCTGGGATCACATCTACGTTTGGAGCTGTACATTTTAAAACGGCTTCTTTTGGTGTTACAGTGTGCTCAAGTATTTGATAAGTTCCGGTTTCAACTGTTTCTACGTCAATTCCAAGACCAGATGTAGCATTGGCCTGTGGATCAGCGTCGATCAATAATACTTTTTTTTCTAAAACACCTAATGAGGCAGCAAGATTTACTGATGTAGTAGTCTTTCCAACGCCTCCTTTTTGATTAGCAATAGCAATGATTTTGCCCATTTATTTTCTGAATTTTGAACCGTAAAAATACAATTATTTATGGTTTCTGAAAATCTATTTTGTTAACATTTGTGAAAGTGTGCTTAATCGGGCTTTTATGGGAGTTTGATCGAAAATAATTTTAGTTATGAATAAAATTATTAGTAAGTTTTTTAGATAATTTAGCATTTGTTTCGCTGCAAAAATACAAGAATCTAAATTTGAAGCGAAAAGTTTTTTATTTTAAAATTTCAATAGTCACGCAAACTAAACCGCTTTTTTTATTAGATGTGATATCCATAAAGGCTCTTTTGCTGAGATCTATTTCCCTTCCTTTAACAAAAGGTCCCCGATCTGTAACTTCTACAATCACAAATTTTTTGTTCACTTCATTTGTAACTTTTAATAGAGTGCCAAAAGGAAATTTTTTATGCGCTGCGGTAAAATCGTTGTTATGGAATCTTTTGCCACTCGCTGTTTTTCTTCCATTAAATCTATCATGATAATAAGATCCGTGTACGTTTTTCTTGTATAACATGCTTTTTTGAGTTATTAAGTATGGATCAATAAGTAGTATGTTTTTTTGTTGTGCGAATGTAGTGACAGAAAAAACTAATACAGTAAATAGTATGGTCTTATTCATTTTATTTTCTCTTTTTTTTTGCGGGCAAAAAAACGCTATAAAAGAAAAAGAGATATGCCCAATAGGGTTTATTTATGTTGTAAAAAGACAAGATTTAGTGATTTTGTAGTGTTTTTGATAAGAAAATTGAGTCCCAAAACGGACTCGATGGTTAGAGATTATAGCTATTTTGGGCTTTCTTAAAATTACAATTATTACAATCTATCAAACCACAAAATGAACATTCTTATGAGTAAAAAAGCAATCTCATTATTGACAGTATTTACGTTTATGATGCTTTTAAGCAGTTTTGTTTCGCCTTATTCTTCTAGCGAAAAAATAGAGGGGAATAAAAAAATCGAGCGTAAAATTGTTTACAACAAGCAGAGACATAGTATTACGTTGTCATGGTCAGCTTTTGGTTCTTCTGGAAATTATATCATTACAAGAGGAGGCAGTCGTTTGACATCTGATTTTGTATCGGTAGGATCAACTTCCAAATTGGTATTTATCGATAATAAACCTAGCAGAAATAAATACGAGAACTATTATAAAGTAAGCCGAAATAATATTACGATTATAATTTCGCTCGAAAATCAGATTTTTGGCGATAATATGTATTTCTATGACAGAAAATATGAAAAAGCTGAAACGGCTAGAAATGATATCAATTCGCAATTTGGCAGCATTGGTTTGGGGGGAGCAAATGGCGAATGGACAACAAAACGTCAGGCTTATTATTTTAAGCCAAATTTAAATGGACAAACTTACGATATTGGCGGATCAGGTTCTGCATCGTCTGTAGAATCAAATGCAATAGAATTAGGGTTTTATTCTCATATTGGAGGTTTGGGAAAAGTTCCGTCAGATGTTAAAATAGGTGCGATATTTACTAGACCTCATCTTTCGGGTGGAGCAAATGCGACTTGTACATTTTGGCGTTCTGTAGAAAATGTAGAAGTAATGCGTGATTTTTCGTGGACTGTTTCCCAATCAACAAGCGCAAGAAGATTATTGATTGAAAGTACTTCAAAATATATTTCAGATATTGGGAATACTAATTTTTGGGGTAGTGGTGGTTTTATTGCCGATACTCATTATACATCATCAAGGCCAAATTGGGGCGGACAGCAGCAGTGGTACACAAGAAATACTGTTTTTCCTTCTGGCTCTGGAGCTATGGGAGGTTCTTATAATATGGTTTGGCAGGGATGTGTAAATCCTCCACAAGCAAATGATGCTAATTCGCCTATTTCGACAACGCCTATTATTAGAGAAAAGCCTTTTCTTTTTATTGATAATGATGGAGAATACAAAGTATTTGTTCCCGCATGGCAAAAAGATCGAGTAGGGGTTTCTTGGTCAGCAGTAAATATGGGAGAAGGTGAAGTTCAAGATTTGATTGCTAACTGGTACGTGGCTAAAGAAGGAGATACCGATGTTGAAATAAATGCTGCATTAAAAGCAGGTAAAAATATATTTTTTACTCCTGGACATTATGCATTGAATGCTCCGATTCAGGTAAACAGAAAAGATGCCATACTTCTTGGTGCTGGTATTGCTTCTGTAACGCTAGAGCCGACAGAGAAAAATACTTGGGGATGTATTTATGCTGATGATAAAGACGGAATTATCATTGCTGGACTTTTAATGGATTCATTAAATAGCACTGCTTATCAGGTTAGAATTGGTAATGAAGGGGCGAAAGCAGATCATGCTGTAGATCCTATTTTGCTTAGCGATATTACGTGTCGAGTAGGCGGAGTCCAATCAAAAAATATACAGATTGAGGCTTCCATGCAGATTAATAGCAATAATGTTGTAGGTGATCATTTCTGGTTATGGCGTGCCGATCATGGTTCGCAAAAAGGTGGCGATGCTCGCTGGCAAAGAGATAGATGTAAAAACGGACTTATTGTTGCGGGTAATGATGTAACGTTATATGCATTGTTTGTAGAGCATTATCAAGAATATGAAGTCTTATGGTTAGGAGAACGTGGTAGAACTTTCTTCTTTCAGAACGAACCTCCGTACGATGCGCCAAATCAAGCAAGTTGGAGCAGTCAAGGAGGAAGAGTTGATGGTTATGCGGCTTTTAAAGTAGCAAATACTGTAAAGGAACATCATGCTATAGGAATGGGATCTTATGCTGTTTTTACAGGAACTGATGGAAATGTGAATAAGAAAAATGGTTTTGAAGTACCTAATAGTCCAAATGTAAAACTGGAAAAAATGTGCATTACTCGTTTTGCAGGACCAGGAAATATTCAAAATGTTATAAATGGTACGGGTGGAAGCACAGTAACTGGTGCAAAACGTGTGGCATCATATAATAATGCAGAAGGCGTAGAGCCTTTTGATGAGGAATTTATTTTGCCTAATAAGGAATCCTATCCTTCTTATATAAGTATGGAAAAATAGTAAGAACGATTTTTTTTCGCCACGAATTCACGAATTTTCTTTTTAAATACTATATCTAATATTATTCGAATTAATTCGAATAAATAATCGCAAAGATTTGAAAAAACAATTCGTGAATTCGTGGCGGATACTATTTATTTCGTTTCTAGTATGTTTACGAATAGCTAACAAAGTTGCAAAGTTTTTTATTTGAGTTTAAAGCAAAAAAAAGTCTTTTCAAAAATGAAAAGACTTTTGTCGGGGTGGCAGTCCCGAAAGCTTTCGGGAGAACCTGCGGCCTTCCCGATTTTCAACCGGGACACGATAACCGTTCGATTATATAGGTTTTAGTTTATTGCAAAAAAAAAGTCTTTCCAAATAAATGAAAAGACTTTTGTCGGGGTGGCAGGATTCGAACCTGCGGCCTCCTGCTCCCAAAGCAGGCGCGATAACCGGGCTACGCTACACCCCGAAGATGTAATTTTGTTGTAGTGCCCGAAAGCGGATGCAAAGATATAAATAAATTTGATTTGTAAAAGGAAAAAATGAAAATAAATAAAACTTATTTTGATATAGCTATTTCAGATTTATTTTCAGCGTTATTTTTTATAATAAAGTTTACATTTGCAACTCAAAAAAACTATTACTATGTCAAATACAATCGAAAAAATTAAATGCCTTATTATAGGTTCTGGTCCTGCAGGTTATACTGCGGCTATTTATGCGGCTAGAGCTAACATGAATCCAGTATTATATCAAGGAATGCAGCCTGGTGGTCAATTGACTACTACTAATGAGGTTGAAAACTTTCCTGGTTATGTTGATGGAGTGACAGGACCAGAAATGATGATTCAGTTACAGGAACAAGCAAAACGTTTTGGGGCAGATATTCGTGATGGATGGGCTACAAAAGTTGATTTTTCTGGAGATATTCATAAAGTTTGGATTAACGATACTATCGAATTACACTGCGAAACTGTAATTATTTCGACAGGTGCTTCGGCTAAATATTTAGGATTACCATCAGAACAACACTATTTAAATATGGGTGGTGGAGTTTCTGCATGTGCAGTTTGTGACGGATTCTTCTACAGAAACCAAGAGGTTGTTATTGTTGGAGCGGGAGATTCTGCTTGTGAAGAAGCGCATTACTTATCTAAACTTTGTAAAAAAGTAACCATGTTAGTTAGAAGCGAAAAATTTAGAGCTTCTAAAATTATGGAAGAACGTGTTCGTAAAACTGAAAACATCGAGATTTTAATGAATCATGATACAGTTGAAGTTTTAGGTGATAACAATGTAGTTCATGCTATTAAAGCTTTAAACAAAACAACTGGCGAAACAATCGAAATTCCTGCAACTGGTTTCTTCGTGGCAATTGGCCACAAACCAAATACAGATATCTTTAAAGATTATATTACTCTTGACGAAACAGGATATATTGTAAATACTCCAGGTACATCTAAAACAAATGTTGAAGGTGTATTCGTAGCGGGAGATGCTGCAGATCATGTATACCGTCAGGCAATTACTGCTGCTGGAACAGGATGTATGGCGGCTTTAGATGCTGAAAGATATTTAGCTTCTAAGGAATAAGTTAAAAAGTTTCAAGTTTCAGGTTTCAAGTTGTTGTAAAGCTGAAATCTTTTCTAATAAAAATCCCAGTCTAAAATTCTAGACTGGGATTTTTCTTTTCGTTATATTGATTTTTTAAACTTTAAAAAGCTTACAATGTTGCTGCTTTTGGCTTTGCTGCACCTGGTTTTTTTATCAGTTTTGCTTCTTCGCTAAAGCGTGTAAGTTCTATTTTTGGATCACCGTATAATGAAATTTCAGACTTGTCTCCAGCTGCTATTGCAATAGTGGTATCTGCTAATATTGTAGCAACGGCAGAACCTTCAGCTGTAACATTTGCATCTTTCAACGTGAATTTTGTTCCGGTGAAAACTGAATTATTGTCTAAGCGAATAGTTGCTTTTTCGGCAATTCCTTCAATTGCTGCGGT
Organism: Flavobacterium luteolum; assembly: GCF_027111275.1. Lineage (NCBI taxonomy): Bacteria > Pseudomonadati > Bacteroidota > Flavobacteriia > Flavobacteriales > Flavobacteriaceae > Flavobacterium > Flavobacterium luteolum. Next base: position 1,258,368 of record NZ_CP114286.1, on the reverse strand, counting down.
TGCTTTTTGATACAAATCACATTTGAATTTTATTGCAGAAACCAATGTTTTAACGCCAGCATATTTACTCAATTGCAAACTTCCGTCCTCAGCTTTTAAGTTTAATTCTGTTCTAGACTTATCATCGGCAATTAAAGTAAATTTCTTTGAGTTCACATTCAAATACAATTTAGAAAAGTCCATGCAATTCATTGTAATGTCGTCTAATTGTAGCTCTTGAATAGCATAAACTATAGCTTCGTTTTTAGTAATTACTTTATTCAAAGATTTAGTATAAGTAACCTTAACAGATAGTTTCTTAAAAATAGTAGATTCTTTATTGGTATATAAACGAAGTGTTTTTTCTCTTAAATCCATTCCTACAATATCGTGCAGGTTATCATCGGCTTCAATTTTAATTTCGTTTTTCTCTCCTTGTTCCAAATAAACTTCTAGGTTATCATCGACCTCAAGAGCATCAAAACTTCCAACTTCTTTTATTGAGGTCGTTACAATTTTAGAACCTTTAATTTTTTCTCTTTTTTGAGCGAAAGTCAGAGTCGTAACAAATAATAATAGGAGTAGGGCAGTACTTTTTTTCATTAATTTTAGATTTGATTTTGACAAATATAAAAAAATCATCCACTTTTGATGAATGATTTCGTTTATATTTAACAGTTATGATTTTAGCTTTTACTTACACTTCCTCCAGATGTTGCAGATTTTTCAATTGTTTTTGGAGTACCACTATAATTGATGTTTCCGCCGCTAGAAGCATCTGCTTTTAGGCTTAAGATTGGGCGTACAGAAACTGTTCCGCCGCTAGAAGCATCTGCATGAATGTCATTAGCCATTAATTTTTCTGCATCAATACTTCCTCCGCTTGAAACCGAAGTCGTAAGGCTTAAAGCTTTTCCTTCTATATCTATAGAACTCCCGCTTCCAGCATCTATTGCAATTCTGTCAGATTCGATTTTAACATCCATCGATGCTGCGCTCGAAGCTTCTAAAGTAACATCTTCACTTTGAACAAATCCGTCAGTTTCAACAGTTGAAGCACTAGAAGCTTCAATTTTATGGACAACCGGCATTTTTACTGTTACTTTTTTTGATGTAATGTTACGGAAAGAGCTGTATTTGCATTCAATAATAAGCGTTCCGTTTTCTACTTTAGTAACAATTTCTTTTTGAAGATTATCATCAGCCTCAACTGTGATTTCTGTAGCATCAGACTGTACAATAACCAAATCGATAGCATTACTTACAGAAATGTTTTTAAACTCTCCTTGAACAGTTCTTTTTTCTGTTGTAACATTTCCGCTTCCTTCAATTGCATTCATGTTAAAATTACATGAGGCAAATAATAAGGCTGTAACAGTCGCAATTATAAATTTCGTAATATGAATAATTATTTTTATCATGGTTTAGTTAGTTTTGATTACAACTCCGTTTTTATCAATAGTTAATTTTCCTTTTTTTCCGTTTAAAACTTCTTTTCCATTAATTTTAACCGAAACTTCTTTTATCGTATCATTTGTGCTGCCAGTATTGTTTTCATAGTCATTTTCGTTGTCGTTCTCATAATCATTTTCATAATTGTTGTCATTATCCTCATCAGCAGGACAGTTTAAACATTTTACTTTAGATCCGATAACTTTGTAATTGTAATCTCCTTTATAATTAAGTTCAAAGAAATTGTCATCTGAGTTATAGTAATCTCTTACAGAAGAATCTGGTTTAACTAATTGTCCTTCTGGTAAGTAAAGATAGATGTCAACTTCTTGCCCTCTAAATTTATTTTTTACATCTGTCAGAAAATAGTTATCCAAAATTAAATGATTTCCGCTAATTTGAAACTTATAATTAATTTTTTCTGCTCTTTTTTTGGCGTTTGTAAAAGAGTTGCCTCTTGCACTTTTTTCAATCTGAATGAACGGAGCTGATTCATCTGTATGTAATACATGTAAACGTACATCGTTAGAATAAATCAATTCGTTGTTTGCAGAATCTTGTACAAATTCGAATTCTCTATAGTGGTTCAAGCTTTTTGTATAATAATCATTGTACTTAAACTTTATGAATAAAGTATCAGCAGGTTTGATTGCCAGAACTTTTTTCTCTACTATTTTATTGTCGTATGAAATTTCAGTTGCCTGTTTGATTCCGATGCTAGTAAGAATTGCGATAGAAATAATCCAAAGAGCTAAAAGCGTATATTTTGTAATATTTCCGATTGATTTTAAATTTGGAGATAACAGTTTAAATCCTAATAATGTTAAGAAGAAAAACGGAATTCCAACAGCAAAGAACATTAACAATCCGAATGACCAAAGAGGATATTCTGTAAAGTTTCCGGCTTCAACAAAATTCTGCCAAGGGAAATCGATAAAAATATTAGTTCCTAAAGTAAATACGCCAATCAATAACATGATTAAGGTAGAAATCCCTGAGATAATTAGAATTACTCCTAAAAACTTAGCAAAGATTTTAAAAACCGTCATGACAAAGTCTCCAAATGAACTACTTATTCTCCCAGCTCCCGACTTTACCTGGTTTCCCATTTTGTCATAATCTGCATTTTTGAATTTTTCAGAAAGTGAATCAATTTCTTCGCGAACTTTTTTTTCGATGTTCGAAATAGTCACTGGTTCTCCTGTCATTTCCAATTTTTCAGAAGTTGTCACCGCTTCAGGAGTTACAATCCAAAGAACGAAGTAAGCTAAAATTCCCGTTCCAAAACCTGCAAAAACGAAGATTAAGAATATGATTTTAATCCAAACCGCGTCAATTCCAAAGTAATGTCCTAAACCTGTTGCTACACCTCCAATCATACCATTTTCTTTGTCACGATATAATTTTTTGTGTTTTCTTGCAGTATAGTTATTGAAAGATTGATTTGCATTTTCTTCGTCTTCAATTCTATAATCTTCTGGTTGTCCCATCACTGCAATCACTTCGTCTACATCTTTCAGTCCAACAACATGTTTTTCACTTTTTTGTTTTTCTGTCAGTAATTCAGAAACACGCATTTCGATATCTTTAATAATTTCATCCTGACCAGATGAGTTGTTAAGTGATCGTTTTATAGCGTCGAAATAGCGTGTCAATTTTAAGTATGCATCTTCATCGATGTGAAAAAACATCCCGCCTAAGTTAATATTTACTGTTTTGTTCATGACTTATTGATTTTGATTGGTGATTAGATTTACGGCGTCGGATAATTCTGTCCAAGTGCCGCTAAGTTCGTTTAAAAATGTTTGTCCTATTTCGGTTAATCCATAATATTTTCGTGGTGGCCCAGAGGTCGATTCTTCCCAGCGATAATTAAGTAAACCATCGTTTTTTAATCTAGTTAACAACGGGTAAACGGTTCCTTCTACAACTAGTAATTTTGCGTTTTTTAAAGTGTCTAATATTTCAGATGTATATGCGTCTTTTTCTTTTAATACAGATAAGATGCAAAACTCAAGAACACCTTTGCGCATCTGTGCTTTTGTGTTTTCAATGTTCATAATTTCATTTTGTTTTTTTTTGATTGAACAATTCGTTTTTTGATTGATGATGATTTGATTGATGATTGATTTCGAAACTTATATGATTTGATTGATGTTTCGACTATAACTTTTAATTTTTCAATGTTACTTTATAAAAGGAATCGTAATCGGATATTTGTACAATTCTCCGTTTGAAGCTTTTATTGAAGCATAAATCACTAAAAAGAACTCAACAAATTTTAATAATCCGAAAAGGATAACAGCTGTTATGCCGACACTTAGAATTCCAATATTTGCTTGAAAATTAAAGTTTCTAATTACAAAATCGTCGTTATTAAAAACTGCTTCTAGTGGAAGATTCTGCAAGAAAACTGTAACGAAAATCGGTATTGCGATAAGTGCTAAAATCAATGAATAAAGCAAAATGCTTAATTGAAAGTTCAAAGCTTGTTTTCCGTGATGATCTGCAAATTCAGACTTGTCTTTATAGTTTGTCCAAATGATTAGCGGAAAAATATAGTTCCCAAACGGAATTATATATTGGCTTAAAGTACTCAAATGAGTAAATGCTGCTGTATTCTTTTCTGATGTTTTTTCCATGATGAGTGGTGTTGTTGTTTCCATGATTAAAAGTATATAGTAATTTCTTATGCAAATATATGTCTAAAAGACAGTATCTTGTTTTGCATAGTACTAATTATTAACAAAAATTTAACAAATTAAAAATTATGAAAACACGTTTAAATTGTTGAAAATCATTCGAAACCCCCGTTTTTGTTGGTTTCATTCTGATATGATAATAATTTATTGTGCGTGCATAGTTTTTTTGTATTTTTACATAAAAAATATATTCTATGGCACTTTCGGTATCAAAACTTAATAAGTTTGTCTTCTTCAAACTTCCTTCAGCATACTTTTGCGGAGTTCGCGTAAAGGACATAAATGAGAATAGCTGTACAGTAACGGTAAAGCACAGGTGGATCAATCAGAATCCGTTTAATTCAATGTATTTTGCAGTTCAGGCTATGGCTGCTGAGCTGACGACAGGAGCTTTGGTGATTTCTCAGATTCAGCAAAGCGGCAGAAAAATTTCAATGTTAGTAGCCAACAATAAGGGAAACTTCACAAAAAAAGCGACTGGTAGAATAACATTTGTTTGCAATGACGGGCATTTGATTGCTGATGCTATAAAGAAAACAATAGAAACAGGAGAAGGGCAGACGTTTTGGATGAAGTCTATTGGAACAAACGAAGAAGGTGTTCAAGTCTCAGAAATGGATTTTGAATGGAGTATTAGAGTGAAATAGTTTTTTTGCAACGAATTCATGAATTGCAACGAATTCATGAACTTTGTCAAAGTTTCGTAACCGTATAAAAAAAGGCCTCAAATATTTTTGAGGCCTTTTTAATGAAAGTCGAATTTCATTTATTTTTTAACACAGCAAGATTTTGTGTCTTTTTTGTCTGTTGTTTTTTTACAGCACGATTCTTTTTTGGTTTTGTCTTTTGTTGCCGGTTTTGTGTCCTGAGCCATTACGCCAATAGAAAAGAAAGCAACTGTTACTACGGTGATTACTTTTGTCATTTTGTTTAAATGTTTTTTCGTGTTAGAGATTATAATTGGTTAATCAAATATAATTCGAATTCTTATAGCTGATTCTTACAAATTGTTAATGTTTTTGTAAAATCTGTTAATGACTTGTAAAGCCTGTGCAATTGTATTTAATAGTTAAGATTAACTCCAAATCCAATTCCCATATCGCTGTCATAATGCGTTGTAATTCCAAAGTTTCGGGCAACAATATATTTCAACCCTGCCATATATTCCTTGTCTGTATTCCACATTAGATTCATTCGCAATCTTTGTGAAAGCGGAATATCTTTTCGTTCAAATTGTATTCTCACATTTCCATCTGTATAAACCTCAACCTGTGCTTTTATGAGCATTGGTAAAGTATATTCAACACCTAAACTAAAAACCGAACGATTGTCTTTGGTGTTTTTCTGTCCAAAAAGATTCTGTTCTTGTTCGTCTATTCCCATTTTTCGGTAACGCCAGTCAAAACCAATAAAAGGCATCAACCACTGATTTTTTCCTATATATCTTCCAATGTGAGTTTCCGTTTCATAACCATGTTTATCATTATAACCCAATCTCCATTCGGTTCCAATACTCCATCTGGTATTGCTAAACATGGCTTCACCATCATTTCCGTTAGTTGCAAAATCATTTTCTGCTCTAAAATGAAACATACGGTCATCCATTTTTAGCATTTTAAAGGCCATTTCAGGATGATGTATTAATGGATTTGGCGCTGAATTTTCATAACTAAAAATCCTTCCCATTCCCGCCATCATATGATATAAAATGTGACAGTGAAAGAACCAGTCGCCATCAGCATTTGCCTGAAACTCGATCGTATCGGTTTCCATTGGCATAATGTCAATCACATTTTTGAGAGGAGAATAATCGCCATGTTCATTTAAAATTCTAAAATCATGTCCGTGCAAATGCATTGGATGTCGCATCATCGAACCATTGTATAAAACAATACGAACATTTTCTCCTTTTTTAATTAGAATTTTATCCGTTTCAGAAACCACTTTATTATCCAAACTCCAGACATAACGATTCATATTTCCAGAAAGCGTAAAACGCAATTCTTTTACAGGCGCATCTTTTGGAAGATTAGTTTTAAACGGAGATTTCAACATTCCATAATTCAAAGTCACAATTTCAGTTGTTTCAGTGCTGTCACTTTCCATTTTCATGCCTTCCATATTATGGTTCGAATGATCCATTGTTGGTTTAGAATTTTCATCTTCACCCGAAATTTCAGGATACATTACGGCATTCATGTCCATTTTGTTCAAAGTCATATTCATGCCCATATCATTCATTTCGCCATTCATTTTCATCATATCGTTCATCATTTTCATTCCCTCAAAATATTTTAATTTTGAAAGATGATGAATAGACTGTTTTTCTCCATTTCCTAAAAACAAAGCCGCAGATCCCGTTCTGTCTTCGGCTGTTGCCAAAAAAGCAAAAGATTTAGGAGCTTCAGGAATCGTAACAACAACATCGTAAGTTTCAGAAACGGCAATAATCAAACGATCTACTTCTACAGGTTCGACATCATTTCCGTCGCTCGCTACGACGGTTATTTTTCCGCCGCCATAAGTCAGCCAGAAATAACTTGAAGCGCCTCCGTTGGCAATTCGTAATCTTACTTTTGAACCTGGTTTAAAGTCCGAAAGCTGCTGTTCATTTTTTCCATTGATTAAAAACTTTTCATAATAAACATCACTGACATCCATCGCGTTCATTCTTTTCCATTCGTTGGTTACTTTGGTCGAAAAATGTCCTTGTTTTACAGCTTCGGCATAACTTTGGGTTGTTCCTTTTTTAATTGCAAACCAATCATTGGCATTGTGCAGCATTCGCTGAATATTCTCTGGTTTTAAATCAGACCATTCACTTAAAATAACTGGAATAGTTGGCAAATCATCAATGCCTTTTCGAACAGTTGAATCGTCTTTTTTCTTATTGATGATAAAAAGTCCGTACAAACCAATTTGTTCCTGTAGACCCGAATGACTATGATACCAATACGTTCCGTTTTGAATAATAGGAAAAGTATATTTATGAGTAGTTCCAGGCTCAATTGGCATTTGAGTCAGGTACGGAACACCATCTTCCTTATTTGGCAGAAATAATCCGTGCCAGTGCATCGAAGTCGTTTCTTTTTTGAGTTCGTTATGCACATAAATTTCGGCAATATCGCCTTCAGTAAAAGTTAGAGTAGGCATCGGAATTTTTCCGTTTACCGCAATCGCACGTTTTTCTTTACCCGAAAAATTGACAATCGTATCGCGAACATGCAAATCATAACGCACTACTTTTTGCGCCTCTAACTGAATAGCGATTAAAAAAAGCACAAGTATATATTTTATTTTTGTCATCGATTATAATTTTAAAGCGTTGGATTAAATTGAACACAGTTTAATTTTAACACATAGAAACATAGATTTTTGTGTCTAAAAAAGAGCATAAAAGAAATAAGTTTCCACACATAGCTAAACTATGTGCACTGAAGCAAGTGAAACGCCTTTAACCGCAAAGCAGAACTATGATTCTATGTGTTAAAATAATTTCGCTCCAACTTACAATTTTAAATTTCTCAATCGTAAAGCATTTACGATTACGGAGACAGAACTCAAACTCATAGCAACCGCAGCCAACATCGGCGAAAGCAATATTCCTAAAAACGGATATAAAATTCCTGCTGCAATTGGAACGCCCAAAGTATTATATATAAAAGCAAAGAATAAATTCTGTTTGATATTTGACATTACAGCATGGCTGAGGTTTTTAGCTTTTACAATTCCGTTTAAATCGCCTTTTACCAAAGTAATTTTAGCGCTTTCAATTGCAACATCTGTTCCTGTTCCCATAGCAATTCCGATGTTAGATTGAGCCAAAGCAGGCGCATCGTTAATACCGTCGCCCGCCATTGCAACAATTTTTCCTTCCGCCTGAAGACGTTCAATTTCTTTTAATTTATCTTCTGGAAGACAATCCGCTTTAAAAGAACTCAAATGCAAATGTTCTGCAACGGCTTTTGCAGTATTATGATTATCGCCTGTCATCATGATAACCTGAACGCCTTGAGCGATTAATTCTTTAATAGCCTTTGCACTGTTTTCTTTGATAGCATCGGTAATCGCAACATAACCTAAAACTTCTTTTTCAATTGCGATATATGAAATAGTTTTTCCAAGATTTTGTTCGGCAGTTACTTTGTTTTCTAAATCTGAAGAAACAGAAACACCAATTTCATCCATTAATTTTTTATTTCCTAAAGAAACTTTTTTATTTTCGATAGTTCCTAAAACTCCTTTTCCAGCAATAGTTTCAAAACCTTGAACTTCTTTGAATGAACTATTTTTTGCTTTCGCGAAATTGACTACGGCTTGCGCCAAAGGATGCTCACTATGCTGATTTAACGAGGCAATGTTTTGAAGCAGAAAATCTTCATTATTATTAACGGCATATATTTTTTCTACAGAGGGTTTTCCTTCTGTAATTGTTCCCGTTTTATCTGTGATCAAAACATCAATTTTATTCATGTTCTCTAAGGCTTCGGCATTTTTAATTAAAATTCCGTTTTGAGCTCCTTTTCCAACACCAACCATAACCGACATTGGAGTTGCTAATCCAAGCGCACAAGGACAAGCGATAATTAAAACTGCAATTGCATTAATCAATCCGTAAACGTAAGCGGGTTCCGGACCAAATTTTGCCCAAAGAAAGAATGTTAAAATCGAAATAATTACAACAGTCGGCACAAAATATTTAGAAACGCGATCGGCTAATTTCTGAATTGGAGCACGAGATCTGCTGGCATCGTTTACCATTTGAATAATCTGCGAAAGCATTGTTTCTGAGCCGACTTTTTCGGTAATCATAACAAATGATTTTGTTCCGTTTATTGTTCCAGAAATTACAGCATCGCCTGTTTTTTTATCAACAGGAATAGGTTCTCCAGTTATCATCGATTCATCGATACTGCTTTCGCCAGTAGTTATTTTTCCGTCAACCGGAATTTTTTCTCCTGGTTTTACACGAAGTAAATCGCTCTTTTTAATGTTATGAATAGAAATTACTTTGTCAATTCCGTTTTCAACCAAAGTAGCCTCAGTTGGGGCTAATTTTAATAGTTCTTTTATGGCTCCATTAGTTTGTCCATGGGCTTTGGCTTCCAATAATTGTCCTAATAAAACTAAAGTGATAATTACGGTTGCGGCTTCAAAATACAAATGAATGGTTCCGTGATGCGATTTAAATTCGGCTGGAAAAATATCTGGAAAAAACATTCCGACAATACTGAAAAGGAAAGCAACACTAGTTCCTATTCCAATTAAAGTAAACATATTTAAATTCCATGTCGCAATAGATTTGTAGGCACGAACAAAAAACATCCATCCTGCATAAAACAAAACTGGAATTGAAAATAAGAATTGCACCCAGTTCCATTTTTCGATAGACATTATATTGTAAAGCGGATTATTCGGAATCATTTCTGACATTGAAATAATGAAAATAGGAAGCGTAAACAAAATCGCGATTTTCATTTTCTTTAATAAGTCAGTGTAAGTTTTGTTTTCTTCACTTTCAGAAGCTTGCATTGGAACTAAATCCATTCCGCAAATCGGACAATCGCCAGGTTCGTTCGAAACGATTTCTGGGTGCATCGGACACGTAAATTGCGTTGCCGTTATGGCAACCTGAGGCACTAGATCCATTCCGCACACTGGACAATCTCCAGGTTTGTTGTACGTTTTGTCTCCTTCGCAATGCATTGGGCAATAATAAACGCCATTTGCACTGTGCACATGTACTTTTTTAGTTTCTGTTTTATGATGATTATGGTTGTGATTCTCTTTTTTATGGCCAGAGCAGCAAGATTTAGCTTCGCCGTGATTTTTAGGAGAATCCATTTCAATAGTATAATTTCCTGCGGCAGACAAAACCTCTTGAAATTTTTCTGTTGGTACATGTTTGTCCATTGTTATTGTAGCAGTCGGAGGATTTAGAGTTACTTCTGCCTGAACACCTTCAACTTCATTTAAAGTTTTTTCTACTTTAGTTCGGCATCCGTTGCAAGACATTCCTGAGATTATATATTGATGAGTCATTGTATTGGTTTTTAAGTATTACAATGCAAATTTCCGAAGTAAGTCTGAGTTCGGTTTGTAGAATTTTGGGAATGATTTGTAAGATTTACTAAATGCTGTTTTTTTAACGCAAAGGACGCAAAGAATTTACGCAAAGAGGACTAAGTTTTTTTTGTTTAAAGATTAGAGAATTCTCAAAGCTTTGCGCATAAAAAGTTAGCCACAGATTAAAAAGATTAACACAGATTTTTGAAATCCTTTTAATCCTTTAATGTGTGGCTAAAAATCTTTGCTCCCGATAGCTATCGGGATTGCGTAAACCTTAGCGTGCTTTGCGGTTATAAAAAACTACAAATTCTCGACATGAAATGCTGTTTTTTAACCGTTAAGCACGTAAGGATTTTTGATATGCTGGTTTTTATAAAAACGCAAAGTTCGCAAAGCTTTGTCTTAAAACATCTTTGCGAACCTTGCGTTCCCGATAGCTATCGGGATTGTGTGCTTTGCGGTTAAAAAAAGCTACAAATTCTCGATCTGAATACGCTTATTATCTTTCAATTGTTTAAATGAAGTAGGAGTGTAGCCAGTAATTTTTTTGAATTGATTGCTCAAATGCGCTACATTACTGTAATTTAGGATATCAGCAATTTCGCTTAATGAAAGCTCATTATAAATCAATAATTCTTTTACTTTTTCAATTTTCTGATTGATAAAATACTTTTCGATTGTTGTGTTTTCGATTTCAGAAAATAAGTTGCTTAATGAATTATAATCTTGATTTAAGTTTTCTGCGAGATATTCTGATAGGTTGATTTTTAAATCATTGTTTTTATGATGAACCAAATCTACAATCAGGTTTTTTATTCTTTCGACTGTTTTTGTTTTTTTATCATCGAGTAGATCAAAACCCAAAGATTGCAGGTTTTCTAATAAAATCTCTTTTTGCAAATCGTTGATTTCTTCCTGTAGTTCAACTTCTCCTAATTCTACAGAAATAGGTTGAAGTCCGAGTTTTTCGAACTCAGACTTCACCACCATTTTGCATCGGCTGCACACCATATTTTTGATGTAAAGCTTCATATTTATTTGATCGTTTCTACCACATTTCCGCAAGTCAGCATCGAAGAACCATAATATGGATTTTTAACTGCTTTTTCTTTGCTTAACCAATCTGCATCTGCCATTGGGCAATATTGTTTATAGATTGGCTGTTCTGGACTTGAAACTTTTATTAAATCGTAAGTGCTTTTAGACAATGATTTAAAAGTTTCGCGCTGTTTTTTAAGATCTGTTGTAGTTGAAATACTTTTGGCATCTGCAGTTAATTTTTTTAGCACTTTCATCCAAACGGTATGTTCGTTGCTTTTTAATTTGTCCATTTTTACGGCAGTAATAGCAGTCAATAAAGTTGCAGCTTTCGCCGAAGTTAATTTGCTATCACTTTTAATAAGCGCATCTTTTACCGAAAAATAAGCATCGTAAACAGATTGCAGCTGACTTGCATCTGCAATTTCTGTTGTTCCTGATTCAGCTCTTAATGTATTTGCCTGAATATTATTTGCACTAAAAAATACTGTTAGTACAGTTGCTAAAGCTATAATTGATTTTTTCATTGTATATATTATTTGATTAAAGGACTTTAAATTTCCCTTAAAGTTAATTAAAAATTCGTTTCAATAAGACCCAATATAGGCTGTCAACAATTCAATAATTATATTTTAGGCTTAAGCCAGATAGAAGTGAATCCAGAAGAAATATCGGATTCGTTATAAGAGGAGATAATGTTTTTTAAAGAAAAATTGAATACATCGTTTTGCAGATCAAAATTATTTGAATCTAAAATAACAAATTGTAGCACAGAGGTATTACAGCTAGAATGACGGCATTTACCATCGCAATCTTGTTTTTCTTTTTTAGAAGTCTTCTTTTCACAGCACTTTTTAGAGCAACTGTCAGTTTCTTTTGAAATTTCTTTATGATGTCCCATGTTACATGCGTAATTAACGCTAGGATTCAAGAAGAAACTCAGCGTTAGGAAAAGCATTATTATGTGGACTTTTTTGGTCAAAGAAATTGTTTTATGAATACAAATTTAGTTAAAAATATTCGCAGAAATTATTTTTTAAGATTTCGATAACTAGAGTTTTTTAAAATCGGTTGGTTTCATGTTTCTGCGTTTTTTGAAATAATTGGTCAAATGGCTTTCGTCTGTAAAACCAAACTCGTAGGCAATTTGTTTAATGGGCAATTGATTATTGTGAAATCTCTTTTCGATTAAAGTCATTCTTAAATTATGAATGTATTCGCGATAACTAATGCTGAAAGTTCTTTTAAAATAAGCACTAAAATACGTTTGAGCAATATTGAAATGTTCTGCAATTACTTTTATCTGAACCAGTTTTGGCTGATAAATATTCTGATGAATATAATTGGCAATTTGTTCATTATCCAAATGTTTCGATGTCATCTGTAGATTCATACATCGTATGGTTTCTTTAATAAGTCCAAAAATCGAAAGGATCTGATAGAATACAATTGGAGAATTGGTAACATCAATATACTCTCCGTATTTTGTAATGTTCTCGACAGTATTTTTTAGGATAGTTTTACAAGGCTCATCAAATTTTAAAACTGTTTCTTTTAAAATTTTATCGCGCATAAAACTTTCAGGTGTATGAATCAAGAATTCGTCACAGGTTAAGTTTTGTTTCGAGTTAAAATAATTATCGGTGAATTTGATAAAAATAAAACGAGTACTTTTTTTAATATCGAAGTAATGTTCGTCATCGGGAGAGATTACAAATAGATCGCCTGCTTTATAATGAAGAAGATTGTTATTTATGTGATGAATGCCGCTTCCTTTTTTGATATAGATGATTTCGTAGTAGGTATGCGTATGTGGCGGAAGATGGAATTTCTCTTCTTCAAACTCGTCAAGGACAAGTGTCTTAAACTGATTTAATTTCGGCATAACTTAAATATACAATTTTATGTCACAAATTTACAATTTATTTTTTGCTTAACGGTGTTAACTTTGCAACGTAGAAATCATTCCTTTCTACTTTTAATAAAATGAAAAAAAGTCTTATTGCACTCTCTTTAGGAGGGTTAACTATTGGAATTACAGAATTTGTAATGATGGGATTACTCCCAGATATTGCTTCAGATATGAAAGTTTCAATTCCTGTTGCTGGATATTTAATTTCATCTTATGCACTTGGAGTTGTTATTGGAGCACCTTTATTAGTAATCGCAGGAAGAAATTATGCGCCAAAAAAAATGCTTTTGATTTTAGCTTTAATGTTGGCCGTTTTTAATGCTTTATCAATTATCGCACCTAGTTATAATATTTTATTTGCTTCTCGATTTCTTTCAGGTTTACCGCATGGAGCTTTCTTTGGAGTGGGAGCGGTAGTCGCAAGTCGTTTGGCAGACAAAGGGAAAGAAGCGCAGGCAATTTCTATAATGTTTGCTGGTTTGACTATTGCTAATTTAATTGGTGTGCCAATTGGGACTTATATCGGGCACCACTTTATTTGGCGTTATACTTTTGTATTAATTGCTATTGTAGGTCTGTTGACATTTTTAGCTATTTATTTATGGATGCCAAATCTAGAGAAAGGAGAAAGCGTGAATATGAAAACGCAACTTCAGTTTTTTAAGAAAACAGAAGCCTGGCTAATCATCGGAATTACAGCAATTGGTTTCGGAGGTTTATTTGCATGGATTAGTTATATCGCACCTCTTTTGATTAATGTTTCTAAATTTTCGCCAGAAGACGTTTCTTCTATCTTGATTCTGGCTGGGTTAGGAATGGTCGTTGGTAATTTCGTGGGAGGTAAATTGGCAGATCGTTTTTCGCCAGCGCCAACAACGTTGGCTCTACTGCTTGTTATGTCAACTGATTTGATTTTGGTTTATTTCTTCTCATTCAATCAATATGTTTCTTTATTTCTAACTTTCTTAACTGGTGCCATTTCGTTCTCGGTTATTGCGCCAATTCAAATGTTGATGATTAGAACTGCAAAAGGAGCGGAGATGATCGCTTCGGCATCTCTTCAAGGAAGTTTTAACATTGGAAATGCCTTAGGGGCTTTTCTAGGCGGTTTACCTTTAGCGGCAGGATTTAGTTATTCTTCTCCTAATCTTATCGGAGTTGTAATGTCGGTTATCGGAATGATCATTACATTCATATTGATGAGGTTACATCAAAAGCAAGTTCAGGTACAAGCTATCTGATTTTAAAATATTCAATTTTCTTAGCCCTTAACTTTTGTTTAAGGGCTTTTTTTGTGCTTATAAAGACGCAAACTTATAGTCAAAATTACTTTTTCCTTCATTTTGTCGACTTCATTTATAGGTAAAATCATTGTAAATTTTAAAATATAAATGTAATCACGCTAATTTTTTTAGCTTGATTTTAACTTTTTAAGTGTAAAAATAACACCTAATAATTTCGTAATAGTTATTGATGTAATCGATTGTTTTTTTTTATAAAAATCGAATCAAATGCATGAATAATAAAAATATATTTAATATTTTATCTTGAGATAAATTAGATATGTCATAGAAAAAGTCGCTATATTTTTTAATATGTAATTTTTTTTATGAAATTTTTATGAAATTTTATTTTTCGTTTTAAAAAAATATCTATGTTTGTGTAATCGATTACAACTTTATTTTTAATCTTCGAAATCGATTAAGTTGTATGATGGAAAACAGAGCAAAAATAAAGCTTTGGGGGAGAGGTAAATAAATTACTGTTAAATAAAAACCACAAATATTAACTATAAAATGAATTGAAAGTAACCACAAAAAACCACTTAAACCAAAAAGAAAAAACTTTTAATAACTTAAACAATCAACCATGAACTTTAAAGAACTATTAAACAAAGGAGCAAATTTTTGCTTTAAACTTGTTTTCTTACTGTGCTTATTGATCGGTAGTCAAGTACACGCTCAGGGCACAACGATAGAGGGAACCGTGAAGGATGCCGCGGGACTTTCTCTTCCTGGGGTAAACGTCTTAGAAAAAGGAACTAAGAACGGAACTTCTACCGATTTTGACGGGCATTACAAAATAAAACTGACTAATCCGAAAGCAGTATTAAGTTTTTCATTTATAGGTTTCCAGAGCATTAATGTTCCAACAGAAGGAAAGACAAAAGTGAATGCAACAATGATTGAAGATTCTAATAACTTGAATGAAGTTGTTGTAATTGGATATGGAACTGCTAAGAAATCTGATTTAACAGGTGCTGTGTCAACTATTTCAGGAGCTGATTTAAAAAAGGTACCAGTAGCAAATGTTGCTGAAGCTTTAACAGGTCGTATAGCGGGTGTGCAGGTAACTGCAGCAGAAGGTTCTCCAGATGCAGATATTAAAATTAGAGTTCGTGGAGGGGGATCGCTTACTCAAGATTCTTCGCCATTGATTATTGTGGATGGTTTTCCGATTAATAATATGAATGATATTTCTTCATCTGATATTGAAACAATGACTGTTTTAAAAGATGCCGCTTCAACTGCAATCTACGGATCACGTGGTGCAAATGGGGTAATTCTTATTACAACAAAAAGCGGAAAAGATGGGAAAATAGCAGTAAACTTCAATATGTTCTATGGTATGAAAACGATGGCCAAAGATATTGATGTTTTGTCGCCTGAGGATTATACGAAATGGCAATACGAGTATGCTTTGCTTTCTCAAAGCGGAACAAAAGTGCCTACTAATCCAGATTCATACACTAAGTATTTTGGAAATTGGGAAGATCATGATATGTACAACGGTTTAAAAGGAGATGATTGGCAAAAACAAATCTTTGGACGTACTGGTGAGGTGCAAAGCCGTGATTTAGGAATTAGAGGAGGAACAGATAAACTTAATTATAATTTTAATTATGCGCACTACGATGAAAAAGCTATCATGGTAGGCTCAGATTACAGAAGAAATAACTTAGCATTAGCTTTAAAAAGCAAATTAAATGATAAGATTGATGTAGCTTTTACAATGCGTTATTCAGATACAGAAATTGATGGTGGTGGTGTAAACGAGCAAAACGAAAAATCTTCTTCAGATTCTCGTATGCGTACTATTGTGGGTTACGCACCGCTTCCTGTACAAGGTTTGACATCAGATGATACTACTGGAGACGGAACAGATGTTTTAATAAATCCTTTTACAGCTATATCAGATAATAACGCACAGCAGTTTCGTAAAAACTTTAATATGTTAGGAAGTTTTGGATGGGAAATTGTTGATAATTTGAAATTGAAAGTAGATTTAGGTTTAGATAATTCTAACATTACAGATTATCGTTTTTACGGAAGATCAACTTATTACGTAAATAATTCGCCAACAGCTACTTTACAAGGTTTACCTGCAATGATTATGTCAGATGGTAAACAAAAACGTTTTAGAAATGCTAATACATTAAATTACGACTTCAAAAAAATAATGGGAGAGGATCATCATTTGACTGCTCTTGTTGGAGAAGAAAGTATTACCTATACTACAAATACAGTAACAAGTACAATACATGGATATCCAAGTTTCTTTGATTTTGAAAAAGCAAAAACTCTAACCACACAAGGTACTCCTCAAGCAGTAGATAATTATTACAGCCCTGATGATAGATTATTATCTTTCTTCGGACGTGCAAATTATGATTACAAAAATCGTTATTTACTTTCAGCTACATTCCGTGCAGATGGATCTAGTAAATTTTTAGGAACAAACCGTTGGGGATATTTCCCAGCTTTTGCAGCAGGATGGAAAATGTCAGAAGAAAATTGGCTAAAAAATAAATCTTGGTTAAGCCTTTTAAAGTTAAGAGCAAGTTATGGTGAAGCAGGTAATAATAATATTCCTGTTGGACAGCAAATTCAAATTTTTCAATCGACACCAACAACATGGCTTAATGGGGTTACTAGCGTTTGGGCACCTTCTAAAACAATGCCTAATCCTGATTTGAAATGGGAAACAACAGTTACTCAGAACATTGGTTTAGATTTTGCATTTTTCAAAAATCGTTTAAGTGGTAATTTTGATATCTATAAAAATCTAACAAACGACTTATTGCTTAATTTCCCAGTTTCAGGAGTTGGATATGATTTTCAATACCGTAACATGGGACAAAACCAAAATAAAGGTTTCGAGGCTACTATAAACGTTGTTGCAATTGAAAAAGCGAAATATGGATTGAATTTTTCATTCAACATGGCAGTAAACAAAAACCGTATTAACTCATTGGGTATTATGAGTGATTTTGGTGCAGCTACTAATTGGGCTTCTTCACAAATTGGAGATGATTATCTTATAGCGGTTGGTTCTTCTTTAGGAAGTATGTACGGTTACAAAAATGATGGAAGATATGAAGTTTCAGACTTTGATTATGTTGGAGGAAAATATGTCTTAAAAAGCGGTGTAGTGAATACTTCTACTTCTTTGGTTGGTGACGGAAGTTCTCTTAAACCTGGAGACATGAAACTTAAAGATGTTAATGGAGATAACGTAGTAGATGGTAAGGATAAAACAGTTATTGGTAATGTTAATCCTAAAAGTTCAGGAGGTTTTGTTATTAACGGTAACGCTTATGGTTTTGACTTAATGGCTGCTTTTAACTGGAGTATTGGTAATGATGTTTATAATGCGGATAAAATTGAATTTTCTACAGCGACAGCATCAGGAAAATATAAGAACTTAAATTCTACAATGGCTGATGGAAAAAGATGGACTAACTTGGATCCTGCAACGGGTCAATTAGTAACAGATCCTACAGCATTGGCAGATTTAAATGCAAATACAACTATGTGGTCTCCATACATGAGACAAGCTATCTTTACTGATTGGGCAGTTGAAGACGCATCGTTTTTAAGATTAAATACTTTAACATTAGGGTATTCAATGCCTGAGATGTTTACATCTAAACTTGGAGTTTCTAAATTGAGATTTTACTTGACAGGAAGCAATATTTTTGTTTGGACTAACTATTCTGGCTCTGACCCAGAAGTTTCAACAAAAAGAAAAACTCCACTTACTCCTGGGGTTGATTCGAGTCCTTATCCAAGAAGCAGACAAATGATTTTTGGTATGAATCTTAATTTCTAATTTAAACGATTACAAAAATGAAACATAAAATAATAATAGCAGGATTGATCATTTCGGGTTTATTTAGTTCTTGCCAGCAATTTGAAGATGATTACCTAGATACACCTGCAAAATCGACACTAGAGCCATCTTTGATCTTTTCTGAAGTAGCACTTGCAAAAGGAGCTGTTGATGGAATAAAAGTGCCATTTGCTGAAACAAATTCTTATAGAGGAAGATTTTTGCCATATTACGGACTTAATACTGATGTAGAATGGTTTGCTGCTTCACAAACGGCAGGAGACAAAGCAGATCTTTGCGTTTATGATCCTAAGCCAACAAATACCGAAATGAATACTACCAATAATGCTTATGCAATGATGTATCAAGGTATTGAGCGTGCCAATATTTGTATTGTAGGTTTACGTCAATATGGAAACCCTGTGCCTGGTAGCGAAATGGGGCAATTACTAGGAGAGTCTTTAACACTAAGAGCAATTTATTATGCTGATTTACTTAAAACTTGGGGAGATGTTCCAGCTCGTTTTGAACCAATATCTACAGCAACTTTATATTTGCCTAAATCAAGTAGAGATGTTATTTACAAACAAATAATTGCAGATTTAGGAGAAGCTTCTACATTGGTTGCTTGGCCTAATCAAACTTCATATACAAGTACAGTAGAACACGTTAATAAGGCTTTTGTAAAAGGATTTAGAGCACGTTTGGCTTTGGCTGCAAGTGGTTTCCAACAATATCCTGATGGAGTAAGAAGAAGTAATGATCCAGATCTTTCAGTTGCTTCTATGTATGCATTGGCATTAAAAGAATCTCGTGAAGTAATCCAAAGTGGCTCAGCCCGTTTAGAATCTACTTTTGAAGGATTATGGAGAAAATACAACGAAGAAGTTACTACAGCTGGAGGAGAATCTCTATGGGAACTTCCTTTTTCTGACGGACGTGGTAGAATGTTATTTACGTTTGCTGTAAAACATACTGCTGCTGCAGATCAATTTCAAGCTAATGGCGCTAACCGTGGAGGTGTCGCTGGACCATTGCCATTTGTTTTCTACGATTACGATCAAGCAGATACTCGTAGAGATGTTACTTGTGTACCTTATAAATATGGTGCAGCAGTTAATGGAATTGCAAAACAAGAATTAGGTTCATTAGATACGTGGTATTTTGGTAAATACCGCTACGAATGGATGAAACGTTATGTGACATCTACAAATGATGACGGAGTTAATAAAATGTACATGCGTTATGCAGAGGTGCTTTTAATTGCTGCTGAAACGGCAAACGAATTAGAAGGACCAAGTGCAGCAGCTCCTTATTTAAAAGAAATCCGCAGAAGATCATTTGCATCAGCTAATCAGGCTGTAAAAGTTGACGCTTATGTAGATGGTTTAACTAGTAAGGATGCAATGTTTAATGCTCTTGTTTTGGAAAATAAATATGAGTTTACAGGAGAAATGGAGCGTAAACAAGCGCTTATCCGTTGGAATTTGCTTAAAGTAAAATTAGACGAAGCAAAACAAAAAATGACAGAACTATCAGCTCGCTCAGGACAGTATGCTGATGTGCCAGCAACTTTGTATTATAAATATAAAGCGGATAATGTAAGTTTAGATATTTACGGGCTTAATCGCGGAGAAACTACAAATCCGGGAGTATTGTATTCATCTACTTCATGGACTTGGACAGGCACAGCAGCTGATGCTAAGATAGCTTCATTGTACAAACCAGGAGTTAATCCTGATAACAGACAATTTTGGCCAATATGGCAAGTGTTTATTAGTGCAAGTAATGGTCAATTAAAAAATGATTACGGTTATGAAAATCTTTAGAAATTAATAATCAATTAGAAGTTATTATGATGAAAACAATAAATATATTTAAAGGATTAATAACCGTATTACTTCTTTCTGTAGCTGTTTCTGGCTGTGAAAGTTATAATGAAGCGTTATTAGACGATATAGGAAATACAAGAGAATTTTCTCCAATTGGACTTAAAGCAACAATTAGAAATAAAACTATTGTCGAACTAGATTGGACGGTTAAAAAAGGTGAAAATGCAGATCATTTTGTAGTAGAATTTAGTGCCGATGACCCTAGTTTCAGTACAATTTATAAAACTATTAATGTAGCACCAAAAGAACTTCCTATACAAGTGCCTCTAGAAGGAGAGACAGTTTATTCTATTAGAGTAAAATCTGTTACTTCGGGATTAGAAGATTCAAAATGGTCAGTTATAACTGCCACGACATTATCAGAACAAATAATGTTTCCTGTTCAAGATGCAGATATTGAAGCAACTCAAGTTACATTAAGATGGGTTCCAAATAGCGCTGTGACACAAATTACCGCTATGCCTGGAAATATCGTGCATACTATTACAGCTGCTGAAAAAACAGCTGGAGTAGCTACTTTAACAGGCTTAACACCTGAAACCGCTTATACAGCAATTTTATACAACGGTACGAAGAAAAGAGGTGATGCAACATTTACAACAGGAATAGATATTGGAACTGGAATATTAGTTAAATTAGGAGATGATGTGCTTCAAAAAATTACTAACGCACCTTCTGGATCTGTTTTAGTTTTCATGCCAGGTGATTATACAGCTCAAACAGGGACAATTGCAGTAAATAAAACATTGACATTAAGAGGTTTGAGACCAGGCGATAAGCCAAAACTTAAGTTCAATTTCACTCTTGCTAACAACCCTAATAATGCAAGCGAAGTAGTTAATTTCTCTTTAGTTGATATCGATTTAAGTGGAGCAGGAACGACTGGTGGGGCGATTGCAATTAGTTCGCCAGCTACAACACAATTAGGTGATGTATTAATTAGTGGCAGTTATGTTCATGATTTCCCATCTCAATTAATGTATGGAAATGCATCGGCAAAACTAAAATCGTTCACTGTAGATAATAGTATTATTAAAAATGTAAATACTGCTTCTGGTGCTGATTTTATCGATTTCAGAACTACTTATGTAGCAAATGTATCTTTAACAAAAAGTACATTTGACACTTGTTCATCTCGTGATTTCATACGTTTAGATGCAGCAGCAGGGCTAACAGGAACAGGATTAACAAGCAATGTGCTAATTGATGGATGTACAATTTATGCTCCAACACTTCCAGCTGCTAGTAGAATCTTGTATGTACGCTTTGTTACAAATGCTTTAATAGTGCGTAATACGATATTAAATGTTGGATCAGCAGTTTATACAAATACTACTGCAACAGCCGTTCCGACGTTCTCAAATAATAATAATTTCAATTCGCCTAATTTACAGTCTACAGCAAGTAACAATAGACCAGATGCTTCTGCAACTGTATTAGATCCTCAATTTACAAGTGCGTCAACGGGTGATTTTACTATTAAGAATCAAACATTAATTGATAGAAAAGTAGGAGATCCACGTTGGATAAAATAAAAAATCGTGGTTGATTAAATAGAGAAAAGCGGGATACAATTTACTTTGTAATCCCGCTTTTTTAGTTTTCAGTCTCAGTCGCTGAAAACTGTGACTGAGACTGAAAACTAAAAAATCATTCAATAGATAAATCAAATTTTTCTAATAAACCTGCAAGCGCCGTATGCGAAACCTTTGTTCCTTTAATCTTATTTTCTGACGGATCAAAAGCATAGTTTCTAGAACTTCTAAAATCTGTTTTTTCTAAAATGCTTTCCACGAAAGTGGCGCCAGAAAGATCACAATTTTTAAAAACGGCAAAAGATAAATCGGTATTTGAGAAATCAGTTTCTTTTAAAAGGCAATCTGTAAAATTGGTTTTCTTTAGTTTTTTGTAAATGAAAGTAGAATAGTCTAGAACGCAATCTTCAAAATTCATTGAAAACAAAAAACTATTGCAGGCACTAAAGTCAAGTCCCATTAATTTACAGCCAATAAATTTGATGTTTTTCAATCCCGTATTTCGCAAAGTTGTCAACGAAAGATTGCAGTTTTTAAATGTGCAATCTAGAAAGTCGTTATGGCTCAAATCACTTTTAGAAAAGTTGCAGTTTATGAATTCGCAGTTTACAAATTCGGTATTGGCTAAACTTTGATCCGAATAATCAATCGTTTCAAAAGTTCGGTTTTGGTATAATTTTGATTCCATATAAATTTAAAAAGGCATGTAAGAGTTATTCTAATTCGATACAATCGAATACAGGATTATTTTCAAGTAAGGCTGCAACATTCAATTCGCTGTCGACTCTCAGAATGTTGTCGCAATCTTCTAGGTCAAAATTCCACAAAGAATCAGGTAATAATTCATTTAGAAGCGCAGAAGCCGATTCAAATTTGGCCTCGCTATCAACGGAAGTTTTAAAAACATAAATCATAATTTGCATTTTTGAGGTAGCAAATTTCTGAAAAACGTCTACATATTTGTTAGGATTCTCTAATCAATAATTAGGACTTATCAATCATTTTTCGATAACGAATAGGAGAAATTCCTTCTGTTTTTTTAAAGAAACGACTAAAGTAAGATTGATCTTCAAAGCCTACTTGCGTTGCGATTTCACCTACAGAAAGTGTGGTTTGAAACAATAAATATTTAGCTTCAAGCAATATGTTTTCGTCAATCCATTTAACAGCAGATTTTCCTGTTATGGTCTTAACACATTTATTCAGATGGTTTGGAGTAACATTTAGTAGAGATGAATAATAATTAACCTGATGCTGTGTTTTTATATGATCATGAATTAGCTCTTTAAACTTTGCTGTGATTGCTTCTGCTGCCGAAATATTTTTCACAGTTTTCACAGCATTTTTATTCATCTCATAAAACAAAGTAATGAGATAAGATTGTACAATATTCAAATCTGCAATTGTAGTTTCTGAATATTCCTTTTTCAATCGTTCCAAGATATTGGTTATGGCGCCAACATCTTCAGTTGCTAGTTTTATTTTTGGATCTCCCGAAATTTTTAGAAAATCAAAATCGTTAAGAAGTTCACGACTTCCATATTTCCGAATCAAAATATCAGGATGAAATTGGCAGATAAATCCTTTATGAATATTGTTAACATTATCAAGCGAAAAAATCTGACCAGCCGGAACCATAATTATTTCGTTATCGGTCGTGGCATATTCCTGATAACCCAATTTCATAACATGCTGACCTGACGAAATAAAAATCAAAGTATGGCAAGAATGTTTCGAAGGCGGAACAGGATGCTGCATCTGCATCATTTCTTCGATTTCGAGACAGAAAAAATGATCCGAATTCGATTTGAAAAGTAAGTGAATAGGATTGTCTTCTCCCAGAAACTTTTCTCGAAATCCTTTTGGATTATAGGTTTTTATTTTCTCTGCCTGCTTTTTCATTTTAATAATACAATCTAAAATCAAGCAGTTTGCATAAATTGTAATGTTTCGCGTAAAGATCTTCAACGACTTCAATTAAGTTGTCGTTTTCCTGATACAAACTAAAAAAAGCTTTGTCGATGGTACTGCAACTGGCAATTTTATTATAAGTAGAACCATAGCCAGAAATGGCTCTTGCTCCAGTAATATCTAAGAAATATTGTGCTTCTTCTTCGTTTAAATCTAAAACCTTAAGATTGGCAAAATGAATGATTTTGCCTTTCATTTTACCTTCAAACAATTCGGCAATTTCTTCGATGCTGTAATAATAATCGTGAAGGCAGATATTGTTTTCCTGACCTGGCATTGCCAAATAAATAATCTCATAATCTTTGAAATTATGATCTTCGTAAAGTAAAATATTCAAGCTTTCTTCTAAACCTTCAATCGTGTCGCAGGTTTTATGGATGCTTGAAATGCCTTGGTCAATAGCCAGCTCTTCCAGACATTTTACCACATTGGTCGGGGTATGATCGTCTATATCTTTAACGCCTTCAAGGCAGAAAATAAATTTTTCATTATCCATGCAGTTATTCTTTCTGGTTTTTAGACATTTTTTTCTGGTTGTAGCAAAAGTATTTTTTAAATCATAAAATCCAATAGAGAAAACAGACTTTAACGTCTTTTTTTGATTTTAAATTTAGGTTACAGCGGCGTAAATTTTAAAGCGTATTTTTGTAAACCGAAAATAAATTACACATGATACAAATTAACCAAACGGCATCATTTGCTGTTGAAGATATATTATTCTGCTTTGCGCTTGAATCTGAAGCAGCAGAAGTTTTTAAAGACCAAAATGTCTTATTTACAGGAATCGGGAAAGTAAATGCTGCTTACGAATTGACAAAATCGATTCAAAAGAAAAAGCCGTCCGTAATTATTAATTTGGGTTCGGCAGGAAGTAGCTGTTTTCAAAAAGGAGATGTCATCTGCTGTACCAAATTTGTTCAAAGAGATATGGACGTTCGTGGTTTGGGTTTTGCTTTATACGAAACACCTCTTTCGGGTTTGCCGCCAGTTTTAGAATATGGTTTATTAATGGACGATCTTCAAGAAGGAATCTGCGGAACTGGAGATAATTTCGAAATGGGACATTGCTCAGATGCATACAATGTTGTCGATATGGAAGCTTACGCTCTTGCTATGATTGCCATGAAAGAAAATATTCCTTTCTTAAGCTTAAAATATATTTCTGACGGAGCCGATGATAATGCCGCCGAAGACTGGACGGTTCAAGTTCATAAAGCCGCAATTGCTTATGGTAAAATTTTAGGTTTGATAAAAGAATCAGAAGCCATTTCTTAATTGAAATGGCTTTTGTCTTTTTAGGAAGTTGCTCCGTAGGAGCGACACATTAATCTTTATCGAGACATATAGTTTTTAAACAAATACAGTCCACAAACAACAAGAATACTCATTCTAACATAAAACTGATAAGTATTTGATGGGTTATTTTGGCTAATCAAAGGACAGTAGTTTACCTCTGCATTTGAGAAACTTTTTAACTTTATGGTTTTCATTTTTTGATGAAAAACGAATTAACTATTGAAACCAAAATGATTTTTATTATGAAGAAAATTGCAATGCTGTGTTGTGCTTTTTTGCTGATGGGAAAAGCTGTGACGCAGGAAATCCCGTTAGTGTCTAATATTTCAGCTCGAAACAATATTACTTTAAATGGAAAATGGAGATATATTGTAGATCCTCTCGAAAACGGATATTTTAATTACCGATTAGAGCCTTTTAAAGACAACGGATTTTTTGAAAATAAAAAATGGAACACCACAGAACTGAGCGAATATAATTTTGCGACCTCAGCAGTAATGGATATTCCGTCTGATTGGAATTCGAAAGATGAAAGATTGTTTTTTTACGAAGGAACGGTTTGGTTTCAGAAAGACTTTAATTATAAAAAAGATGCAAAATCTAAAGGAATTCTTCATTTCGGGGCAGTCAATTATGATGCGAAAGTTTACGTAAACGGAAAATTGGCAGGAACACACATTGGAGGTTATACACCTTTCAATTTTGATGTAACCGATTTATTAGTTGAAGGAAACAATTTCGTAGTAGTAAAAGTCGATAACAAACGCCATAAAGACAACGTTCCAACGGTAAACATGGATTGGTGGAATTACGGCGGAATCACAAGAGATGTAACTCTGGCTCAAGTTCCGAATACGTATATCGAAGATTATTTGGTTCAATTGGATAAAAAAGAAAAAGGAAAAATTTCGGCTTGGATAAAACTAAACAGCGAATCGGCAAATCAAACAGTTTCGGTTTCCATTCCAGAATTGAAAATTAAAAAAAGCGTTACGACCGATGCTAAAGGAATAGCGTATTTTGAAATCAAAGCCAATCCTGTTTTATGGACGCCTGAAAAGCCAAAATTATATGATGTAACCATTTCTAAAGCAGATGAAAATATTACTGATCAAATTGGTTTTAGAACTATTGAAACTAAAGGCAAAGAAATTCTCTTAAACGGGAAAAAAGTCTTTTTACGCGGAATCAGCATTCACGAAGAAGCGCCTTCTAGATCTGGAAGAGCTTGGTCTGAAGAAGATGCAATTACATTGCTAACTTGGGCAAAAGAATTGGGCTGTAATTATGTTCGATTGGCGCATTATCCACACAACGAAAATATGGTTAAAAAAGCCGAAAAAATGGGATTGATGATTTGGTCTGAAGTGCCAGTTTATTGGACCATTTCGTGGACAAATCCGGATACGTATGCCAATGCCGAACGCCAATTGCATGACATGATTTACAGAGATAAAAACCGTTGCGGAATTGTAATTTGGTCAATTGCCAATGAAACGCCTCATGGCGATGATCGTGATGTTTTTTTAAGCAAATTAGCAAAATACGCACGCACACAAGATAATTCTCGTTTAATAAGTATGGCGATGGAAGTTACTTCGAGTTCCAATAATATCAATACGCTTCATGATAATATGAACGAATATGTTGATATTGTAAGTTTTAACCAATATTTGGGCTGGTACAGAGGAACTAATGAATCTTGTAAAGACATGCAATGGGTAATTCCGTACAACAAGCCTGTTATCATAAGTGAATTTGGTGGCGAAGCGTTACAAGGTTTACATGGAGATAAGAAAGAACGCTGGAACGAAGAGTATCAGGAAGAATTGTACATTCAAAACACGCAAATGTTTAATAGAATTGAAGGTTTGGCCGGAGTTTCACCTTGGATTCTCGTTGACTTTAGATCACCAAGAAGACAGCTTGCAGATATTCAGGATTTCTTTAATCGCAAAGGTTTAATATCGAATAACGGAATAAAAAAGAAAGCTTTTTATGTAATGAAAGATTGGTACAAACAAAAAGAGGAAGAATATAAATAAGATAAAGTTAGATAAAGTGAAAAATCTTCAAAGTCATTTTTGATTTTGAAGGTTTTTTTTATGTTTTTTCCTTAATTTTAATTTGAAAAATTAAAAGACATAAATGGAAATAGAAATTGTCATAAGATTACTTTTAGCCGCATTTTGGGGAGCGCTAATCGGAGCCGAAAGAGAGTATAGAGGAAAAGCTGCGGGTTTGCGAACTACAATAATGATTTCTGTTGGAGCTTGTTTCTTTACCTTAATGTCAGAATGGATTGGTGGGCCTGGAAATCCCGATAGAATCGCTTCTAATATTGTTACTGGTTTAGGATTTCTTTGTGCGGGAGTAATATTTAGATCAGACAATCATGTTTCTGGTATTACAACAGCAGCGACAATATGGTCGGTTGCGGCGGTTAGTATGGGAGTAGGAGCGGGTTATTATTTTGCTTCGGCTTGCGCGGCACTTATGATTCTTATAATTCTAACGATGCTAACTTTTCTTCAAGATAAAATTGACCTAATCAACGAACATAAAACGCTTCGAATAACCTTTAAACGTTCAGACGCAGGACACGCAAGATGCAAAGAACTTTTTTCTACTTATGGTATAAAATCTAAACTGTTAGTGCAACACCGTACTGTAGATCATATTATTTTAGAATGGCAGATACACGGCTCTAAACATGCTATAGAATCTTTGTATGCTTCGCTTTTGCAAGATCCAATTTTTGAAGAATTAGTGCTATAGTTTTAGATTAGTTTTTTCAATATTTCGACTCCTTTTTCTAATTCCTCTTTAGAAGAAGAAGCAAAACCTAGCCTAGTTCCGTTTTCATTATAATTTGAATATCGGTGCACTTTTCCGTCAGAAAAATACAATCCTTTTTTATAGGCCTCTTTTGCTAACAGTTCTAAATTAATTGATTTATCAAATTTAGTCCAAATCGTCATGCCTCCTTGCAGAATAGAAAAATCAACAGCACTTTTTAATTCACTATTTAATAAATTGCAGAACTGATTTCGTTTTTCTTCATAAATGGTTAGAGATTTTCGAAGATATCGCTGTACAGTTCCATCATTTATAATTTCCGCCATAGCATTATCAAGTATGTGATCGCCTTGTCGGTCCAAAAGTACTCGAACATTTGTCAAATGTTCAATTACATTTTCTGGAGCGGCCAAATAACCCATTCTGAAAGCAGGAGAAAAACTTTTACTAAAAGAGCCACAGTAAATAACCATTCCGTTTTCATCAGCGCTTGCTAAAGGGAGTAGAGGACGATTGTTGTAATGAAAATCAAAGTCATAATCATCTTCAAGAATAATAAAACTGTATTCTTTCGCGAGTTCTAATAATTCTAATCGACGGTCAATACGAAGCGCAACAGTTGTCGGATAATGATGATGAGGTGTAATATATACCATTCGTATTTTATTCTTCTGGCAGATCTTTTTCAATTCTTCCACAACCAAACCATATTCATCAACAGGAATTCTGATATGTTGGGCTTTTGCATGAAGAAAATTGTTTTCGGCACGACGCCATCCAGGAACACCAGATACAATAATATCGCCAGGATGTATAAGTGCATTACAGACCAAGTTAACTCCCATAACAGTTCCTCGTACTGATAATATATTTCGGGAAGTAGTTTTTAAACCACGTGTTTCATTTAAATATTTTGAAATAGCTTCTTTATAATAATCTGATCCATCGGGATTGCCGTAACTTCCAAATTTATCGTAAAGTCCGCTTCGAGTTAATTGATTGCGATAAGCTCGGTAAAGTTCTTTTAAAGGAGCCAATTTCGGGTCTGGAAAACCATCATCAAAATGGAGTTGAGCTGTGGAAACAAAATAAGAGTTTTCTAAATATTGCAGTTTTTCAACCGTAAAACCTGCTGTTTTTTGTGCTTTGTTAGATTTATCCTGAAGTTTTTCAGGTTTTATCTCAGGTATATGAGCAGATACAAATGTCCCACGTCCAGTAAAACTTTCAAGCCAACCCTGATTTTGTAATTCTTCAAATGCTTTAGAAACCGTAATTCTATTAATGCCAAGAAAAACTGCTATATCTCGAGAAGAAGGCAATTTTTGCCCTGTCTGAAGTTTTCCTCGTTTTATGGAAAGCAATAAAACTTCAGCTAATTGAAGATATATAGGTTTATCTCCATCTGAATTAAGATGAAGACCATTAAAAATTATCTTTAAAATTGGACTATTCATTTTAAGTAAATTGGACTACAAATATAATCCAATATAAGTTTAATTTTGAAGTTTAAAAGATAAAATAGTATGAATGAATTCAATATCATAATAAGAAAAGCTCTTGAAAAAGATGCTGAAAAAATTTGGGCTTTAATGCAAGATTTGGCAGTGTTTGAAAAGTATATTGATGTTTTTGCAATTACGCCGGAGATTGTCCGCGAAAGTGGATTTAGAAAAAGTCCACCCGATTTTTATTGTATTGTTGCAGAAGATGCAGAACAAATTGCAGGAATGTTAGTATACTATTTTCTACCTTACACTGCTGTAAATAAACCAGCTATTTATTTGAAAGAATTATATGTTGAAGAAAAATATAGAGGACAGAAGATTGGAGAACAATTAATGAATGCTTTATATGAAGAAGCTAAAAAGAGTAATTGTTGCCAAATTAAATGGACTGTTGCCCCTTGGAATGATGCGGGGAAAAAGTTTTATGAAAGGCTTGGAGCAAACGAAAACAAAGATTGGCTAAACTACGAATGGAATCTTTAAATATTGATTAATTTTAAAATTGAAAATTGAGCGTATGAATTTTAATTTACAACCCATTTTAGAAAATGATCTTTGCATTCTATCTCCTTTAGAAGAAAAAGATTTTGATGCTTTATATAAAGTAGCTTCCGATCCTAAAATTTGGGAACAGCACCCAAACAAAGACAGATGGAAAAAAGAAGTCTTTGAAAACTTTTTTGAAGGTGCCATGAAAAGTAAAGGCGCTTTTAAAATTATAAATAAGGAAACAGGAGATGTTCTTGGAAGTACACGATTTTACGATTTTGATCAAGAAGACGACAGCATTTTTATAGGCTATACTTTTTATGCTGTTTCGTGCTGGGGAAAAGGCGTGAATCAAAGTGTGAAAAAGACCATGCTGGATTATCTTTTTCAATATGTCTCGAAAGTGAAATTTCATATTGGTTCAGAAAATATCCGATCACAAATTGCAATTTCAAGAGTAGGAGCAGAAAAAGTGGCTGAAGAGGAGGTGGCTTATTTTGGAGAAAATCCAAAATGGAATTTTGTGTATCAAATAAATAAAGAAGACTGAAAAAGAGAAAAGCCTTAAACATATTGTTTAAGGCTTTTCTCTTTTTCCTACAATTGATTTTTTATTTCACTAAATAATCAATTTGATCAGCTTCGCAAAGTCTAAAATAACCAAAAGCGAAATTATTAGCATCAGAAGTATTTACAATATTTCCTCTAATATTTCCTGGAGGTACAGAAAAAGGATTTGAACTGGAAGCTTCCAAAATTAATTTCCAGTAATTATAGAAGTTTTTAGAAACGCCTCTATGGGTAATTTTTACTGTATTTCCAGATTTCATTTTGTCTTCTTTAGAGTATCTCGTGCTAATTTCGTTTCCGTTATAAAAATCATCATTTGTAATTTCATATTCTGGGTAAATCAAGAATGAGCTTTGATAATCTGTTACGTAAAAATTGGTTTGATCTGCTGGGTCATTGTAATAAAAAGTCAATTCAATGATATCTGTTCCGTCAAAATCGGGAACGATATTTTGTTCGATTTTAGTGATTGGAGTTGTAGAAGTTAACTTTTCTGTTGCGGTAAAACTTTGTCCTTCAGCAGTAATAAATAATTTGTAATCCATATCAATTACAGGAACAAAATTAGTGCATTTGTAAACTCCAGCCTCGGTTTCGTTAAAGGTAAAAACATCTCCGTTACTGTTTTCTACTCGTACTTGCGCGCCAGAAACTTTTGGCGTAGAATTGTTGTAATAAGGAGCCGTTTTACTAATTTTTATAGTTTGTTCCTTTCCGTCAGTTCCTTTTTTCCAGATAATTTCGGCATCGATAACCAGTTTCGTTTCACCAGTTTCCAGGTCCAGATTGACCACATCTTCGCAAGAAGCAAAAGAAAAAACAAAAAGAAGACTTATTAATGCCAGTGCTCTGTTCATTATTGTATATTTTTTCAATTTATTCATAGCATTAAAATTTAAAATTATAAGAAACTCCAGGTACAATTCCGAAAATAGAAAGTCTTCTGGTTTCATTTGCTCCCGTATCTTCATTGGTTGTAAAACTCATAGAAGCAGCATTTTTTCTGTTGTAAATATTGTAAAGGCTAAATACCCAATAGCTTTGCCATCCTTTCTTTTTATCTGGTTTTGGCGTGTAAGTTGCCGCAACATCTAAGTGATGGAAAAGCGGTAATCTGTTTTCATTTCTCAAAGAATAATTCGGAATGTGAATGCCTCCCATTTCGTAGTATCCATTTGCGTACGTTACCGGCTGACCCGATTGTAAAGTGAAATTTCCATTAAAAGACCATTTCGGATTCAGTTCATAACTTCCTACAATGCTTAAATTATGCAGTTTATCATAACCTGACAAATACCAGTCACCATTTGCAATTCCTGGTTCTTCTGGAGTTCTTCCAGGAGTTTTTTGTTCTGCTCTAGACAAAGTATAAGAAATCCATCCTGTGAAAACGCCAGTATTTTTTCTAAACAATAATTCCATACCATAAGATCTGGCTTTTCCGTTTAGAATAACCTGCTCAATATTGTTGTTAGCCAAGACATCAGCGCCGTCAATATAATCAATACGATTTTGAACATTTTTATAAAATAATTCTGTTTCTAAAGAGTAGTCGCCGTCTTTGAAATTTCTGAAATATCCCATCGCATACTGGTCCAAAAGCTGAGGTTTTGTAAAAGGTCCGCTTGGTGTCCAGATGCTCATTGGCAACGGAGACTGTGTGTTTGATAAAATATGAATGTATTGTGCCATTCGGTTGTAGCTCGCTTTAATCGAATTTTCGTCATTAAAAGCATAAGAAAGAGCAGCTCTAGGTTCAAAATTATTGAACTTGCTGATGGTTTTTCCTTTTCCGTATGAGATGCTTCCGTTTGGTGTTCCCTCTTCATAGATTTTGTATAACGGATTGTATACTACCGCCTGACCATTTTCGTAAGTGCTGATAGTTTCATCTCCTAAACGGTAAAACATGCTGTAACGAAGTCCGTAACGGAAGTTCAGTTTCTCTGTAATCTGATTTTCAAAATCAACAAAAGCAGAAGCCTCCAAAGCATATTTTTTGTCCAGCTGCATATAATTAAACTGAGAATCTGGCGAAGTCGGTTTTACAACTCCAGGATTGAAATTATAATACAAACCATCAATACCATAATTGATTTTAAACTTCTCAGATTGTTGGAAATTCCAATTGTACTTCAATCCATAACTCGCAATATTGCTATCCCATTTAAAACTTTCAATCGGAATTTCTAAATTAAATCTATAATCACTGTAGAAAGTAGATAGATTGCTGTTCAAACGATCAGAAAATTTATGTTTCCAACTTAAAATTCCCATTGTGCTTCCGTAAGTGCTAGCAAAACGATCATTGATATCGAATATATCATTTCCAAAATAACCAGAAAAAGACAATGTATTCTTAGCATTAAAACGATAATTCAATTTAGCATTCAAATCATAAAACATGGCAGAGTTATTATTGTCAGCCAGTTTCATGAACAAATGCGCGTACGAAGCACGTCCAGAAAGAATAAACGAACCTTTTTCTTTTTCTAAAGGACCTTGAACTAATAATCGGCTAGAGATTAAACCAATTCCTCCGTTTACTTTATATTCTTCAAAATCTCCCGTTTGTTGGGTAACATCTAGAACAGAAGAAACACGTCCTCCAAACTTTGACGGAATTCCTCCTTTATATAAATCTAAACCATTAACAATATCGGCATTGAAAATAGAAAAGAACCCAAACATGTGCGAGTCTGCATAAACAGGAGCGCCATCCAAAAGAATCAAATTCTGATCTGCAGCACCACCGCGGACATTAAATCCCGAAGAAGCTTCTCCAGCATTGGTAACTCCTGGCAAAGTTAAAATTGATTTTAACGGATCAGGTTCACCCATTGCAACAGGAATTTTTTTGATTTCCTGCATCGAAAGCTTATTAACACTCATTTGAGTATTTTTAATGTCAACCGCCTTATTATTCATGATAATAACTTCTCCCAATTGCTGGCTGTCAGAATCGATATTGAAATTGATTTTGGTATCATCGGAAACAGAAACACGTTTTTCCTCATTTTTAAATCCAACATAACTAACCTGAACAGTATAACTTCCGTTTGGTACATCAATGCTATATTTTCCGTCGGAATCTGTAACAACACCAGTTTCTAATTCTTTTATGTAAATGTTGGCACCAATAACAGGTTGTCTTTCATCGTCATAAACGTGACCGGTTAGCTTACTTTTTTTTTTGGCTGGTTTTTGAACTTGAGATTTCTGCTTTACAAAAATATTGCTGCCAACGATCGTAAATTGTACAGATGAAGTTTGATTTAATTCCGCAATAAGCTTGTTAACTTCGGTATTCTTAAAAGTGCTTTTTTTATTAAAATACTTTTTATTAGTATCAATCTGATCTGTAAAAGCAAATTTAAAGTCGGTTTGACTTTCGATTTGTTTGAAGAATTCTTTTAAAGTTACATTTTGATCTACAGTTACTGTAACGTTCTGAGCAGACATACATAAACTGAATAAAAAAAAGCACGCTGAAATTATATGCTTCATGAAATTTTGTATTTTTGAATATTATTAAACGGATTAACCTCGTGTTATCCTGAAAATTAGGAGGATGTGTAGTTTCGCGGCTTACATCCTTTTTTGTTTTTTATTGAAAAGTGATCTGTTTTAAATCTTCATTTATTTCAAAGTTTAGGTTATACATTTCTGATAATAATTGTACAATTGTTTTTAAATCTTCTTTTTTATTGATGCGAATCGTAATTTTCTGATTCATATTTTCTTTCGGAAGAATCACCTTATAGCCATAGTTTTCTTCAATATAAAGGCTTACTGCAGAAAGGTTTTCGTTGTCAAAATCTACAAATCGGCTAAATTCTGTTACTGAAGCAATTTGGTTTCCATAAGTAAATTTTTCACCTGGTTTCAAGATCCATTTTTGATCTTTGCCTTTCACATTCATTTGAACACTTCCTTCAAAAAGTTCAACAGTTACTTCTCTGTTTTCAGATTCTTTAACTGTAAAGGAAGTTCCTAAAACAGTAGTTGTTGTTTCGTTGCAGAAAACCTGAAAAGGATGCTGTTTGTCTTTTTTTACCTTAAAATAAGCTTGGCCTACAATTTCTATTTTTCTGTTTGAAGCGAAATTTTGCCCGAAAGAAATTTTAGATTTCGGACTTAACTCGACTTTTGAACTATCTGGTAAAACAATAAACTTTATTGCTGAGGTAGTATTTT
Organism: Flavobacterium luteolum; assembly: GCF_027111275.1. Lineage (NCBI taxonomy): Bacteria > Pseudomonadati > Bacteroidota > Flavobacteriia > Flavobacteriales > Flavobacteriaceae > Flavobacterium > Flavobacterium luteolum. Next base: position 1,223,847 of record NZ_CP114286.1, on the reverse strand, counting down.
CAATTACGTTTTCGGCAAGAACTATGTTTTCGGCAGTAGGTTCTTGGTTAAAATAAATTCCAGTTCCAATAAGAACAAAAAGCAAAACCGAAGCCGCCGCATAAATACGCCAAGGCTTAAATTTTCTTTTCTTCTCTGAAAATGTTTTAGCATGAAATTGTTCCCAGGAAGCTTCTTTTTCATTATCTGAATGTGCTTCAGGTTTTTCATTCCATAACTTTTCAAATTCCTCATCAAATTTTTCTTGATTCATTTTTTTTAGCTATTAAATGATTTGACACTGAAATCCGTGTTTATTAAAAACACGATAAACCATTTCTTTAATGTCGCGGTTGGTTTCGATTTTCAAGATATTTTCCTGTCCCTGACGATCAAAATTTATAATACAGTCAGAAATAACAAACTGTAAAAGAGCTACAAGTAAGCTTGCGTCTTTTTTTGTTCTAACATTAGTTTTATACGCTTCAATGTGCATTTTTAGTTCTTGTTTTTAAGTATAACAAACGAGAACTAAAAAGTTCCTAATGGTTTTCTATTTTTTTTCGAATAAATTTACTGGCGAGATAAATATGATTGGCAATGGTCTTCTCAGAGAGATCCGTTATTTCTGCAATCTCCTTATAGCTAAGGTTTTCCAGTTTGTGTAAAGTGAATATTTTTTGTTGCTGCTCCGGAAGCAGACTAATAAAATTTTGAAGCTTTTCTTGTCTTTCTTCAAAAATTCCCAAATCTGTTTCTTCCTCAGGCATGTCAACTTGAGCAGGATTAAGCTGTATTATTTTACTTTCTCTATTAACGTGATTAATAATGATGTTTTTGCAGATAACAAATATCTGTTTGTCGAACAGCACTTCTTCGTTAAGTAGTTCTCTTTTATTATATAATCTTATAAAAGTCTCTTGAACAAAATCTTCGGGAGTAAATACAGAAGAGTTAAATCGTTTGGCAATATTTATAAGTTTATCGTAATAGCTGAAGTAGACTTCTTTGAAAGCTGCTTCATTACCTTTTTTTAAACTTAAAATAAATTTCTTATTGTCCATAACGAAAATATCGCGACTAGATTCCTAGTTCTAAACTCATTGGAGTCAATATTATTGTATTCAGAATTTGAGTAAACTCAAGTGAGAATGTAATAAGTTACAAAGAACCGTAATTTAATTCAAGATTTGACGCTGTTCTTAGAAAATGTTACACTTAATGTAGTATTTTTTTTAAATCTAGAGTGAAGATCATTTCAAATGTCATTTTATGAAATGGAGAATGATTTTCTTCCTTTTAAATGTTTTCTTTTAAAGTAAAATTAAACCAATAATTCCTACATTTACCCCAACCAAAATATAAACTATGGAGAATTTTATTCTTTTTGCATTAATTGTAGGTATCGTTGTCTTGTTTAATAAGTTTAATAAATTAAAAGAAGAAAATGATCATCTGGATTCACTTTACAGAAAAAATAGAGATGATTTTAATACTTTGAAAAATGAATTAGCTGAGATTAGAAAGCAACTTTCACAATCTGATTTTATTGTTGATGACTCTAAATCTGTAATTGAGAAACGAGAGATTTTTTTAGATCCTGTTGAAGAAGTTTTCTCGCCAGTTGTCTCAGAATCATTTGCGGTTATTGAGGAAGTTCAAAACGAAAAAGAAGCTATTGAAGAGTCAATCGAGCCAGTTGTGAGCTTCGAATCTGCTTCACTTCCTAGATTGGATAAAAATGAAACTCCAGAACTGGAAGAAATTTTAGAAACCAGTTCATTTAATGCTCTTGAATCGCAATCTGAAACGCAAGTTCGAGAAGAAGAAGTTTACGTAGAAAGTGCTTTTTCGATTTTTATGAAAAAGCTCGAACAGCAGTTTGTCGAAAATTGGACAGGAATTCTTGGAACTGCAATTATGGTTTTAGGAATTGGCTATTTAAGCATTTACACAGCTTTGAAAGTTTCGCCAATGTTTAGAATTTTAATTCTTTGGCTTTATGCTGGAATTCTAGTTGGATCATATTACTTTCTTCAGAGAAAGGAAAAATGGTTTAAAACAGGACTTTGGCTGCGCAGTGCGGGAGCAAGTTTATTTTTGTTTGGTTGTTTTGGAGCTTCACAAATTCCTGCATTGACTTTTATTGCTAATATTCCAATTGCTTATTCTCTTATTGGATTTGGAATTGCGCTCAATTTGTATGTTGGATATATTATCAAACAACAGACTTTTTTATCGCTTCATGTAATATTGAGTATTTTAATTTTATGTGTAATTCCCGAAAAACTTTTAGTTACATTTTTATTGGCATCATTAACCGCAACAGCTGGAATTGTTTTATCGTATAAAGAAAAATGGGAATATCATTTATTGATCGTTATTTCAGGTTTTATCCTATTTGATATTTGGTTTACCCAGGGAGCAAATGCCTTGACAGCAACAGAAAATTTGTTTGCTATACTCGGAATTATTTTGGTTTCTGTAAGTTGTATGTACATGCAGTATCGCAGTATTTATGCAAATACACATTTTGATAAAATTGCTTTTTTAACGCATCTCATCAATTGGGTTTTATTTGCGGCAGGTTTAATTTTGCATTCAACAGGCAGTAAAATCAAAATTTTTGTTTTGCTGGTAGCGGGAATACTTTGTCTTTTTGCTGCTCTTTTTGCAAGAAAGAAAAAAATCTTTTGGCTGTATCATTTAGACGGAATGGTTTCGTTTGTACTCTTCGCTTTGAGTATTATAATGCTTAATGATTGGAAAGTTGGCTTTGATATTATTATCTGCGGCTTGTATCTTCTTGTTCTGACTTGTTTGTTTATTGTTTATAAAAGCAAAGAAATTTTACTGCATAAAATATTTTTGGGCATCAACCATATTTTATGTTTGTTTGTTTTTGGTTTTTTTATTCTCAATGTTAATCCATCTTATAATCAGACCAATGTTACTAATGTTTTTGCGTCGATTATTGTTGTAATGTTTATGGCGTTAATAGTTCCTGTTTTTTGTGTCATAAAAAAAGAATTTTTAGAAATCGATTCTTTCATTGTCAAGAAGGATTTGAGTTTAAATGGAATTTTCTCTGTTTTACTTTCGTTTTTGTTTTTTATAAGCTGGTATCATACTATCGAAATTTCGTTTTATTATCCTTTAGTATTTCTGGCTTTATTGTGGTGTTCTTTACGATTCAAGTTCAAAATAGATACTTTTGATCTTGGCAGATTTGTGTTTTTGCTAATTTCGATCGGCGTAGGATTAACTTTGATTCTTATAGAGCCAAAATCTAATTTAGATATTCTTTTTGCATCAGGAATTATTGCTGTAACAACGCTCAACTGGTTTGCGAAGTTCTTTTATAAAGACAATTCTATTGTTAAGACTATTGGAATAATAGGGATTAATGCTTTGTTAATCTCCTTTTTGTATAAATATTTAGCCGCTTATTATATCGTTCAGATTTTCGGATTGTTTGTAATCGCTTTACTAAATCATGAATTTTTATGGATTCAGTTTAAACGAAAAACACTTTCTGTAGAAAATCAAACTTTATTATATGGGTTTTGTCTTGCTTTTTCTGTTTTTGGAAGTTTTGTGTTTTTGTATAATACGCGATTCTTCAATAATATCGAAATTGGTTTAATCGCAGTTGGACTTTCTGCAATTGAAATCTATATTTTCTTTGGAGAAAAAATCAGAAATAAATCGAATGAAATTATTTTAGGATGGAAAAATTTCAACGTTCTAAACTCTGATTTTGTTCTTTTTAATGCTTTGGTTTTTGGTTTTTCTTGTATTGAGATGAATTATATTCCTGTTTATTTAGGTATTTTGGCATTGGTTACTTTTTGGGTTTTTCAAAAAATGGAAAATATCAAGCGTTATAATATTTACTCTTTTGTACTCTTAATTGTTGCTGTATTCCTAACGATTTATTTAAGTGCTTTTGAGTTGAATAAAAACAATCAATGGACTCTCTATGTTATAGAAACTATAAGTGTTTTATTGTCTGCTGTATATGTATATCTGCAGACTAAAAGTCGTAAAGAAGAAGGTAGAATGTTTATTGCAGTTTTGCCAATTGTTCAAAATTTGTGGGTAATCGCTTTATTATTTATTCAGGTAGAAATGGCTTATCTGCCCTTGCTGTTTATGATTCTGGCATTAGTCAATTTTGGTTTGATTCTTTATAAAAAAATAGTATTAGTATCAGAATCAGTATTAGTTATAGGAGTTTTAGCTATTTTGGCTTCTGTTTTTTATAACATTAAAAACCTTAATGATTTCTCTTTACTGGATTGGATTTTGCAACTTTCGGCAGTAGCATTGTTGATTGTTTTAACTTTCCTGATTCACAAAAAAGAGTTTATAAAATCATTTCAGATCGATTATCAAATTGTGATTAACGTTTGGCTTTCTATTATTATGTTTTCACAATTGGAGCACAAATGGCTTCCAGTATTTTGGTCAGGAACAGCGATTGTAAATGCTTGGCTTTATTATAAAAAGATTAGCACTAAAAAAGAAATCAGTATTGTTTATTATTTATTGGCTAATTTTCATTTGGCCTTTGTTAGTTTCAACTATTTTGAATCCAAATTTGAGTTTGTGTATCTCATTATATTTGTACTTCTTGCTCTGTATATTTTTATCGTTTACAAGTTTATCGAAGATTTTCAATTCAAAAACAGTATTATTATTTATCCTGCAACTTTTAGCATTGGATTATTTTTATATCTCACATTCGACAAAGGAATCTTGACCTTCTTCTGGATTTTGGAATCTTTAGGATTGTTGATACTCGGAATTATTCTAAAAGAAAAATACTTCCGTTATGTTTCACTTTCCTTAGTAGGTGTTTGTGTCGTTCGATTAATGTTTTTCGATTTATCAAATGCCGATTTCTTAATAAGAGCCTTAGTTTTATTGGGAGTAGGAGTAGTGCTTTTAGTAATGAATACTTTGTTCAAAAAATATAAAGAGCGATTTGATTAAAGAGCGGATTTTGTTTAAAAAAAAGCCACAAATTCATTTATTTGAATTTGAGGCTTTTTTTAATTTCTACAAAATGATTGGTAAAGATAATTTGCGGGTTATAAAAGCTATTAAATCTAAAAGGTAAGTGCAAGCATCATCTGAATATCTACTCTATTGTAAGACGAAGAAAGACCTTCTACTTCTTTAAAACCTAATTTTTCATATAATTTGATAGCAGGTTTCAGTTTGGTGTTGCTTTCCAGATAGATTCTTGAAGCGCCTTTTTCAGTAGCCCATTTTATTGCCGATTCAGCGAGTAATAATCCGACACCTTTTCCTTGCGCTTTCGGACTTACAGCCATTTTTGCCAATTCGTAATCATAACTTTTTCCGTCACTTTTAATTAAAGCACAGACGCCTAAAACTTCATTGTCTAAGATTGCAGAAAATATTTCGCCGCCTTTTGTTTATAATATATTCTTCGGCATGATCGAGCGCTTTTACATCATTGGGTTCAACCTCAAAATAAGTTGAAATCCATTCTATATTTAAGTCCTTAAAACTTTTTTGATATTTGGGGTTGTAAGTTGTTATTTCTACTTGATCTTTATTCTTCATAATGCTGCTAAATACTGTTTTTTATTATTCTGCCCAATTTTTCCAAATCAGAATCTACTCGTTCATTCCATTCTAAGACATAGGTTAATCGCATGCAGTTGTTGTATTGATTGTACTGCGAAAAAATTCTTCCTGGCGCAAAGACGATTTTTTGGGCTAGGGCAGTGTTGTATAATTCTGTTGTAGAAATTCTTTCATCCAATTCCAACCATAACATAAAACCGCCTTTAGGTTGCGCTATTTTGGTGTTGTCTGGAAAATAAGATTCTACGGCACGACTAATCTGAAGGTAATTATTGTAAAGCTTATTTCTAAAAGACCTCAGATGATGATCGTAACGTCCATGCTCTAAGAAATCTGCGATAACATCTGAGTATAAAGATGAATTACAAACCGTTTGAACCAACTTTTGACGTATAATTTTATCTTTAAATTTTCCAGGAGCAATCCATCCAACACGATAACCTGGTGCGAGAGTTTTAGAGACAGATCCGATCCACAAAACCAAACCAGCTTCGTCATAAAATTTACAAGGTTTCGGGCGCTCTGAACCAAAGTAAAGATTACCGTAAATATCGTCTTCAATTAATGGAATATTATATTGTGTTATCAGTCGTACCAGTTCTTGTTTGTTTTCATCAGGCATTTGAAACCCCATCGGATTATTAAAATTGGTAACAAAACAACAGGCCTTTATTTCAGGTATTACTTTTTTTAAAGCGTCGAGATCTATTCCATACAAAGGATGGGTCGGAATTTCAACAGCTTTTAAACCTAATGCCTTAATGGCTTGAAGTATTCCAAAATAAGCAGGACTTTCTACAGCAACGCTATCTCCAGGAGATGTCGTGGCCATAAGCGCATTGTACATGGCGTGCATAGCGCCAGAAGTAATTACAAGATCATCTTCTGTAATTTTTCCTTCCATAACAAGTGCCCATTTTGCAATGGCACGTCGAAGTTCTTCAGATCCTTGAACGGGTTCATAGGTTGTGCCGGCGTCACTTCTATTTCGTACAGCATTGATGATTCCTTTGTTAAGTTTTGCAATTGGAAGAAAATTTTTCCCAGGTAATCCAAGTGCAAATTGTGTTACATCGGTTTGATTGATGGTACCGAAAACTTTATCAATAAGCTCCTCGGGTGTATTTTCTGTTTCATGATTGTTTATACTCGCAATTGTTGGAAGTGCTGTTGTGCGTTGTGAACTTTTGCTTACATAATATCCCGTTTTTGGACGAGATTCTATGAGAGAACGGCTTTCGAGTTCTAAATACGCTTGTTTAATGGTATTAAGACTAACATTATATAGTTTCTGTGCACTTCGTACAGAAGGCAGTTTGTCGCCAAGCATTAAAGTTTCAGTGTGAATTTGATCTTCAATGATTTTTGCAATTTTTAAATATAATGTTTCTTGATTCTTCATTGTGCTTTTTCTTAAGCGTTTAAAGGTTTAAATAATGAATAAAATGTTCGGTACTTTTTTTTAGTTGTTCAGCATTATTAAAATTGGCACTTCTTTTTTTCGTTAGAAAATTTTTGATGTATTCATTAAATGCTGCTTTGTCTTCATTTGTCAAACTTCCGTTATCATAAATTTTAAATCCGATTTCATTATTTTCATCCAATACTAAACTGGCAAACGAATTTATTTCATTGTCTTTTTCGCAGAGAAGAAAAGGCATTCCAAAAATCATTTTATCTTCAGCTTTTTCACGCATGTTCTGAATGAAGATGTTTTGCAGAATCTCCATATCAAATACATAAACTTCTCTAAATGTTGTTTTTTTCTGTGTTACTGCTTTAGGTTCCATATCTTTTTTAGCAAAATTATTGCTATTAAAAATTTGGGTACAGATACAGAAAATGCTTTTTTTATGGATACAGATAAAATTACTGCTTTTTGACGAGAAGAGAAAATAGCAGGAAAAAAAGAAAGTCCCTGAATGTTTTATTCAAGGACTTTTGGTATTCTTTTAATTAAGTATTAAGGAAAGGACAATAAAAACAATTATTGGTTTTCCTTTTCCAAATCTGCGGCAGAAATCTGGTCTAATATATTAGTCTGATTTGGCGAAATGTAATTTTTGTTTTCGCTAATTTGCTCTTTCTTAAAAAGAAGATCTAATGCATTGTAAAGTTTTAATAAAACATCTTTATCTTCTTTGGCAATATCCAAAGCAGTATTGAAATTAAAAACATAATTGTTAGAATTGCGTACTTCTACTTTGATCGTTTTAGATGTGATCTTAAATTTTACTATGTCCATATGTTATAAAATTGCATCTGCAAAATAACTATTTTAATGGGAGTTATTGCGGTTATTTTTTGATTTTTTAATTACAAAGAATTTTTACTTTCTTGTTTTAATTTCAGGAGTACTTCCATTGCTTTCACAGCATCATTCTCATCAACAAAGATATGGTCGTGTAAATATGCCGCGACAACATTGCAGCTAATATTTGCATTTCCTAATGCTTGAGAAAACGCAGCAGTTAAACCTACAGCGGCCAAAGAAGAATGAATTTCTAAAGTTATCCAAGAAGCAATATAAGAGAAAGTAAGATTTAGTTCTTCTGCAAAGTGTTTTTCTAATACTAAAGTGATTCCTTCTTTTTCTTTAAATAGAAACAAAATCTTTGAAAAAGGAATCTGATCTAGAGCATCAACTTTTGTAAAAACATATTTTCCTTCATTAAGAACAGGATTAAGATTCTTTAAAATAGTACTTAAATTAATTTCTCCTTCCATAAAATTAGGATTGTTTTTTATTTAAAAATAATAAAAAACCCTTAAACATTTCTGTCTAAGGGTTTTACCTTCTAGTAGCGAGGACGGGAGTTGAACCCGTGACCTCAGGGTTATGAATCCTGCGCTCTAACCAACTGAGCTACCTCGCCTGGACTGCTATCATGAATTCCTGATTGCGGGTGCAAAGATATAAATATTATTAAAGCATACAAGCATAAAATGAAGAAAAAAAAATATTTTTAAAAATGCATTGTTTTTGGACATATATTCTTATATTTCGAAAAAATTAAAAGTAGCACATGGATTCAAAAATACGTTACGAAATCGAGTTTCCGATCAATTCTTCGCCGCAATTATTGTATCAATATATATCAACTCCGTCAGGTTTACAAGAATGGTTTGCTGACAATGTTAATTCAAGAGGTGAGTTTTTTACCTTTATGTGGAATGATTCACAAGAAAAAGCGCGTCTAGCTTCAAAAAAATCTGGAGAAAAAGTAAAGTTTAAATGGGTTGATGACAGCAGTAAGGATACTGAGTACTTTTTTGAACTTCATATTTTAGTAGATGAATTGACTAAAGATGTATCGCTTATGGTAGTTGATTTTGCCGATAAAGATGAATTGGGTGAAGCTAAACAATTGTGGGAGAATCAAATCTCAGATCTAAAACATCTTATAGGATCTGTTTAGTAAAAGTCTATTTTATACCTTATATTTGCCCTGAACAAAATTCAGGGTTTTTTTATGATTAATTTTAACGGAAATATAGCGAAGGAAGATAATATACTAACTCTAAACCGCGCTTTTTTATATGGTGACGGAATATTCGAAACAGTAAAAATTGTCAACGGAAAAATCTTGTTCCTTGAAGATCATTATTTTAGATTAATGGCTTCAATGCGTGTAGTCAGAATGACGATTCCTATGGATTTTACAATGGAATATTTTGAAGAGCAAATTCTTAATTTGGTTAATCAATTAAATATTGCCTCTTCAGCACGTGCAAGGATTACTGTTTTCAGAAATGATGGCGGTTTGTATCTTCCAAAAAGCAATGATATTTCATTCTTAATCAACGCCATTTCTCTTGGAAATAAAGCCTACAGTATAAATACAAACGAATACGAAGTAGATTTGTATAAAGACTTCTATGTAACAAAACAATTATTATCATCTCTTAAAACAACAAATAAGATGATCAATATTACAGGAAGTATTTATGCAAGTGAAAATGATCTTGCAAATTGTATTTTACTGAATGATAGTAAAAATGTTGTAGAAGCACTTCAGGGGAATATTTTTATGGTAACAGGTAACAAGCTTATTACACCTCCAGTTTCAGAAGGTGCTTTAAACGGGATTATGCGCAAGCAAATTTTAGCATTGGCTAAAAAAGTTGAAGGCATAGAAGTTGTAGAAGACATAATTTCGCCTTTTGATCTTCAAAAAGCAGACGAATTATTTCTGACTAATGTAATCACGGGAATACAGCCGATAACTAAATATCGAAAAAAGGAGTTTACAACAAATCTGGCTCATTTATTAGTGCAGCGACTAAACGAATCCATTTCTGAAAATTAATTCAGATATGGATTTTCTGGTGCGTTTGACCAAATAAGATAATCACCGCCAAGCTCAATAATCTGCTCTTTCCAAAAATGGGTAGTCGATTTTCCGATAATTTTATTTTTGTAATTATTATCAGCAATAATCCAAGAGTTTCCTTGCATCTCATTCTCAAGCTGATTTTCTTCCCAGCCAGTATAACCTAAGAAAAAACGAATATTATTTTTACTAATAGATCCGTTGTTTATTAAGTCTTTGGTTGACTCAAAATCTCCACCCCAATAAATCCCGTTTGAAATCTCAACACTATTTGGGATCAACTCAGGAATATTGTGAATAAAATAAAGGTTGTCTTGTTCTACAGGGCCGCCGTTATATATCTTAAAGTTAGCATCAATCTCAGGAATCAAGTCATTAATGGTATATTTTAATGGCTTGTTAATTATAAAACCTATTGATCCTTCTTTGTTATGGTCTGCTAATAAAATTACCGATCTATTAAAAGATAAATCTCCAATTATTGAAGGCTCGGCAATAAGCAGGTGTCCTTTTTTTAATTTTTCTGAAATCATACGGTTACAATTTTTATTAAATTTAATCATAAAAAAATTAAAATCACAAAAAAAATCGTTAAACCGCATAAAAAAACCTTCCAGAAGGAAGGTTTTAATTATATTATAAGTTTAGAGAACTTTCTTACTTAGTTCACTGCACCTTCTAATTCAGCACCAGCTTTAAATTTTACAACGTTTTTAGCTGCGATTTTGATAGTTTTTCCTGTTTGAGGGTTTCTACCGTCTCTAGCAGCTCTAGAAGATACTGACCATGATCCGAAACCTACTAATGAAACTCTTCCTCCTTTTTTCAAAGTAGTTCCTACATTACCTAAAAAAGACTCCAAAGCTAATTTAGCCGCAGCTTTTGTAATTCCTGCATCAGCAGCGATAGCATCGATTAATTCTGATTTGTTCATAATAATTAGTTATTAATTGTTGGTTAAAAAAAATTGTTAATACACAAATTTAGTAGGAAATCCGTTGCGTGCAAGTGTTTTCTTTATTTTTAGCAAAAATTGTTAATAACTTGCTTTTTTTGTTCATAAAGAGTGTTGTTTATCGATTAAAAACAGGTACAAACCCCTGTTTTACTGACCTTAATACACTTTTGCAGCATCTGAAAAACTCACTCCATTTAATAATTCTGAAGCAAGCATTCTCTTTTTTCCTGGAAATTGTAGACTTAATAACTGAATAAAGCCCTCTTTTATTGCAATCTTGATTTCTTTTTTACCGCTAATTAACTTTCCGGTCTCATAAGAATGTGATTCTGAGAGTAGTTTTGCCTCGTAAATTTTGATGTTAAGTTCTTCATTTTGGTCTTTTAGATAGCACCAAGAAGCAGGATACGGACTTAAACCGCGAATCAAGTTATTAATTTCTGCTCCAGATTTTGTCCAATCAATTTTGCAGTTTTCTTTATTTAGTTTGTATGCCGTTTTAATATCGTCGCTATCTTCTTGGATTGTTGTGGTTACATTTCCGTTTTCAATAATTTTTAAAGTATCAATTACAGTTGTGCTTCCTAAATGCATTAAACGATCATGCAGTTGTCCTGCCGTTTCTTCTGGTTCAATATTGATTTCAGAATTTAAAATCATAGCTCCGGTATCAATTTTATCATCAATAAAGAATGTTGTAACACCAGTTTTAGTTTCTCCATTAATAATAGCCCAGTTGATAGGAGCAGCTCCTCGATAATTTGGCAATAAAGAAGCATGAAGATTAAAAGTGCCTAAACTTGGCATTTCCCAAACGACTTTTGGCAGCATTCTAAAAGCAACTACGATTTGTAGATTAGCATTTAACGCTTTTAATTCTGCTAAAAAATTTTCGTCTTTTAAATTGGTTGGCTGTAACAGAGTAAGGTTGTTGGCAAGCGCATATTCTTTTACAGCTGAATATTTTATTTTTTGTCCGCGTCCCGCTGGTTTGTCTGCAGCAGTAATTACGCCAACAACGTCATAGTTATTTTTAATAATGGTATCCAAAATGCCAACGGCAAATTCTGGCGTTCCCATAAATATAATTCTCAATTTCTCCATTATGATTTTAAAGTGTATTTATTATTCGCTTGTATAATGATATGATTGTTTTCGAGCAATTCTTGAAGAACCGTAATAATGTCTTTTGTGTCCATTTTGATTTGATTTTCAATTTCTCTCGAAGTCAACGAAGCTGTTTTGAGCAAAGAAAGGATTTTGTCTGCAATCGAATCGGCTTCAGTGATTTTTCCTTTTTGTGTAATGCAATAAGAACATATGCCACAATTTTCAGTTGTTTCTTCTCCGAAATAATTCAAAACCAATCTGTTTTTACAGGTTTTGTTATCCTTTATATAATGAAGAACCGACAAAAGCTGTTCTTTTTTAACCTCGTTTTGTTTCTCTAAATATTTCGAAACTCTATTTATAGTAAGATCATCCTCGCGGATTTCATTAAATAATATAGTAGCGTCGTTGTTTTTAGACTTGTATTCTATAATTTCTTTCTCTCTTAATTTCTCTAAAAGTGCTGTAACTTGTTCTTCCGAGTGATGAGATTTTTTAGCAATTAAACCAAGATTCAGATTAGATTTAACGTCATAAATTCCAGGATAAGTTCTCAAAATAGCCAGTATAATCTCTTCGTCATTCGGATTCAAACTTATGTATCGAATGACTTCTTTAGATTCTATTAAAAATTGAGCGCTAATCTTTTCTGAGAATTCTTGAGACATCGTAATAATTCCCTGCTGATTTAAAAATTGTAAAGAATTGTACGTTTTAAGGGTAGGGAAGTCGTATTTATTGCAAAAGTGATTCAACTTGAATGAAAAAGATTCATCAAGACCTTCGCCATATGCAATCTGAAAATAATTGCAGAGTTTGATGTACATAGTTTTTAAAAACTTCTTATCGGGAAGAATGTTTATAAACTGCTGTTCGGTTTGGATCATGTCTGAATTATTGTAAAGCAAAACCGAAAAAGCTTTTTCGCCATTTCGTCCCGCCCTCCCAGACTCTTGATAATAGTTTTCTATGTTTTCTGGAAGCTGTGTATGAATAACGGTTTTAACATTGTCTTTGTCAATTCCCATTCCAAAAGCATTTGTTGCCACAATAACCTGCGCTTGCTGTGACATCCACAACTGCATGTTTTTGTCTTTTTCTTTAGACGAAAGTCCGCCGTGATAATACGTTGATGTAAAACCTAAAGATTGCAATTGAGAAGACATGTTCAAACATGCTTTGCGATTTCGTACATATATAATAGAAGGCTGCGGATTCTTTTTAAGGATTTGTTCGGTACGATATAATTTATCTTCGACTTCAAAAACCATGTACGCGATATTTTTTCGCTCAAACGACTGCTGAAAATGTCTCGGATTTTTTAATTCTAACTGCGTTCTGATATCTTCAATAACTCTCGGAGTTGCTGTAGCAGTCAGAGCTAAAAACGGAATTTTAGGGAAGAACTTTTTCAGTTCCGAAATTTTAAGATATGCAGGCCTAAAATCATGACCCCATTGCGAGACACAATGCGCTTCGTCAATAGCAATTAAATTGATGGGAAGGTTTTTAATGCGCTCCAGAATCCAATCTGACTGCAAACGCTCTGGCGATAAGTAGAGAAATTTATAGTTTCCATATTGGCAATTGTCCAAAAGATCAATCAATTCTTCGGTGTGAATTCCGCCCGTAAGAGCAATTGCTTTAATATCTCTTTTCTGCAGATTGGCAACCTGATCTTTCATTAAAGCAATCAGAGGAGAAATAACAAGACAGATTCCTTCCTGCATCATGGCTGGAACCTGAAAACAAATCGATTTTCCTCCGCCTGTCGGAAGTACTGCAAAAGTATCCTGTCCTTCAAGAACCGAATCGATAATTTCTTTTTGCAACGGTCTAAAACTGTCGTGTTTCCAGTATTTTAGAAGAATATCCTGCGCTCCGAGCATTGCGTAAGTTTTAAAGTTAAAAATTTAGAAAACAGCTTCTAGTTTTGCAACTTTAAAACCTTTTGCTAAATTTTGTCTAAGATATAAAGAATTCTGTTTTCAACCGTATCTTTTGGAACCTCAATTAGTTCGTAACCGTATTTTTTATAGGTCTCAACAAGATGCTCCTGAATTTTAACTGCCTGTTCAAAATTTTCATAACGCTCTGCATCGCTTTGGTAAATTTCTTCCCATGGCGGCAGAATAAAAGTTTTAGAATATTTATAGTCCTCGCAAGCCTTAACGAAACTTTCCGGATATTCGTCGCCAATATAATCCATATAAGCAACAACATCTGGAATTCCTCGGTCAATAAAAACCACATTGTCAGGTTCTTCAAGAGCATTTTTGTATTGTTCAATACGACCTTCAAGCAACATTTGGCTAAATAAAAGAGGCTGTTCAAGAAACAGCTGCTCAATGCCTTCCTGTTGTGCTTTCATGGTAACCTGTCTAGAGATTTCTGGATAGCAGCAAAAGCCACGAGCTACCAATTCGTTAATAAGTGTTGATTTTCCAGTACCAGGTCCGCCAAGCAAGACTATAATTTCTTTTTGCACTATTCTAAAAATAAAGCGCAAATTTACCTAAACTTATTTATAATTAAAAAGAATATTTACTTGAAGCGAAAGATTTGGCATTTTTAGCAGTCATGGGTTCCTGCTGTCCGCTCCAATCTTTTGCTTTTTAAAGAAAAAAGCAAAAGGATTTTCGCTACCATCAGGGCTAAAAAGGAGAGATGGTTTTGTTTTTGGAATTATTTTATGAATATAATTTTACGAAACAAAAAAGTCCCAAAGGGACGACATATTTATAGAGAAAATAGGGACGTCATAGGTTAAAAAGCTCCGGAGGAGCTGCATATTTATAGAAAACAAAATTGATTATTTATTAAAAAGCCCCAGCGGGGCGACACCTTTTGAATAATTTATATGCCGCTCCGCTGGAGCTTTTGATATGCGAGAAATTGAAATTTGCTATAAACATTTTGCTCCGCGGGAGCTATTTTTATTTGAATTGCCGTTGGTTTTAACTGGCTTTAGTCAAAAAAACTATTCACAAAATGAATATTTTCCGGAACTTTTCCCATTTTTAGAAGGAACAATCACATGCGATTGGAATTTTTTACCATTCAAAACATCATTCACAAAATCCAAAACATATTGCTGTCCTTGGTGGAAAAGATAACCAGAGAATTCATGTCCACCGCCACAGAAAGTGATTAGTTCGATGTCTTTATGTAAATCGTTCATTTGATTGTAAACCGCATAAGAGCCAAAAAGAATCAGCCAGCCCGAAGCATTTGTCGGGCAAGAACGATGCGAACCTGCAGCGTATGGAACCGTGTCGTCATTGTTTCCGTGAGCCAATAACATCGGAATTGCTTTTTCTTTTGTAATCAGATTAATATCCTGAATTGCTCCCGAACCTCCGATGAAACCTTTGTATTTAAAGTTTTCAGGCAGATTACTTTTGTATAAGTTCATTAATTTATAATCCCAGAATGAAGCATGAAAACCAATTTCGGCACCGGCGCTAATTCCAGAAATAAAGATTTTTGAAGTATCAAGATTATATTTATCAGCATTCTCAACTAAGAAAGCTGTCGCTTGCCACATGTCGCTTACACCAATTTGGATTGCTTTTATTTTTTCGGTTAAAGTTCCTTTGCATCCAAAATCTTTTCCTTTCATATATAAACTGTACGAAATACTGGCAACGGCATAGCCATTTTGCGACATGAATTTTCCAAAATCTTTTTCACTTGTACGCTCTCCGCCAGAAAATCCGCCACCAAAAGCAAACATAATCAGCGGAATTTTTTCACCAGCTTTTTTCTTTGGCAGATATAGATCTAAATCTAGTTTTAAAGTGTCGTTTTGGAAATAAGTCAGTGTTTTGACTTCTTGTGCTTGAATATTGTTGAATATAAGGACGATAAAAAGTAAAAGGAATTTTTTCATTGCATTGTGTTTTTAATCTCGCAAAGTCGCTAAGACGCAAAGTTTTAAACTTAAAGAAATCTCTTTGCGACTTTGCGAGAGATTTCGGCAGATTATTTTCTCAAATATAGCAGTAAATTTTACAAAGAAATAATCTTCGATTGCTTTTTTCTCTGCACCTTTACACCTTTGTAACTTTGTTCCTTTAAAACAAAGTTTTAAGCCCCAAAAAAATCTAAAATCTAAACTCAAAAGTCTAAAATCAAAACCGTATATTTGCGTTTATTTTTAATTACGAATGGAGAACGATAAAGAAAAAAATACCGCCGAATTTTACGAAAGATTAAAAGTAGAGCTAGATAACGCAAATACTTGGCCAGCAGAATATTTATACAAATTTATTGTGCCTTCTGTAGCAGACAATGTAGAACGTGTCGAAAAAGCTTTTGATCGAATGGGTGCGGTAATTAAAACAACAAAATCTAAAACAGGTAAATTTACCAGTGTTTCTGTAGACGTTACGATGCACAGCTCAGACGATGTGATTAGTAAATACAAAGAAGTTTCTACAATTGAAGGTATAGTTTCATTATAAACTTATGATCGAAAAATATAAAAGAGAAGCAGCAAGCGACGTTGTGTATAATTTAGAATACAATTCTGAAAGACAACGTTTGATTATCCCAGAATATGGTCGCCATTTACAAAAACTGATTGATCAGGCAACTGCAATCGAAGATGATGAAACGCGCAATAAAGCCGCAAAATATATCATTCAGGTTATGGGAAGTCTGAATCCGCATTTGCGTGACGTGCCAGATTTTCAGCATAAACTTTGGGATCAGCTTTTTATTATGTCTGATTTTAAATTGAATGTAGAATCTCCGTATCCAATTCCGTCAAGAGAAGTTTTGGAGTTAAAACCAGATGTTTTACAGTATCCACAGAACTTTCCAAAGTATAGATTTTATGGTAACAATATCAAATATATGATTGATGTTGCCAATAAATGGGAAGAAGGCGAAATGAAAAATGCATTGGTAATGGTAATTGCCAACCACATGAAAAAATCTTTCTTAAGCTGGAACAAAGACACCGTAAAAGATGATGTGATTTTTGAACATTTATATGAATTATCTGTAGGTAAAATCAATTTATTACACAGCACAGAAGAGCTTTTAAATACAACAGACTTAATGCGTACAAACAAACGCATGTCTAATAAAACAGCTTCTGGTGCACAGCCAAAAATTCAGAACAACAAAAATAACAACAACAAAGGCGGTCAAAAAAAGACATTTCAAAAAAATAATAATCAAAAGTAAAAAAAAGCTACTAAGAGGCTATCCCGATAGCTATCGGGACTAGGTTGCTAAGTTTTTTTTACTTAGATGCTTAAAAAATAAACAAAAACAAAAATAAAAAAAAGCTGCTAAGCTGCTAAGCTACTAAGTTGCTGAGTTTTTTTACTTAGAATCTTAGAATCTCAGAATCTTAGAAACTTTGAAAGAACCTAAACAAGATCTATGGGAATTTTTAAAATCGAAGGAGGAACTCCTTTAAAAGGAGAAATCACTCCACAAGGAGCAAAGAATGAGGCATTACAAATTTTATGTGCCGTGCTTCTAACAGGAGAGAAAGTAAAAATTAATAACATTCCTGATATTATAGACATCAATAAATTAATCACTTTGTTGGGGAATTTAGGGGTGAAAATTCAACGTAACGAACCAGGTTCAATTACTTTTCAAGCAGATGAAGTTAATGTTGGATATTTAGAAACTGAAGCTTTCAAGAAAGAAGGAGGAGCGCTTCGTGGTTCGATTATGATTGTTGGTCCGCTTTTGGCTCGTTTTGGAAAAGGATATATTCCAAAACCTGGAGGAGATAAAATTGGACGTCGTAGATTAGATACTCACTTTGAAGGTTTTATTAACCTTGGTGCAAAATTTAGATACAACAGAGAAGATCACTTTTATGGAGTAGAAACTCCTAAGGAAGGTCTTAAAGGGACAGATATGCTTTTGGATGAAGCGTCTGTAACTGGAACTGCAAATATTGTGATGGCTGCTGTTTTAGCAAAAGGAACAACTACAGTTTACAACGCAGCTTGCGAGCCATACTTACAGCAGTTATGTAAAATGCTGAACTCGATGGGAGCTAAAATCACAGGAGTTGGGTCTAACTTATTGACTATCGAAGGTGTTGAAAGTCTTGGAGGTTGTGAGCACAGAATTCTTCCTGATATGATCGAAATTGGTTCTTGGATTGGTCTTGCGGCTATGACAAAAAGCGAAATTACAATCAAAAACGTAAGCTGGGAAAACTTAGGTTTGATTCCGAATACGTTTAGAAAGCTAGGAATTACAGTTGAAAAACGTAATGATGATATTTATATTCCTGCTCACAAAGACGGGTATGAAGTAAAAACTGATATCGACGGTTCTATTTTAACAATTGCTGATGCTCCATGGCCTGGATTTACGCCTGATTTGTTAAGTATTGTTTTGGTTGTAGCAACTCAAGCTAAAGGAGATGTTTTAATTCACCAAAAAATGTTCGAAAGCCGTTTATTCTTCGTGGATAAATTAATAGACATGGGCGCGAAAATTATGTTATGTGATCCGCACAGAGCCGTGGTTATGGGACATAATTTTGAATCTCAATTAAAAGCAACAACAATGTCTTCTCCTGATATTCGTGCGGGAATCTCATTATTAATTGCTGCGCTTTCTGCAAAAGGAACAAGTACAATTCAAAATATCGAGCAAATCGATCGTGGATACGAGCGTATAGATGAGCGTTTAAGAGCAATCGGCGCAAAAATCGTGAGAGCTTAAAAAAATATTTGCCACGAATTAAACTAATTCAAAATTTTTAAAGTCAAATTAAACTAATTTCATTTTAAAAATTAGAGAAATTAGATAAATTCTAAATTTCGTTTAATTCGTGAATTCGTGGCTAAAAAAATGTCTTTAAATGACAAACGAACAAAAAGCTGTAAAAGCTACTATTTTTAGTATAATAGGAAATACCTGCCTGGCCCTTATAAAAGGTCTCGCAGGTTTTTTTGGCAATTCTTATGCCTTAATTGCTGACGCAATTGAATCAACGACGGATATATTTGCGTCATTTTTGGTACTGTTTGGAATTAAATATTCGAATAAACCGGCAGATGAAAATCATCCTTACGGTCACGGCCGTGCAGAACCTCTAATTACCTTTTTGGTTGTTGGGTTCTTAATTACTTCGGCAACAATTATTGGTTATGAAAGTATCGCCAATATTGGAACTTCACACGATTTACCTAAATCTTGGACTTTGTATGTTTTAGGTGCAATTATTATCTGGAAAGAATATTCTTTTCGCTTGGTAATGAAACGTAGCCGACAAACCAATAGTTCTTCTTTGGCAGCCGATGCATGGCACCATAGAAGCGATGCTATAACTTCTGTAGCAGCTTTTATCGGAATTTCCATTGCTTTGGTCATGGGGAAAGGCTACGAATCTGCTGATGACTGGGCAGCACTATTTGCGGCTTTTTTCATTTTATATAACAGCTACAAAATTTTCAGACCTGCACTTGGCGAAATCATGGATGAAAACCTAAACGATGATTTAGTAGAAGAAATCCGAATCGTTGCTTTGACAGTTCCAGGAATTCTTGGAACAGAAAAATGCTATATCCGAAAAGCAGGAATGCGTTATCATGTTGATCTTCACGCCATAGTTTCGGCTAAAATTTCTGTAAAAGAAGGTCATGATTTATCTCATAAACTGCAAGATAAATTGAAAGAACAAATTCCACAGTTAGGAAATGTTTTGATTCATATAGAGCCAGATGATTATCATTGAAAGAGGTTCTAAGGTTCTGAGATGCTAAGATTCTAAGTTTTTTTTCTTTGTCAAAGTTTTAAACTTTGACAAAGATTAATTTAAAAAACTGCTTGATTTACAATCTAATTGAAACCAGATTGTAAATCAAGCAGTTTTTTTTGAAGTTTAAAAAGCTACACTTGGGTTTTGACTTCGCTTAGCCGGGTAAAAAATACTATTAAGTACTAAAAGAAAACTTAGAATCTTAGCATCTCAGAACCTTAGTATCTTATTAATCCAACGCATTCAAAATCTTCAATCCAAATACAACACCATTTTGTTGGATGCCGCCTTGGTAAGAATGCACATAATCCACTCGGAATAATTTGAATTTACCAAAACCTAAATTATCTAAACCAATAGTGAATTCAGAGTATGGTTTTCGATCTGGAATCGCAAGGGAATGAAAGCCAATATTCATAGTTGACTTTAAAAGATTTAGTAACGGAATTTTATTCATGATAAAACCTGTGTCATTGTATTCTGTATGCATTTCAAAGTAGCTATCGTTTGTGCTGTTAGAATAATACGGCATCATGTTGAAAACATTCAAATAACGTTCACTTGTTCCAATATGAGTTTGGTTTCCGTTAAAATGTCTGTAATCTATAAAGGAAATGTTTTCGGCGTTAAAGAATTTTCCACCTCTAAAATTGGTTCCTAAAAGACCTTTGTTTCCAAGTGATAAATCATATTGAACAGAAGCTCCAATTCTTTCATATTCATACTTTTTTTCGCTCGCTGCGAATGTTTTTTCAAAAGCTAGGTAAACCGTCGGGTATTTATCGTTTTTGAAATTAAATCTTCCGTCAGGTCTAGAAATGTATTTGTTGCCAAAATTGATTCTAGTTGTTATAAGAGCTTTAAACAAATGATGCTGATTAAAAGCAGGTGTTGTAAAATCGTCTGGAGCCAAGGGATTATTAGAGGAATAAACATCATCTTTTTTAAAGAAAGAATAATCAGTTGTGTTGAAAAGTGGTTTTCGTTGTTCGTAGCCAATTTTTCCCGTAAGATTCATTCCATTTGCAATATCTTGCCCATAATTGATTTCAACAAATTCCAAGTTGTACAACTTCATATAATTGTCTTTAAAAAATAAGGAGCTTACAGAGTTGATCAGTTTAGAAATAGGTTCGGCACTATTAAACTGAGCCGTTTTTGTTCCTCCCGAACCCCAAACTGTCGCATAATTTATAGTATTGAATCGATGGCTGAATTCGCCAATTACGCGAAAGCGTTCGTCTGAAAAACCATAGTTAAAAGTTGTGCTTATAGAAGTGTTTGTTCCTTTTTCTTCATCCCATTTTCTGAAAGAGAAACCCGAATCCAAATTAAAACCTTGCACAGTATTAAAACTTAAAGAAGCAACATTCAATAAACCTTTATAATCAAAAGAATATTTCTTAAAAGTATTTTTATAATCGTAACCCATTAAAATATCCCAAACCTTAAACTTATTGTTTTTGGCATCAATAGAATCGGTATATTTTTTTGATTTTCTAATGGTTTGCAAACTGTCTTTTTTAGCATAATCATTACTTTCTTCAATTGTTAACGGAATGGGACGGATTTCATTCCAGAAAGCATCATCTTTTTTGTTGGCATTAAGTTCAAAAGCTACAAGTTCATTTCCGAAAGTTTTCTTGTCGAAAGCATCAGGAAATTCATAATTAGAATAAACATAATTGAAATTTCCAGAAAACTTTATTCCAAAAATACCGGCATTAAAAGACAGAGTCTGTGCATTTTTAGACCAGATTTTATTTTTAGTAATGAATCTAAAACTCTGTTTTAGATTCATTACTTCTGTAAATTCATTTTTCATTCGATACCCTTTGATATCTAAATCAACGGCATAAATAGCAAAACTGTCGTCTACAATATAAATATAGCCTTCAAAAACAGGTTCTTTATCTCGTCTCGGAATAACTTTTATTTTATTAATCTGCTGGTTATTGTCATCATAAAAAGTGCTTTCCAGTTTGTATTTGTAATAATTGAAAGCATTGTCGGCAATAGGAGAGATGAGTTTTACATCAAAATCTAAAGTGTTGTCGTAGAAGTCATAATTAGATAGGGCAGCCGTGTTATAGCTGTAGCCTCGATTGTTGCCAGAAATTTTTGAAGCAATAATTTTTTCTTTTAGTTTGTCTGGTTTTTCAAGAGCAACTTTTGAAACAGTTTCAGACAAATATAAAATACCCGTTCCTGTAGAATCTAAATTTGCGCCCATATCATTACCAAGTTCTACTTTTTTACCGAGGATTTTTTTTGGAAGATCTTTTACTTTAAACATTCCTTTTGAATAAAAATCGGCTGTATAACGTCCTGTTTTACCTAGATTTTCTTTCTTATGCGCAATAGCACTTTTTATGATGTCGTTTGCGGGATTGTTTTTAGGATCAATTATAACTTCATTTAATGCGAAACTTTCTTCCTGGAGTTTAACATCTAAATTGACAATTTTCGTTGCTGCTAAGACGGTTATTTTTTGAGTTTTATAGCCTAAATATTGAAAAGTGATTTTGTTTCTTCCAACTTCTTTTACATTCAGCTGATATTTTCCCTGTTCGTTTGTGGTAGTTCCAGAATAGGTGTTTTCTTCAAAAACGGACACAAATGGAAGCGGATTTCCCTTATCATCTGTTACAGTTCCTCTTATTTGAGCAAAATTGGAAAGCGAAAAAAATAGAAAGGCAAATAAAGTATAGTTTCTCATACAGGTGTGGTTATCTTACAAAAATATAATAAGTTAAATCTGAGCTTATTAATAATTTGTTAAATTGAATGAGAGAGTTTGTCTGATTGAGGAAAGTCGAAGTCAGTAGTCTTAAAGGCCTTCGACTTTGCTCAAAATGACATTATACTATAAAAAGGATTGTATAGCCAATTCATAACTTTTTAGACCGAAACCTAAAATAACGCCTTTAGCATTTCCAGATAAATAGGATTGATGTCTAAAACTTTCGCGCGCGTAAGTATTTGAAATGTGCACTTCAATTACGGGAGTTGTAACAGCTTTCATAGCATCGCCCAAACCTATTGAGGTGTGTGTGTAAGCGCCAGCATTCAGAATAATTCCGTCGAAAGTAAAACCGCATTCTTGAATTTTACCAATCAGTTCGCCTTCAATATTGCTTTGGTAATAAGAAAGTTCGATGTTTGGGAATTTTTGTTTCAACGTTTCAAAATAATCTTCAAAAGTCTGGCTTCCGTAAACTTCTGGTTCGCGTTTTCCTAAAAGATTCAAATTTGGTCCGTTGATAATGCAGATTTTCATAAAGTAATTTCGTTTTTAATTAAGTAATGTGATGCATTTTACATTTCATAAATGACATTTCACACATAAGTGTAAAAATAAAAAAACCGCACTAATAATTAGAGCGGTTTTTATAAAAGTATGTGATATTATTCTTTTAGAACATGAATCCAGCTGAAAGCTGAACTACTGAGTTTCTAATGTCTGCATTTGAAGAAGCGTCTGTTAATCCTAGACTGTAACGCCCTTGAACAAAAATGCTTTCTGTAATTTTTAAACCTAAACCAGCATTAAGAGCAAAATCAAATGTATTTGCATCGTCAAATCTTACATCATTTTTTTGACTTAATAAAAATGAGGCTTGTGGACCAACCTCTAAGCTTAATGATTTAGTCATGTAGATTTTTGCCATTACAGGAATCGATAAATACGCTAATTTATTTTCGAAATCTTTTTGAGCATCAGAAAATTTATAAGTTGCTCCTTGAGTAGAATACAAAAGCTCTGGCTGAATTGCGAATTTTTCTAATAATTTTACTTCAGCTACTACACCAGCATGAAAGCTTGTGATTCCATCTTTATCAAACGCTACACCATTTAATGTTGCATCACCAGGCTGGCTTGCAAAGTTAACTCCGGCTTTTACCCCTAATTTCAATAATTGTGCTTGTACTGCCGCTGATGTTGCAATAAACAAAACAGCTGCTAAAAGTATTTTCTTCATAAAAAGGTTTTTAAAAATTGGTATTTTAAAATGTTATTCAAGTTCAAAACTACATATTTAGCATTTTATTGCATTATAATTTGGATTAAATAATTACTAAAATTCCCACTCAAATTGATTTTTAATCTATAAAATCTTTCTTTTTCTCTTTTAAAGTTTTGATTTTCAACAAGTCCAAGCTGACTTTATTTTTGCCTTATTTTAATACTTTTTAAACTTATTGTGGAGTTTTTTTGTAAGCGGAATCTTAGTTTTACGGAATATTAATCAAATAATATTTTAAAAATTATGAAAAAAATTGTTTTGGCTGCTATTGCAGTAATGGGGTTTAGTTTTGCAAACGCACAAACAGAAGGATTTTCTAAAGGTGATGTATTTGTTTCTGGGGCTTTCAATGTAGGTTCAACTAAAGAAGGAGATGCTAAACAAAACAACTTTACTATTGTTCCTAGTGTAGGTTATTTTGTAACGGAAAATATTGCTATTGGAGGTAAATTAGGTTTTGGATCGACAAAAATCGGTGATGACAAAACTAATGATTTTACAGTTGGGGCATTTGGTAGATATTATTTTACTCCAGTTTCTCAATTTTCTGTTTATGGTCAGGCTGGTCTTGATTTTACAAACTCAAAAAACGGTGATTATAAAGCGAACGAAGTTGGTGCGAATATTGGTTTAGGTTTAAGCTATTTCTTGTCTAAACATTTTGCGATTGAAGCTACTTGGCTTGGTTTAGGATACAGCGTAAACAACAATGGCGGACATGGTGCTGACAAAACTAACACTTTTGGTTTTGGAACTGATTTAAGAGATGTAGCATTTGGTGTAATTTACAAATTCTAATAAAAAACATTTAGTTAGTTTTTTAAAGGCCTTTCCTTAATTTTTAAGGAAGGTCTTTTTTTTATGTTTAAACTCTAATTTTTAAATTGGCTTAATTGAAAATTAACAATTAGTACATTAGTTACTATTTTATTTGTTAAATTCCTAATATAGATTTATGAAGAATATTTTTATATTTGGACTCATTAATTTAACCCAAAACAAATTAGAATGAAAAAAATTATTTTATCTGCCATTGCAATTATGGCTTTTGCATTCTCAAATGCTCAGGAAACAAGATTTGGAATAAAAGGAGGTCTTAATATTTCAAGTATTGTTGGTGGTGATGTGAGAGATGCTAATTCATTAGTAGGATTTCATATTGGTGGTTTAGCTGAAATCCACGTCGTAGAAAAGTTTTATATTCAACCAGAACTTTTATTCTCTACTCAAGGAGCTAAATTTGATGGACCTTTTGGAACTAATGAGGATGTAAAATTAAACTATTTAAATGTTCCAGTTTTGGCGAAGTATTATATTGTTGACAAAAAATTTAGCGTAGAAGCGGGTCCACAACTTGGTTTTTTGCTATCAGCTAAATCTGATAGTTTTGATATTAAAGACGATACGAAATCGGTGGATTTTGGATTTAATTTCGGAGCAGGTTATAGTTTTACTGATAATTTTTCAGTTGGTCTTCGTTATACTGTGGGATTATCTCCTATTTGGGATGACAACATTGATGATTCAGAAGATTTGTATGATAGTGCGAAAAATGGTAATTTCCAGATTTCTTTGGCTTACAAATTCTAATCTGAATTTTTAAATATTTAAAGAACCTTCCCGATAACGGAAGGTTTTTTTATGCCAAAAAATCACTTACTTTGTAAATATGAATTGGAGCAGATATATAAAAGATTATCAGTCGTATTTGAGGATTGAGAGAGGTTTGTCTAAAAATACGATCGAAAACTATAGCTTTGATATTGAACGTTTATGTCTGTTTTTAGAAACCAATCAGATTGATGTTTCTCCAATAAAAATTTCCGACGAAACTTTACAGCAATTTATTTATACGGTAGCCAAAGAAGTTAATCCAAGATCGCAGGCAAGGATTATTTCTGGACTCAAAAGTTTCTTTAATTATTTGGTTTTTGAAGATTATCGAAATGATAATCCTTTAGAATTAATTGAAGCTCCAAAAACGGGTCGCAAATTACCCGATACTTTATCGCTTCCGGAAATCGATACTTTAATTGAAACAATCGATTTAAGTACCAATGAAGGAGAGCGTAACCGTGCAATGCTAGAAACGCTTTATGGTTGCGGACTTCGTGTTTCTGAACTGATTTCACTCAAAATTTCGGATCTTTACTTTGATGAAGGTTTTATTAAAATTACAGGTAAGGGAAATAAAGAGCGTTTTGTTCCAATTGGACCTTTAACTCAGAAATATATTGATTTGTATAGAAATGCTGTCCGCTGTAATCTTAATATTAAAAAAGGAGCCGAAGATACCTTATTTCTAAATAGAAGAGGAGGTCAATTGACTCGAGCTATGATATTTACGATTATTAAAGATCTAGCTCAGAAAGTGGGTTTAAAAAAAAGTATCAGTCCGCATACACTGCGTCATTCTTTTGCAACACATTTACTGGAAAATGGTGCCGATTTAAGGTCAATTCAGTTGATGCTTGGTCACGAATCAATTACAACAACTGAAATTTATGTGCATCTGGATCGCAGTTTTTTGAAAGAAGTAATGTATAGTTTTCATCCAAGAAAATAATTTTTTTGCAGTATGATATGTTTTTGATTTGAAAATTTATATATTGTGTTAAAATTTTGTCTTAATTTGAATAAAAAGCACTAAAACGTTGTAGTTTATCTTTGCTTTTTCCGAATAAGTTCTGAATATCTTATTTACATAAAAGAAGTAGTATATGGTTTTTGATTTATATGGAAATGACGATTGCTTAGAGGTAAATAATTTTTATAAAAAATTGTTGGCCGAGATGCCCGACCTGCTTTTTCAGTTTGTTATTGATGCGGATAATAATTACACATTTCCCCTTGTAAGTAAATCGGCAGATGAAATATTTGAACTTTCTGCGGCAGATTTTAATAACGATATGAAGTTTATAGTTTACGATCGAATTTTACCTCAGGATCGTGAATTTTTTTTTCAATCTTTGGTCAAAGCTAGAAAAGAAATAAAACCTTGGGAAATAGAGTTTAGAGCGACTCTTCCTAAAAAAGGAATTCGCTGGTTTAGGGTTTCTTCAAAAACAGAATCTTCGGCAAATGGAAGTGTGATTTTTTACGGACATGTTTCAGATATTACCGAATTGAAAGATAAGGAAGAAAAGCTTCGAATTTCTGAAGAGCGTTTTCAATTTGCTCTCGATGCCTCTACCGCTGGAATCTGGGATTGGGATATGGTTACAAATAGCGTTTTTTATTCTTCTTTGTCTCTTAAAATCTTGGAGCTAGAATCTGCTGATATTTTTGACGATCCTGAGCGATGGGATAAAATTGTGCATCCAGATGATCTCCCAAAATATTATTCAGATATTCATGATCATTTTGATAATAAGATTCCGTTTTACGAAAATTATCATCGTGTAATGACTTCTAGTGGTAATTATAAATGGATTTTGGACCGTGGAAAAGTGATTGCACGTGACGAAAATGGAAAACCTTTACGTGTAATTGGAACGCATACAGATGTTTCGGCTCAAAAGGAAAAAGAACTTGAGCTTATGAAAACTATGAAACTGTATAGCGATCAGAATAGCCGTTTGTTGAATTTCTCACATATTGTTTCTCACAATTTAAATACACAGGCAGGAAATATAAAATCGATTTTAGATCTTATTGATGCCGATGTTAGTAAACAGACTGTAGCAGAAATGCTGGAATATTTGCGAGCCGTTTCTAACGATTTGAATGACACTATTTCAAATCTTACCCAAATTGTTAAAACGCAGAGCAATATTAATATTGCTGTGGTTCCGTTAAAACTATGCGAGTATATCGAAAAAACTATTTCGACGATCAAAGGCTACGATAAACAGCGTAAAGTGACAATTATAAACAATGTTCCTAAGTATTTAACGATTAATTTTAATCCGGCTTATATGGAGAGCGTTTTGTTGAATTTTACCACAAATGCAATCAAATATGCACATCCAAATCGTGATCCTGAAATTACTTTTGATTTTGCAATCGAGCCAGAAGGTTTTAAGTCACTTAAGATTACAGATAATGGACTTGGAATCGATTTAAAAGTCTATGGTGATTTGTTGTTCGGTATGTATAAAACTTTTCATAAACATGAAGAAGCACGTGGAATAGGTTTGTATATCACCAGAAATCAAATTGAAGCGATGAAAGGAACTGTTGAAGTAGAAAGTGAAGTAGGAGTAGGAACGAGCTTTAAAATCATTTTTAATGATATGTAGAGCTTTAGATAGTAGATAAAAATAAAGGCTGTCAATTGACAGCCTTTATTTTTATTTATTTTTTCTTAGATTATTTAGCAATATTTACAGCTCTAGTTTCTCTAATAACTGTAACTTTTACTTGTCCAGGATAAGTCATTTCTGTTTGGATTTTTTGTGAAATCTCAAAAGATAAGTTTGCAGCGTTGTCATCAGAAACTTTTTCACTTTCTACAATTACACGCAATTCTCTACCAGCTTGGATTGCATAAGCATTTTTAACTCCACTGAATCCGTAAGCTACATCTTCAAGATCTTTTAGACGCTGGATGTAAGAATCAAGAACCTGACGTCTTGCGCCTGGTCTAGCTCCAGAAATAGCGTCACAAACCTGAATAATTGGAGACAATAAAGATTTCATTTCAATCTCGTCGTGGTGCGCTCCAATCGCGTTGCATACTTCTTCTTTCTCGCCGTATTTCTCAGCCCACTGCATACCTAAAAGTGCGTGTGGTAAATCACTTTCTGTATCTGGCACTTTTCCGATATCGTGTAATAAACCAGCTCTTTTTGCCAGTTTTACATTCAATCCTAATTCTGCAGCCATAATACCGCAAAGCTTAGAAACTTCTCTTGAGTGCTGTAATAAGTTTTGTCCGTAAGAAGAACGATATTTCATTCTACCCACAACTTTAATTAATTCAGGATGTAAACCGTGAATTCCTAAGTCAATAACGGTACGTTTACCAACTTCGATAATCTCATCATCGATTTGTTTCGCTGTTTTAGCGACTACTTCTTCAATACGTGCTGGGTGAATACGTCCGTCAGTTACAAGTTTGTGCAGAGACAAACGCGCAATTTCTCTACGAACAGGATCAAAGCAAGAAAGGATAATTGCTTCTGGTGTATCGTCAACAATAATTTCAACTCCAGTTGCAGCTTCTAGCGCTCTAATGTTACGTCCTTCACGTCCGATAATTCTACCTTTTACATCGTCAGATTCTATATTGAAAACAGATACACAGTTTTCTACTGCTTCTTCCGTTCCAACTCTTTGAATAGTGTTGATGATGATTTTTTTAGCTTCTTGCTGTGCAGTAAGCTTCGCCTCTTCAATAGTTTCTTGAATATGAGACATTGCTTTTGTTTTAGCTTCAGCTTTTAAGCCTTCTACTAATTGCTCTTTTGCTTCTTCTGCAGAGAGACCAGAGATTACTTCTAATTGCTGTAATTGGCTTTTGTGAAGCTTTTCAACTTCAGCTTGTTTTTTGTCTAAAACTTCAATTTTGTTTTCGTATTCAGCTGTTCTTGCTTCAAAATCGTCGTTTACTTTTTTAGCTTTAGAAAGTTCGTTAGAAACTTGAGATTCTTTATCGCGAACGCGTTTTTCTACTTCAGCCACTTTTTTGTCACGTGCTAAAATAACTTGTTCGTGTTCTGATTTTAGTTCGATAAAACGCTCTTTTGCTTGAAGAATTTTATCTTTTTTGATGTTTTCTGCCTCTAAATTAGCGTCTTTTAAGATAGAAGCTGCTTCTTTTTTAGCGTTTTTAATTAGGTTTGAAATATTACTTTTCTCGATAATTTTAGCTATTGCAAATCCTGCTGCAATACCTACAATACCAATGATGATCGTTATGATGTCCATGTTTGTTAGGGTTTATATATAAAAAAAGCCTACATTAATTGCTTGTATAAACTCGTAAAGACAAGTTTTGAGCTAACTCACTGTTCAAGTTTCCCAGCCAAAAGGAGGGCATACTATAGTAGCGACGATTTGCTCATTCTAAATTGTTAGTGTTGAGTTTACCAATTGTGAACTAATGTAGGCAGTATCTTAGTTTCTGTAAAGAACGTTTAATTTTCGAGATATTGATCTAAAAGCGTGTTTAATCTTTTAATTCTTTCGATAGTTTCCTCTCCATCGATTGCATTATCAATCTGTTTTTGTTCTACTTGCGATGCAAATTGTAATGCACACATGGCTAGAACATCTTGTTTGTCACGAACCGCGTAATTTTCTTCGAACTGCTTGATCATAGCATCAATTTTTTTAGAAGCACTTCTAAGTCCTTCTTCCTGAGCCGGTTCAACCGTAAGTGGGTAAACGCGGTCGGCAATTGATATTTTAATTCTAAGCTTTCCGTCCATATTATTAATCTGATAGTTGCGCTATACAGTAATCAATTTCGCGAATTAATGAATTTATTTTAAGCTTTGTCTCTCTCTTGTTATTGTCGCTGCCAAGCAACGAATTGGCTATCTTAAGTGTTTCATTTTGCTTCTTTAAAGCTTCCATTTCCTCAGATTGTTTCTGGATAATTTGCGCAGCTTTGGCTAGTTCTAATCGTAATACTTGATTGTTTTGTTCAAAAGCCTTTGATTTTTCAAATAGCTTTTCAACTTTATATTCAAGAGTATCAATTATTTCTGCAATTACACTCATTATACATCCTATTCATTACTTAATCATACAAAGTTAGTATTCCTTTTTATTAATGCAATTTTTTATCGATTTTTTTACATTAAAAATAGACAAATAAATGAAATTCAAGTTATTGTGTTTTTATGGGGATTTTCCTCGGTTTTACCCTGTTAATTTTTTATCTTAGCAAAAATGTTGTTTATGAGATTTTCTGTACTTACCCTTCTGTTTTGTAATTTTATATTTGCTCAAGCACAATATCCAAAAGATTATTTCCGACCTCCATTAGATATTCCAATGCAGCTTTCGGGCAATTTTGGAGAACTAAGGCCGAATCATTTTCATGCGGGCTTTGATTTAAAAACAAATCAAAGAGAGGGCTTAAGTGTACACGCAATAGCTGATGGATATGTTTCTAGAATAAAAATTTCGACTTTCGGGAACGGAAAATGCATTTATATAACTCATGCAAACGGCTATACATCTGTTTACGGACATTTGCAAACGCCAGTTGGACCAATTTTGGATTATGTAAAAAAAACGCATTACAAGGAAAAAGCGTATGAAATTGAAATGTTTCCAAAACCAGATGAGCTTCCTGTTAAAAAAGGTGATATAATTGGACTTTCTGGAAATACAGGTTCATCAGAAGGGCCGCATCTTCATTTTGAAATTCGAGATACCAAGACAGAATTTGTGATCAACCCGATTTTCTTTGGCTTTGATCAAAATATTAAAGATACCAAAAAGCCAACTTTGTCTAGTTTGTATGTTTATCCATTGGACAATGCTACAGTAAATCAGTCTAAACAGCCTTTGCTGGTAAATATGGCGCTTCAAAAAGACGGAACTTATCTAGCTTCAAAAGTGAAAGCAAACGGAAAAATTGGTTTCGGAATTAATGCGGTAGATACAGATGATGTATCGCATAATAAAAATGGGGTTTTTAATGTGTCGACTTTTTTAAACGGAAATCAGAATTATAACTATCAATTTAATACCTATTCTTTTGATGAAATGCGTTATGTAAATGCATTGATAGATTATTCTCGTTATAAAAAATCGGGACAGCGCGTGCAGAAACTTTTTATGAAAACGCCTTTTGCATTAAGCATTATCAAAACAGATTCTCTTCGCGGTATTGTAAAAACAGAGCCTAATTTAACTTCAAATTACAAAATTGAAGTATCGGATTATTTTGGAAATATGAATTCGATTACAGTTCCAATTGAATATGATGCTGCGATACCTCTTGTGGAGTCAGAGTCGGTTAATGGAAAATATTTTATCAAATATAATAGAGATGCTAATTTTGAGAAAGATAATATGTCGGTTTTCTTTCCAGCTGGAACTTTTTACGATGATTTTAATATGAATTTTGATGTGAAAAATAACAAAGTTTATATTCACGATGATACGGTTCCTGTGCATTCTAATTTTACTATTACCATAAAAGACGATACTTATCCAGAATCTCTAAGAGATAAGCTTTATATTGGTAAAGGAACAAGTTTTAATGGAACCATTAGAAAAGGTGATGTTTTTACTGCGAAAGCAAAAATATTGGGAACGTACGGTTTAGTTCTTGATACGATTCCGCCAGTTGTTAAAATTGCAAAACCAATTGAAGGAAAATGGATTAGTGATCAAAAGAAAATTGATTTTACAATAAGCGATTCTCTGTCTGGAATAAAATCGTATAACGGTTATCTAAACGGAAGCTGGGTTTTGTTTGAATACGAAAATAAAGCCAGAAGAATTACGCATACTTTTGAGGATCAATATTTAGCAGAAGGTGAAAATGTGTTAAAGGTTGAAGTTGTTGATAATGTAGGAAATACTACTATCTTTGAAACTCGTTTTTTTAGAAGTCAACAAAAATAAAAACCAAAATCTTTGAGTTACAATAGGTTTACATTCGCTTTTCTTTTTTTATTTTTCAGCTGTATTGCTTTGGCTCAAAATGCTCGCGTGAAAGGGCTGATTTTAGATGCAGAAAAACATCCTGTTGCAAGCGTAAATGTCTCTTCGCAAGGAACTTATGTGCAGTCTGATGCAAATGGATTTTATGAAATTGCAATTCCATCAAACAAAAAAGTTTCTCTGATTTTTACTCACCTTTCTTTAAAAATGATGAGTTTGACTGTCAGTTTAAAAACGAATGAAGTTTTTGTTTTTAATCCGATCATGAGCAATTCTGAAGAACAAATGGGAGAAGTTTTTGTTTCTTCTGGAAATAGAAAACGGGTTCAGGGAATAACATCAATTGATACTGAAACTATAAAAAAAATTCCAGGTGCCAATGCTGGAATCGAAAATATTCTAAAGACACTTCCTGGAGTTAATTCAAATAATGAATTGAGCACACAATACATGGTGCGTGGCGGTAATTATGACGAAAATCTAGTTTATGTAAATGAAGTAGAAGTATATCGTCCGTTTTTAATTCGTTCAGGACAACAGGAAGGTTTAAGTTTTACCAATACCGATTTGGTTCAAAATGTTGAATTTTCTGCTGGTGGATTTCAGGCGAAGTTCGGAGATAAATTATCTTCGGTTTTAGATATTACCTATCGAAAGCCAACTCAGTTTGGTGCTGCCTTTGAGGCAAGCTTTTTAGGAGGAAGCGCTGCAGTTGATTTGGTTTCGAAAAATAAAAAATGGTCAGCCGTAACAGGAGTCCGCTACCGAAACAATAGTCTTTTGGTAAATAGTCAAGATACAGAAACGAACTACAAACCAACTTTTGCAGATATTCAGACCAATATAAATTATGATATTTCTGAGAAATGGCAAATGAGCTTTTTAGGAAATATTTCTCAGAATAAATATTCGTATCAACCTTTAGTCCGCCAAACAAATTTTGGAACAGCGGATCAGCCGATGGCACTGGCGGTTTATTATGATGGACAAGAAAAAGATCAATACGATACTTATTTTGGTGCTTTAAAAACTACTTATAAAGCATCGCCTTCACTGACTCTTAAATTGATTAGTTCTTTATTTCATACTACAGAACAAGAGCATTTTGATATTTTGGCACAATATCGTTTAGGAAATGTAAATGCCGAAGATCCAGAAAATGCCTCTGCAGTTGATTTTACACGCGGAATTGGTTCTCAGCTGAATCATGCTCGAAATGATCTCGATGCTTTAATTGCAAATATCGAATTAAAAGGAATTAAAGATTGGAAAGAAAGCCAATTGGAATTTGGTTTAAAATATACCAGAGAATCTATTCGAGATCGAGTAGTGGAGTGGGAAGTTGTTGATTCGGCAGGGTTTTCTATTAATCCACCGTTGGTTATTCTTCCTAAAAATAATCAGCCTTATACACCTTATACGGGACCGCTTTTGCCATATCAAAATATTCGGGCGACCAATTTTAATACCATAAATCGATTTTCAGGTTATGCGCAATGGAACAAACAATCAGAAATTGGTTCGAGTCAGATCTGGTATCATTTGGGAGCGCGTTTTCAGGGTTGGAATGTTGCGGGAGCTCTAGAAGAAGAAAAAACACAATTTGTAGTAAGTCCGCGTGCACAATTTGCGATAAAACCAGATTGGGATAGCGATATGGTTTTTAGAATTTCGGGAGGGTTATATCATCAGCCGCCATTTTATCGAGAATTACGAGATTTGGAAGGAGTTGTAAATCCAAATGTAAAAGCTCAGGAAGCAGTTCATGTGGTTTTGAGTAATGATTATAATTTTAAAATGTGGAACCGTCCATTTAAATGGGTAACGGAACTGTATTATAAATCACTTTCAGATGTCAATGTTTATTCAATAGATAATGTTCGAATTCGTTACGTTGCCAATAATTATGCAAAAGCTTATGCGCAAGGTCTTGATTTTAGACTAAACGGAGAATTTGTGCCGGGGACAGAATCGTGGATAAGTTTTGGATATTTGAAAACCGAAGAAAATTACGAAGACAAAGGTTATATTGCCCGTCCGACAGATCAGCGCTTGAAATTTGCGATGCTGTTTCAGGATTATATGCCAAATATTCCAAGTGTGAAAGTATATTTGAATTTGGTTTATAATACCGGTTTGCCTGGTGGTGCGCCAGCATATTCAGATCCGTATTTATATCAAAACCGATTGAATGACTATAGAAGAGCTGATATTGGTTTTGCAAAAGTTTTTGTAGATGCTAGTACGCAAAATACAAAAAAAGGCTGGCTGAAAAACTTTAAAGAATTAGCAGTTGGATTGGAAATTTTCAATCTTTTCAATAATCAAAACGCTATTACGAATACTTGGGTTCGTGATGTGTATTCAAAAAATCAATATGCGATTCCAAATTATATGACTTCGAGGGTTTTTAACGTTAAGATAAATGCGAGGTTGTAATCTGCTTCGCAATTGTTCAGTAAAATTCAATAAAAACAAAAAATACAATCAAAAATAGTATATTTGATAATCGTATATAATCATTGTAGATGAAAAAGTATTTTAAATATATCGCCCTTATACTTATCGGAACAGTAATAAGCTGCCGAGAAGAAGTTCAAAAACCCAAAGTAAGCTACGGTGCTTCAAATAAAGTAAGTATTACCAAAACCGATACGACCCAAATTGAAATTGCAGATCTTCCTATTCA
Organism: Flavobacterium luteolum; assembly: GCF_027111275.1. Classification (NCBI taxonomy): domain Bacteria; kingdom Pseudomonadati; phylum Bacteroidota; class Flavobacteriia; order Flavobacteriales; family Flavobacteriaceae; genus Flavobacterium; species Flavobacterium luteolum. The sequence continues at coordinate 1,188,806 of NZ_CP114286.1, read as the reverse complement.
GTTGGAAGGCACTAATTATTTAATTCATCCGGTTGGAGATTTAAGAGTTTATGAAAGAGGCTCAAAAGCTCGTTATGGTTCTTCGAGTGTTAATGATGTGAGTTTTACAATTTCTAATTTAGGCGAATTTGAAATTACAGGATATCTTCAGAATTTAAAATTCCAAAAAGTAGATTCAGATTCTATCCGACCATTATCAGACAAACCAGTTTTGATTTTAACAGCAACGTATTTAAAAACAGTTGCAGATAGAACACATAATAATGTGATGGTTTACACGCTGACAGATTCAGATACCAATAAAGATGGTAAAATAGATACTAGCGATATCAAAACTTTATACTTGAGTGATATAAGCGGAGAGAATTTCACGAAAGTTTCAGCAGATTTACAAGAATTGGTAGATTGGAACTTAATTGAATCTAAAAACCGTTTGTATTTTAGAACAATTGAAGATACTAACCAAAATGGTCAATTCGATAAAAATGATGTTTTGCACTACAATTATATAGATTTGGCTTCTAAAAAATGGGAAGTGAAGAGTTATAAACCTATTTAAAAGGTTCTGAGGTTCTGAGAGGCTAAGGTTCTAAGTTTTTTGCCACAGATTAAAAGGATTAGAAGGATTTTAAAAAAAAAGAGAGGCTGTTTCAATAAGTTGAAACAGCCTCTCTTTTTTTAAATTGTTTTCATTAATGAAAACAGCATTTTTTCATTTTTATACATCAAATCGTCATTCCGTAGGAATGTCTGGTTGGTAGAAAAAAAATGAAGATCAATCAATTTTCGTTCCGTAGGAACGTTTGAAGTGTTGCATTGCTAAAAAAAATATATCGAAATCAAACGTTTCTATGGAACGTAAAATCAACCAAAACAATATAATTTTTTCTACCGATGAAATGTTCCTACGGAACATAATCAGATATTGAAAAAATCTTTTTAATCTTCTAATCTGTGGCAAGAAAAAAAACTTAGCATCTTAGCCTCTCAGAACCTTAGCAACTTCAAATCAATATATCACTTTCTAGATCCGATTTTTCGATTTCAAAACCAAAACCAAGGCGTTCTACTAATTCTATGACTAGTTTTTTGTACCAGTTTTCAGATTTTGGATGAATGTATATTTTTTCGATTAATTGGTTGATATCGACGTTGATTTTTAATCCGTCGTTTAATTTGATGTCACTTTTTGAAGTGTCACTCAGAATTCTAACTTCTCTTTCGTATTGAAAACTTTTTCTTTTAAATAAAAACGGAAAGAATAAATCATCAAACGGAATATATTCTTTTTTGTAATCAATGTAGTTTACTTCGCCTATAAACTGGTCAAAATTGTTTTCAGGTTTTACCGCTTTCTGCAGCCTTCGAATGGTGGACTGAATGGCCAAACCTTCATTGTTTTTGGTAAAAATCTGCCACATGGCAAAAGATTCATATTCGTTAATATGCCAGCTGCTAATGGCTACTTTTTCGCGATGTGTTTTGTAGTAATTTAAAAACTCAGGATTGTCTGCGGCAAGTTTTTTTATCTCTTCATAAGTCGGTTCGCTAAAAGTGCCTTCGTATTGGTCTTCAAACTTATCCGAACGCGACATGAAAAGCTTCTTAGAAAGTAATAAATCAAGAAATTTAGATAAGTCTAGATATTTCCAAACAATAGTATCGGGATCGTCGGGAAGTTTTATGTTGGGGTTGTTAAGATACATTTTCTTTAGATTAAATGATTTCAATCTTTAACTAACCTAAAGTTATAAAAATAAACACAGATTAAAGAAATTAAACTGAGTTTTAATATTTCCTTAATCTGTGCATTATTAATTTGGTATTAATGATTTCTTACGATTCGAAAGACTGCATTGTTACCAGTTTATTGTAAGTTCCGTTTTTTGCAATTAATTCATCGTGGGTTCCTTGCTCAACGATTTTTCCTTTCTGCATTACGACAATCACATCTGCTTTTTGAATGGTGGAAAGACGGTGTGCAATTACGATTGATGTTCTGTTCTGCATCATGTTTTCGAGCGCTACTTGAACAAATTTTTCGCTTTCTGTATCCAATGCCGATGTTGCTTCGTCTAGAATCATAATCGGCGGGTTTTTTAATACTGCGCGAGCGATCGATAAACGCTGTTTTTGACCTCCTGAAAGTTTGTTTCCGCTGTCTCCAATATTGGTGTAAATACCTTTTGGAAGATCTTTGACAAATTCATAAGCATTGGCAATTTTTAAAGCTTCGATAATTTCATCATCCGTAGCATCTAATTTTCCTAGAGAAATATTGGCTTTGATAGTGTCATTGAACAAAATGCTGTCTTGAGTAACCAATCCCATTAAACTGCGAAGCGATTGCAGATTTATGTCTTTAATATTGATTCCGTCTATAGAAATTGAGCCTTCGTTTACATCATAAAAACGAGTCAATAAATTTGCAATTGTACTTTTTCCACTTCCAGATTGTCCAACAAGCGCAACAGTTTGTCCTTTTTTAATTTCAAGAGAAAAATCTTTTAATACATTTTCGTCTTCATATTTGAAATTGATATTTTGAACAGTAATATTGTCATCAAATGTTGTTTTCTCGATTGCGTTTTCTTTAGAAACAATAGTGTTTTCTTGGTCTAAAACTTCAAGAACACGTTCTGCGGCAGCGTTTCCTCTTTTTACTCCGTATGAAGCTTTAGAAATTGCTTTTGCAGGAGTTAAAATGTTATAAGCTAATCCCATGTAGGCAATAAAAGAAGCGCCATCTAATGTTTTGTCAATTAAAACCATTTGACCGCCATACCAAAGCAAAATGGCAATAACTGTAATTCCCATAAATTCACTGGCAGGAGAAGCTAAGTTTTGACGGTTTCCAATTGTGTTTGATAAACTAAAGAAGCGATCTGTAGAATCTTGAAAAAGTTTATTAAAATAATTTTCCGCATTATATCCTTTTACAACTTTAAGACCTCCAATTGTCTCTTCGATGGTTGATAAGAAAGTTCCTTGTTCTTCTTGGGCTTTACTGGACTGTTTTTTTAATTGTTTTCCAATTAATGAAATGATATAACCGGAAACGGGAATAAAAATAAATACAAATAAAGTTAGTTTAGCGCTGATTATCAGCATAGCGATAATAGTAAAAACAATTGTTAAAGGTTCTTTTACAATAAGTTCCAAAATTGCTAAAAACGAAGTTTGAACCTCATTTACGTCTGCTGAAATCCTTGAAATCACATCTCCTTTTCTCTTTTCAGAATAGAATGATAAAGGTAATTCAAGTGTTTTTTTGTACATCGCATTTCGCATATCTCTTAAAACGCCATTTCGTAAAAAAGTGACAAAAAACATGGCTAAATAATCGGCTAAGTTTTTTAGTAAGAAGATCGAAATAATAATGGCCACCATTATAGAAAGCACATAACCTGGGTTATGAGTGTCGGTATTTGTAGTGATGTAGTAGCTTAAATAATTTTCTCCGTAGTCTTTTATGTGCGCAATTCCTTCATAAGTTGGCATCACTGTATTTTTTTTGGTTTTGTCAAATAAAACCTGAATCATGGGAATTAATGCCATGAACGAAAGTGTGCTGAAAAGTGCATATAAAATATTAAAAAAGATATTTAAGAATGCATATCTTTTATATGGGTATATAAAAGGAAATATTTTTTTGAAATTACTCATTTATTTTCGGATGTTATTTTTTTGCTGTGGTAATGTTCTTTCGAATTTTGGGAATATTTTTTTGTTATGATGAATCCGTTTTTGGTGGATTTTTACTGCACAAAAATAATCCAATTGGATTATTTTCAATTTCTTTTAGGTTTTTTTTATAAAAAAAACTCTGATTTTGCATCTTTAATAAATGCAAATCAGAGTTTTAAATGTTGGAACTCATTGCTTTTTAAAGGCTATTTGTAAATGGTTGTACTTTAAAAAAATGAGTTTATTTAATTCAACTTCATATCTGCGATAATGTTCTGAATTTTTCCGTCTAAGAATTTTTCTGCTTCGTCAAAATCTGAAACTGATTCTATTTCTGCATTTACACTGATATAGAATTTGATTTTTGGTTCAGTTCCGCTTGGTCTTGCGCAAATTTTAGAACCATCTTCAGTATAATAAATTAATACATTCGATTTCGGAATATCCATTGTCGATTCTGAGCCGTCCAATAAATTTAAAGCGATAGAAGATTGATAATCTTCAACCATAATTACACGCTGGCCATTGATTTCTTTCAAAGGATTTTCGCGTAAATCGATCATCATTTGATTGATTTCCTGTAATCCTTCCATTCCTTTTTTAGTTAAAGAAACTAAGAATTCTTTATAGAAACCATTTTCAACATAAAGTTGTAAAAGTTCTTTGTAAACTGAGCTTCCCGTTGCTTTAGCTTGAGCTGCAACTTCGCAGATTAATAAGGTTGCGGCAACAGCATCTTTGTCTCTAACGGCGTCACCAACCATAAATCCGAAACTTTCTTCACCACCTCCAATAAATTCAAGTTCAGGAAAATCTTTGATCATTTTTGCAATCCATTTAAAGCCAGTTAACCCAACTTTACACTCTACGCCATAACTTGTTGCCAATTCCATCATCATTGGAGTTGAAACAATTGTAGAGCCAACGAATTGTTTTCCGTTAAGTTTGCCTGCTTTTTTCCATTGTTTCAATAAGAAAGAAGTCATTAAAACCATGGTTTGGTTTCCGTTTAATAAAATCATTTTGCCGTCATTGTTACGAACAGCAACTCCTAAACGATCACAATCAGGATCTGTTCCTACTACAATGTCAGAATTTGTTTTATCTGCTAAAGCCAAAGCCATAGTCAAAGCTTCTGGTTCTTCTGGGTTTGGAGATTTTACTGTAGGGAAATCTCCGTCTGGTACAGCTTGTTCTGGAACGATATGAACATTTTTGTATCCAGCTTGCGATAAAACATCAGGAATTGATTTTATAGAAGTTCCATGCAATGAAGTAAACACAATATGAAGATTGTCTTTAGCCTCAGCTGGAGTATTAAAACTTGCGTTTTCGATAGATGATTTTATAAATGCTTTGTCAAGTTCTGTATCAATGTATTCAATTAAACTCTCGTTTGCATTGAATTTGATTTTATCATAACCTAAGCTTTCAATTACATTGACAATTTCTTTGTCTTGTGGAGGAACAATTTGTCCTCCGTCTTGCCAGTAAACTTTGTATCCGTTGTATTCTGGCGGATTATGAGAAGCTGTTAAAACAATTCCGCACTGGCATTTTAAATATTTAAGTGCAAAAGATAATTCTGGTGTTGGCCTTAAGTCAGAGAATAGGTAAACCTGAATTCCGTTTGCTGAGAAAACATCAGCAACAACTTTTGCTAAAGTATTGCTGTTATGACGACAATCATAAGCAATAACCACTTTTAAAGGCTCGTTTGGGAAAACTTTATGTAGGTAATCAGATAATCCCTGAGTGTTTTTTCCAAGCGTATATTTGTTGATTCTATTGTCACCAACACCCATAACACCACGCATTCCTCCAGTTCCGAATTCTAAGTTTTTGTAAAAACTCTCTTCCAGTTCTTTTGGAGAAGTGGTCATTAATTCTTTAACTGCAGCTTGCGTTTCTTGGTCAAATGTTGGTGTTAACCATTCATTGACTGCGTTTAGTATGTTTGGTGCTATATTCATTTTTGATTTCGTTTTTGTTTATTTAAAAATAGATTTTTACAGAGAGTTAACGGTGCTGTATACAATATTTTTATGCCTTAATTAAAAACGGATTATAAAATACTGCATAAAGACAAAAAAAATTAAAAATTAACCTCTCTTGCTACTTTATATCTTGCTTCGTTATTTTTTGTTCTTAAAATAATTTCACCCAAGAATCCTGCTAGAAATAACTGAGTTCCAAGAACCATAGTAGTTAAAGCAATATAAAACCATGGATTATTGGTAACCAGACTGTATTTCATTCCAGTATACATATGGTATAGTTTAGAAACTCCAATATATCCAGCTGCTAAAAATCCTATAATAAACATTAAGGAGCCCATAGCGCCAAATAAGTGCATTGGTCTTTTTCCGAATCTTGACAAAAACCAGATAGTAATTAAATCTAGAAAACCGTTTATAAAACGCTCCATTCCAAATTTAGTCTCACCATATTTTCTAGCTTGGTGAATTACCACTTTTTCTCCAATTTTTCCGAATCCAGCATTTTTAGCCAAAACTGGAATATAGCGGTGCATTTCGCCAGAAACTTCAATGTTTTTGACTACAACATTTTTGTAGGCTTTTAATCCGCAGTTAAAATCATTTAGCTCAACACCAGAAGTTTTTCTGGCTGCCCAGTTAAATAATTTTGAAGGAAGATTTTTGGCTACAACAGAATCGTAACGTTTCTTTTTCCAGCCTGAAACCAAATCGTATTTCTGAGCTGTAATCATTTCATACAATTCTGGAATTTCGTCTGGACTATCTTGCAAGTCGGCATCCATTGTAATAATAACATCGCCTTTTGCTTTTGCAAAACCAGCATGCAAAGCTTGAGATTTTCCGAAGTTTTTCATGAAACGAATTCCTTTTACATTTGGATTTTCGTTAGAGAAACCTTCAATAATCTGCCAAGAATTATCTGTACTACCATCATCTACAAAAATGATTTCATAAGAGTAATTGTTAGACTGCATCACTTTAATGATCCATGTGTAGAGTTCTTTAAGTGATTCCTCCTCGTTTAGAAGCGGTATAAGTATAGATAAATTCATTTATATTTTTATTCTTGTGTAGATTTGCTTTTAAAAAATGCTGCGAAAATTAATCCGAAAATAGCGCTTACAACCATTGCAAAAACTGATCCTTTTAATAATTCAAAAGTAGAATACGGATTGCTTTCTTTCATTTTGGCAACAGCTTCATTAATAGAAGCGGCTGGTGCGCCAAATTTCTGCATCATACCAATAGTATATTTGATCATAATTTCGCTCAAAGTATCTTTTGCACCTGGATCAATTACATTAAACAATACAATGTTAAAAGTTGTAGATATTAAAATACCAATTACTGCCGCTATAAAATAAGTAGTAAAAGCGTCTTTAAAAGGAAAAACACCGTTTAAATCTCTTTTGGTTTTAGAAAGTAAAATAATACTAAGTGTAAGACTTATTACGATTCCTATTATTCCCATCCACCAAGCTGTAAATAAGTTTAAATCAACAGCATAGATCGTAGCAGTAACCAAAGCCGACGCAATTCCGATCATTACACCATACGTAATACCGTTCTTTTTTATAACTTCATTAATCATATTTCGATATGTTTAAAATTAATCCACAAATATAGTAATTCCCACTATAATCGGATATAAAAAAAGCTTTTCGAAATAAACTAAAAAAAAGTAGGCTAACTGTTTGTTTATTAAAAAAGAATTGTAAATTTGCACACTCAAAAATAATTAAATTTTTAAACAAAAAAGAGTATTATTTGTTTACACCTTTTTCTAACCATGAAAAAGCTTCAAAATAAAAGTGCTCCAAACAATAAATAAAAGAAAAGATGAAAAAAGGAATTCACCCAGAAAATTACAGATTAGTTGCATTTAAAGACATGTCGAATGATGAGGTTTTTATCACTAAATCTACTGCAGATACAAAAGAAACAATTGAAGTTGACGGAGTTGAGTATCCAGTTGTAAAAATGGAGATTTCTAGAACATCTCACCCTTTTTATACTGGTAAATCTAAACTTATCGATACTGCAGGACGTATTGATAAATTCAAAACTAAATATGCTAAACACGCTAAAAAATAATAGCTGTTTTAAATTATACAAAAGCCTTCCAATTCTGGAAGGCTTTTTTTATGGAATTGTAAAATCTAACCGCAAAGTGCGCAAAGATTTTACCTGACATTATGTTTAGAAAACACAAAGTTCGCAAAGTTAGCATCTGTACAAATCTTTGCGAACTTTATTTTTTATAAAAACTTGATAATATAAACTTTGCGCACTTTGCGGTTAAATGATTATCGATATAAAAAAAAATGTTAGCCAAAAAGCAATTATTTTCTTATTTTGAATGAGAGTACTTTTAATCAAACACATAAATATTTGTAACTTTGAAGCCAGGTAACCAAATCAAATTTTAACAAACACTCAATTATTTATGAACTACATTCTTTTCGACGGCCCCGTTCGGAATGCTTTATTACCCTTTACTTTTACAAGACCAGTAGCGGATATTTTGGTTGGAATTATGACAATCCGCCAGAAATGGGAAAAATATTTAGGTTCTACAATCACTACTATAACCGAAGAATATTTGTCTGAAAAATTTCCAATGGTTGAAATGGAAGAAAACGTTATGATCAACGCAGCGTATTTGCCAAATGATACTCTTGCTGAAATGGTTTCTAATTTAACTGAAAACCAAGCGATTTTTAAAGGAGAAGATGTAATAGCATTTTTTACGAACGAGAATCAGGAAGAAGTCGATTTTGATTCTTATGAAATTATTCAGTACAATGAAGATTGTATTACAATAGAGCATACTTGGGATATTTTCTCTAAAAATGATGCAGCAATTCGTCAGGATTTTAAATATCTAACTGAAGATCGTACATCGCAGCCTATTCCAAAAAGCGTAAATGTAATTTCGCCAGAAAATATTTTTATTGAAGAAGGAGCAAAACTAGAGTTTGTAACTTTAAATGCATCAACTGGTCCTATATATATAGGTAAAAATGCCGAAATTATGGAAGGAACCGTAATTCGCGGACCATTCGCTTTGTGTGAAAATGCAATGGTAAAAATGTCAGCCAAAGTTTATGGAGCAACAACTGTTGGGCCTGGATCTAGAATAGGAGGCGAGGTTAAAAATTCAGTTCTTTTTGCAAATTCAAATAAAGGACATGAAGGATTCTTAGGGGATTCTGTTTTAGGTGAATGGTGTAATATTGGAGCAGATTCTAATAACTCAAACCTAAAAAACAACTACGAAGAAGTGAAATTATGGAGTTACGAAACAGAAGGTTTTGCTAAAACGGGACTTCAGTTTTGCGGTTTAATGATGGGAGATCACAGTAAATGCGGAATCAATACCATGTTTAATACGGGAACAGTGGTTGGTGTAAGTGCTAATATTTTTGGAAGTGGATTTCCTCGCAATTTTGTTCCAAGTTTTTCTTGGGGGGGCGCTGCAGGATTTACGACTTATGTAACTAAGAAAGCTTTTGAAACAGCAAGGTTAGTGATGAGCCGAAGAAATATAGAGTTCGACGCAACGGAAGCTGCAATTATGGAGCATATTTTCGAAGAAACTAAAAAATGGAGAAAAGATTAATGAGATAATTAGTCAATTTGAAAATTAGATAGTTATAACAAACCCGACAGGTTTTTAAAAACTGTCGGGTTTTGTTATTTTATGGTTTTGAGAATTTTCTAATTTCCTAATTGACACATTTCCTAATTATACTTATTTGTCAATCTTAATAAAATCTCCTTTTAAATTGAATTTTAATTCTAAACCATTGGTTAATTTTGTTTCGTAGCCAGAACTTCCAAGTTCGATTTTGGTTACATCTTCTTTGGGAAAATTTGATTTTATATAAGAAGCAATTTTTTTAGGAATAATAGATTTTGGAATTTTTCCAGTTTTAGCATCTACTTCTTTCCAGTTTCCTTTCTTGTCAAATTCAATTTCAATTTTGTTGTCATATTGTACTTTGTACTCTGTAGAAAGAATTTCTTTGTCTTCTAATATGTAGCTTGGCTTTTTCGATCCGAAATGTGTTTTTAGGAAGGTTTGTGCATTTCCTGGTAAAGCTTCCTTCTTAATTACGGTTTTTTGAGCATTTGCAGTGAGTCCAAATAGTAATCCTGCAATTAAGTAGACGGTCAGTTTTAATTTCGTTCTCATATTTTGCTGATTTTTAAATTATTATACAAGGTAAGATTAAAATTTTGAAATTGGAAAATCTGAGCAGCTTTAAAAATCAATCAAGCTTCTTTTTTTTTGCCACAGATTAAAAGATTAAAAAGATTTTTTTAGAATATGTATTCTCAGTAAAAAAAATAATCAGTGAAAATCCTTTAATCTGTGGCAAAAAAAATATATTTAATTGTCACATTTTCAAAATTATCTAATTATCAAATTGGGACATTATCTAATTAAATCTATCTTTGCAGCACGAAAAAAATGGGTAGTCAGTCAAACGATTAACCGATTAAACAAAATTCACAAACACAAATGATTACAGTTAACGATATTTCGGTTCAATTTGGTGGAACTACACTTTTTAGCGATGTTTCTTTTGCTATTAATGAAAATGATAAAATTGCCCTAATGGGTAAAAATGGTGCGGGAAAATCTACACTTTTAAAGATTATTGCAGGAGCAAACAAACCTTCAACGGGAAGTATTTCTGCTCCGAAAGAAGCTGTAATTGCATATCTGCCTCAGCATTTGCTTACCGAAGATGGTGCTACTGTTATGGAAGAAGCATCAAAAGCCTTCAGTGAGATTTTTAAAATGAAATCTGAAATAGATGAGATCAATGAACAGTTAACAGTTCGTACTGATTATGAAAGTGACGAATACATGAAATTGATCGAAAGAGTTTCTGATTTAAGCGAGAAATTTTATGCTATTGAAGAAGTAAACTACGAAGCAGAAGTTGAGAAAATATTAGTTGGTTTAGGTTTTGAAAGAGAAGATTTCGCACGTCAAACTTCAGAATTTTCAGGAGGATGGAGAATGCGTATTGAGTTAGCGAAGATTTTATTGAGAAAGCCAGATTTGATATTGCTAGATGAGCCAACAAACCACATGGATATTGAAAGTATTCAATGGTTAGAAGATTTCTTATTGACTCAAGCAAAAGCAGTTGTGGTAATTTCGCACGATAGGGCGTTTGTAGATAATATTACAAATCGTACGATCGAGGTGACAATGGGAAGAATTTACGATTACAAAGCAAAATATTCTCATTACTTAGAATTAAGAAAAGATCGCCGTATACATCAGCAGAAAGCGTATGATGAACAACAGAAAATGATTGCTGAAAACCGTGCTTTTATTGAGCGTTTCAGAGGAACATTTTCTAAAACAGATGCTGTTCAATCTCGTGTCAAAATGCTTGAGAAACTAGAAATAGTGGAGGTTGATGAAGTTGATACATCTGCATTGCGTTTAAAATTCCCACCAGCGGCACGTTCTGGTCAATATCCAGTTATTGTGAAAGAAATGTCTAAAGCATACGGAGATCATGTTGTTTTTAAAGATGCAAATATTGTAATCGAACGCGGTCAGAAAGTAGCTTTTGTTGGAAAGAATGGTGAAGGAAAATCAACAATGATTAAAGCAATCATGAAAGAAATTGGTGTTGATTCTGGAAGTGTTGAAATCGGACATAATGCTCAAATTGGGTATTTTGCTCAAAATCAAGCGGCGTTATTAGACGAAAATGCGACCATTTTTGAAACTATTGATAGTATTGCTGTTGGAGATATCAGAACACAGATTAAAAATATTTTAGGAGCTTTCATGTTTCAAGGAGATGATATTACTAAAAAGGTAAAAGTGCTTTCAGGAGGAGAAAAAACGCGTTTGGCAATGATTAAATTATTGTTGGAGCCAGTTAACTTGTTAATTCTGGATGAACCTTCGAATCACTTGGATATGAAAACTAAAGATATTATTAAAGATGCTCTACGTGATTTTGACGGAACTTTAATCTTAGTTTCGCACGATCGTGATTTCTTAGACGGTTTGGCTACTAAAGTTTTTGAATTTGGAAATAAGAGAGTAAAAGAACATTTTGAAGATGTAGCTGGTTTCTTGGCTCATAAGAAAATGGATTCTATGAGAGAAATCGAAAAATAAGTATTTTAAATATAAAATTCTAAAGGGCATAAGTTTAATTCTTATGCCCTTTTTTTATTGCTGTTTATTTTGATAACAGTATTTTAATGCAATTTTATTTACATAACGAATCTTTTTTTGTTATTTTAGTATTCTCATTTCGTGTTGACTAATAAAGAGTTAATTTTTTTTGCCTAAAGACTATAAGTCGATTTTTAAAATCGCTATAGAGATTAATATTTCATTTATTTTAAGCCTATGAATAAAAGTCTACTCATACGAATTCTTTTTATTATAACCCCATTTTTTTTACATGCCCAAGATAATGTCAGTCAAGGAACTGATAAAAAAGAAAATGAAGAAGTAAAATATCCGCAGTTTCAATTAAAAGGACTTCTCCAAGCCAGATATTTGGAAAGTTTTGGCGATAATGTGGATGTTTTAGGAAATCAGCACTCAACTGGAGATGTAACCCAAAGTTCTTTTGATATAAAAAGAATGCGTGTTGGGCTAAATACCAAATTAAGCGAAACAACAGAAATTGTAATTCTGGTCAATCTAGCAGATTTTAAATCGGATACAAAAGGGAAAGTTCTTGAGAATGCCTACGGGAAATATACTTTTAATAAATATATTGCTTTAACAGGAGGGCAATTTCGCCCTGCTTTTGGTATTGAGGAGCTTGTTCCTGTAGATATTATTAAATCTTTCGATTTTTCGAATCAGTATTATGAATTCGGAAAAAATGGATGGACAAGTTTCCAAATTGGTGCATCAGCAACAGGAGCTTTTGATATTGGGAAAATTCCTGTGAATTACGCTGTTTCAGTTTTAAACGGAAACGGAAAAAATCAAGAAATGGATAAAGACAACGGAAAACAATTTTCTTCTAGATGGGTTTTTGGTTTGTCAAAAGAACATAAAATAAATCTTGGTTTAAACGGCGGTTTCGGAAAAGTTTTTAAAGAAGATGTTTTTGCAATCGGCGCAGATATTACAAGCGATTTTAAGCTGACGGATAAATTTAGTTTTGATTTACAGATAGAATACAAGCAGGGAACAAATCATAATTTGTACTATTCGCTTCCAGTTACTGGCAGAACAGATAATGTTGCCGATTATCAGATGAGAGGAATTTATTTTCTTCCGAATTTGAGATATGTAGTAGATTATAAAAAGCTTACAGCACTTGAATTGTCTTGTCGTTACGAAACTTTCGATCCAAGTTATAAAATCAATTCAAACGTACGCACCACTTATACGCCAATGGTTAGTTTAGAATTCGGAAAATCGTATACAGGCCGTATTGAAATGGGATTTCAAATTGACAGATTTGATAAAAGTATTCCAGATACATTGAACTATAATAATGATTTGTTTTTGATTCAGTTGCAGCTCAGAATTTAATTCACCTTATTTTTGTTTTTATGAAAGAAGTAAAAATTCCTCAGACTTTAATTACGCTGGCAGTTTTAGTTGCCATTTGGTTTATTCCAGCTCCAGAAGGTGTTGTGATAGAGGCGTGGCATTTATTTGCCATTTTCGTAGCTACGATTTTAGGAATCATCTTAAAAGCGGCTCCAATGGGAACAATGTGTATGATTGCAATTGCTTTAACGGCAATGTCTCAGGTTTTAGCTCCTGGAGATCCTGGAAAGTCGATTACATTAGCTTTAAAAGGATTTGGAGATAAAGTAATCTGGCTGATTGGAATTTCATTTTTTATAGCAAGAGGGTTTATTAAAACAGGTCTTGGAAATAGAATTGCTTTTTTATTCATAAAAATATTCGGAAAAAGTTCTTTGGGATTGGCGTATGGCTTGGGATTGGCAGATTTGGTTTTAGCGCCAGCTGTTCCGAGCAATACTGCGAGAGGAGGAGGAATTGTTTATCCGATTATGAAATCAATGTCGATGAGTTTTGGTTCTATGCCAGACAAGCCTGAAACGCATAGGAAACTTGGAGCTTATTTAACTTTGAATAGTTATAATATGAATTTAATTGCTTCTTCCATGTTTTTAACGGGAACGGCAAGTAATCCGATGTGTCAGAAGTTTGCACTTAATTTAGGAATAAAAATCAGCTGGATGTCTTGGGCAGCAGCAGCGATTGTTCCAGGATTGTGTGCTTTTATTGTAATTCCGTTTGTGCTTTATAAAATTTATCCGCCAGAATTAAAAAAGACTGGAGATGCGCCGCAGATTGCAACACAGAAATTGAAAGAAATGGGAGCCATCACGAGAGATGAATGGATGATGTTGCTGACCTTTTTTATTCTGCTTTTTCTCTGGATGACAGGGGATTTGCTTTCTATTGATGCTACAACGACTGCATTTATCGGATTGGTAATTTTGCTTTTAACTTCAGTTTTGACTTGGGAAGATGTTAAATCAGAAAAAGGGGCTTGGGATACTATTGTATGGTTTTCTGTTCTAGTAATGATGGCCAGTTCACTTAACGAATTGGGTTTTATTGCTTGGTTTAGCGACTTAGTAAAAGCTCAAATTGGCGGATTAAGCTGGCAGATGGCTTTTCCGATTATTATATTGGTATACTTTTTTAGCCATTATCTTTTTGCAAGTGCAACTGCGCACGTTGCGGCAATGTACGCAGCCTTACTTGGTGTTGGAGTTTCGCTCGGAATTCCGGGATTGTTATTAGCGTTTATGCTTGGTTTTGTCGGATCTCTTTACGGAACGTTAACGCACTATGGTCATGGTCCGGCACCTGTATTTTTCGGGAGCGGTTACGTTGACCTAAAGAGCTGGTGGGTCAAAGGGCTTATAACCGGTTTGGTTATGCTCTTAATCTATATGGTAATTGGAGGATTATGGCTCCGAATTATTGGATATTTTTAGATTCTAATTCCTGGAGGAAGCAATTCTTTATATCGAGGGTTTTTTTTGAAAAATGAAACAATTTTTGGGTGGATAGGAACTACTCTATAATTTTTTTCAGAACTTAAATCTAATATGTTTTTAAGTAGCGTATTAATTGTTTCTTCGTCTTCGTATGAATCTGGTTTGTTGATCTTGGTTAAAAAGATTTTTTTTTCTTGAAATGAATACTCAACTGCTAACATTCCTTCAGGGATGACAGTTTCAAATTGGCGTGCAAAAGTGTTGTCTTTGATTTCCATAGTTACAGAAGATTCCATAGTAATTTCTTGTTAGGTTATTGGTAAATAGTGAATTTGGGACTCGAAATTTTATTGAAAGAAAATTCTTTATAAGTTTTAAATTCAAGAAATATTTCGAATTGCAAAGGTAATCATTTGATTTTCAATATTAAATTATTTTTTGCAGCTATAAACTTTAAGTTTTTGTTTTGAACTTGGATTTTTTTTGAATTGCTATAAAATAGGTCTGAAATTTGATTATCATGACATTAAAAAAAGTAACTTTATTTTTTCCAATAAAGGTCTTAATGGTAATTTCATTTTAATGTTATGAGTAAAATTCCCGTATATTTTATGCCAGGTCTGGCGGCAAGTTCATCTATTTTTGAAAGAATAAAATTGGATGAAGATACTTTTGAAATGCATCTTTTGGAATGGGAAATTCCAAACCAAAAAGAATCTTTATCAGATTATGCACTTCGAATTAGCAAAAACATAAAACACGAAAATCCTGTTTTAATTGGGGTTTCTTTTGGAGGAATTCTAGTACAGGAAATTTCAAAGCATATAAAAACACGAAAAGTCATTATTATATCGAGTGTAAGAAGTAATCATGAATTCCCGAAAAGAATGAAAATAGGGAAGAAGACAAAAGCTTACAAGCTAATTCCGATGCAGTTAATTCTTAATATTGAGAAACTTGCTAAGTATTCTTTTGGTGAAAAGGTCAATAAGAGAATAAAATTATATGAGAAGTTTCTATCTGTTCGTGATTTAGGTTATCTGCAATGGGCTGTGGAAAGTGTAATTTTATGGGATCGAGATAAAATTGATGAAAATGTCGTTCATATACACGGAGATCAAGACGAAGTTTTTCCGATTAAGTATATTGATAAATGCATTTTAGTCAAAGGAGGAACTCATATTATGATCTTGAATAAGTACAAATGGCTGAATGAGAATTTGCCTTCTATTATATTGGAAGACTAAAATTTTTGTTTAATGTTTCAAGTTTCAAGTTTTTGAACTTTCGTAAAGATCTACGTATCAGCTTGTCATTTCAACCATAGGGAGAAATCTTCGCATGTAACTCCACAAAGTAATTCAAGAAAAAATATGAGAATCAGTATAGTTTTGTCCTTATGAGCGAAGTCGAAGGATCTCATGGTTAATCCATTCAGTGTTTTCTTTCTTTGCATGTCCTTCGACTTCGCTCAGGAAGACATAAAATGAGCAAAATCTAAAATCTAAATTCAACAATCTACAATAAAAAAATCCCAAACTCTTTTGGAATTTGGGATTTATAATATTGTAATTTAGAAAATTAGATTTTCTTCATTTGTTCTTTCATCATAGAGATTTGCTCTTTCAGCATACCTTGTTTGTCTAATTTTTTAGCTTCGTTTAATAAATTAGTCGCTTCCAATTTTCTTCTGCGAGACATTGCAACTCCTGCAAGGTTTAATTTAGCTACAGCTAAATCCATATCCATTGATAAACCAAGTTCGATTGCTTTTTTGAAATGTTTCTCTGCTTGGTTGATATTAGTTTGAGATAACATGATGCCTTGTAAATAATTTAAGTATCCTTGTTGTTTTCTTACTAATGCACCTTCTGGGTTTTTGATATATGATAACCATTTATTAGCACCTTCAAAGTCTTGTTTTCTTAATTTAAGGAAGGCTAAAAGGATAAATTCGTTTTTAAAATAAAGAAAAATTGGAATTGCAGTCAATAAGATAAGGAATATACCATTCCCAATATTACTTTCTGTAAATTGCCAAACGCCCGCCACTACAAGAAGTCCGGCCAAAATAAGTTTAATATTCTTGTGAAACATAATTATTGTAAATTTGTGATTGCAAAGATAGTAAAAGGAATTAAAAATATTTTTATAAAAGTGCTTGCCAGAAAAAAAAGTCTTTGTATATTTGCACTCGGTTTTTGAACAACGATATCCAAAACCAAATAACGAGTTAATAGATACCATTTTTAAAGATACAAAGCAATGAGCAAAAGAACGTTTCAACCATCGAAAAGAAAAAGAAGAAATAAGCACGGATTTATGGACAGAATGGCTTCTGCGAATGGAAGAAAAGTTCTAGCGCGTAGAAGAGCAAAAGGAAGACATAAATTAACTGTTTCTAGCGAGCCTAGACACAAAAAATAATGTTTGTATAAACATACATAAGGCGATTACTTTTTTAGTATCGCCTTTTTTTATACCTTGTCGGTAAAAAATCTCTCAACTTTCTAGTTTATAGTGCACTAGAAAAGTTTTTTTAAATCGTAAACAACTACACAATACATACAAAATGCCTAAAGACACATCAATAAAATCAGTTTTAATAATAGGTTCAGGACCTATTGTTATTGGCCAAGCTTGCGAATTCGATTATGCGGGATCTCAATCTGCACGCTCGATTCGTGAAGAAGGAATTGAGGTTATCTTGATAAACTCGAATCCAGCGACAATTATGACCGACCCATCTATGGCCGATCATATTTATTTGAAACCTTTAACGACAAAATCGATTATTGAAATTCTTAAGGAACATCCGCAAATTGATGCTGTTTTACCAACAATGGGAGGACAAACAGCCTTAAACTTGTGTTTGGAAGCTGAAGAAAAAGGAATCTGGCAGGATTTCGGAGTGAGATTAATCGGTGTTGATGTAAATGCTATTAATATTACTGAAGATAGAGAACAGTTTAAACAGCTTTTAGAAAGAATAAATGTGCCAACTGCACCTGCAAAAACAGCTACTTCTTACCTTGAAGGAAAAGAAATTGCTCAGGAATTTGGTTTCCCGCTTGTAATTCGTCCTTCGTTTACATTAGGAGGAACAGGAGCAGCTGTGGTTTACAAAAAAGAAGATTTTGATGAGCTTTTAACTCGCGGACTAGAAGCCTCTCCAATTCACGAAGTTTTGATCGATAAAGCTTTGATGGGATGGAAAGAATACGAATTAGAGCTTTTGAGAGATAAAAACGATAATGTTGTAATTATCTGTTCTATCGAAAATATGGACCCAATGGGAATCCATACTGGAGATTCTATCACAGTTGCGCCTGCAATGACATTGTCTGACACGACTTTCCAAAAATTACGTGACTACGCTATCTTAATGATGAGAAGTATCGGAAATTTTGCTGGAGGATGTAACGTGCAATTCGCAGTTTCACCAGACGAAAAAGAAGATATCGTAGCAATCGAAATCAACCCTCGTGTATCTCGTTCTTCTGCTTTAGCATCAAAAGCAACTGGATATCCGATTGCAAAAATTGCTTCTAAACTAGCTTTAGGATACAATTTAGATGAATTGCAAAATCAAATTACAAAATCAACTTCGGCTCTTTTCGAACCGACTTTAGATTATGTAATCGTAAAAATACCACGTTGGAACTTCGATAAATTTGAAGGTTCAGACAGAACTTTAGGTCTTCAGATGAAATCTGTAGGTGAGGTTATGGGAATCGGACGTTCTTTTCAAGAAGCACTTCACAAAGCAACTCAATCTTTAGAGATTAAGAGAAATGGTTTAGGAGCTGACGGAAAAGGATATAAAAATTACGAACAAATTATCGAAAAACTAACTTATGCAAGTTGGGATCGTGTATTCGTAATCTACGATGCAATTGCAATGGGAATTCCATTAAGCACAATTCACGAAATTACAAGAATCGACATGTGGTTCTTGAAGCAATACGAAGAGCTTTATACTTTAGAAAAAGAAATCTCAAACTACAAAGTTTCTAATCTTCCAAAAGAATTATTGCTTGAGGCAAAACAAAAAGGTTTTGCAGATAGACAAATCGCTCACATGATGAGTTGTTTAGAAAGTGAAGTGCACACTTTACGTATGAACATGAACATCAACCGTGTGTTCAAATTGGTTGATACTTGTGCGGCTGAGTTTAAAGCTAAAACACCTTATTACTACTCAACTTTTGAGGCAGAAATCGAAAAGGCAAATGGAGAGCGTTATGTAGATAACGAAAGTATCCTGACAGATAAAAAGAAAGTAATCGTTCTAGGTTCTGGACCAAACAGAATTGGTCAAGGAATCGAATTTGATTATTCTTGTGTACACGGAGTTTTGGCAGCTAAAGAATGTGGTTATGAAACGATCATGATTAACTGTAATCCTGAAACGGTTTCTACAGATTTCGATACAGCTGATAAATTATACTTTGAGCCAGTTTTCTGGGAGCACATTTATGACATTATCCAACACGAAAAACCAGAAGGTGTAATCGTACAGCTTGGAGGTCAGACGGCTCTTAAATTAGCAGATAAATTATCTAAATACGGAGTAAAAATCATCGGAACTAGTTTTGATGCGCTTGATTTAGCAGAAGACAGAGGACGTTTCTCAGACTTATTGACTGAATTACATATTCCTTTCCCAAGATTCGGAATCGCTGAAACGGCTGATGAAGCTTCAAAGTTGGCTGATACTTTAGATTTCCCACTTTTAATTCGTCCTTCTTATGTATTAGGAGGTCAGGGAATGAAAATTGTAATCAACAAAAAAGAATTGGAAGAGCACGTAATCGATTTGTTGAAAGCAATTCCAGGAAACAAATTACTTTTAGATCACTACTTAGCTGGAGCAATCGAAGCTGAGGCTGATGCAATCTGTGATGCTGATGGAAATGTTTACATCATCGGAATTATGGAGCACATCGAGCCTTGTGGAGTTCACTCTGGAGATAGTAACGCTACATTGCCTCCTTTTAACTTAGGAGAATTTGTAATGCAGCAAATTAAAGATCATACACATAAAATTGCAAGAGCTTTAAAAACTGTAGGTTTGATCAACATTCAGTTTGCTATTAAAGACGATACAGTTTATATTATCGAAGCAAATCCTAGAGCTTCAAGAACGGTTCCGTTTATTGCAAAAGCTTACGGAGAACCTTATGTAAACTATGCTACAAAAGTAATGTTAGGTCACAATAAAGTAACTGATTTTGATTTCAATCCACAATTAAAAGGATACGCAATCAAACAACCAGTTTTCTCTTTCAGCAAATTCCCGAACGTAAACAAAGCGTTAGGACCAGAAATGAAATCGACAGGAGAAAGCATCTTGTTTATTGATGACTTGAAAGATGATCAATTCTACGAATTGTACTCTAGAAGAAAAATGTATTTGAGTAAATAATCTCAAATTCTAGTATAAAAAAAGCTCCAATGAAAATTGGAGCTTTTTTTATTTTAATTGGTTTTAAACTTTTATTCACTTTGACTAAAAGTCATATTATCTCTAGTATTTTTTTGAACTGAAATTGCACCGAACAAAGCTAATAGAAAAGCAAAAGCATAAAACCCTTTTTCGCTTGGCAGAATCGTTGCATTCCAAAGTCCAACAACTAAAAGAACGATTGATAGTAATGTTCCAAACCAGCAGATTCCGTAATATATATCAGTTACAGGAAGTTTTTCAAGACGGTCTCTTACACTTTTTTGCAATGAAACAACAGCAAAAAGTCCGAACATTAACACAGTGAAATAATAGCCTTTTTCGTTTAATAGCATTTCAGCTCTGGCAAGTCCAACAATAAAGCCGACTGTTCCTGCTCCAAGAGCAACCCAAGATGCCGCGATAAAGGCATTTGATGTTTTTTGTATCATAATTTATTATTTTGGTAAGAAGCAAATATAAGTAATATTGATGCGCATCAAAGTGAAATACGAATAAATTATGCAGTATTACCTTTCAAATACATGTAAAAACATAAAATAAGTTTTGATTCTATTTTTTGTTGATTGGTTTAAATTATAAGTAAATTTTTTAATTCAATAATTAAAAAGTAAGAAAAAACGTATTTTATAGAATATTTGGTTTATATTTGAAGGATTAATCTTAAAAAAAGAAATTATGAAAAAGATCAAACAGATTGGATTGATGTTTGTTTTATTTTGTGTACTATTTTTTATTCAATGCAGTTCAGATGAAAATAAAGAAACGGTACAAAAGCCTGTAGAAAATTATAGTGAAGAAATTAATCTTTTACGTGAATTTCTTTCAACGAGTAGGCATTATAATATAAAAAAAATAGTTTACGATTCAGAGAGAACTGTATTTATAATAGACGGTGATATGTTAATTTCCTTAGAAGATGTTAGAAGTGATTATAATGAATTTAATGGAAAAAGCACTAGTAAAAGCAAACAAAGAGTTGCAAGTTATATAGTATCTCCAGAAATAGCAAAGGCAATTAAAATTTATGTTTATCCGGACGTGCCAACGGATTGGCAAATTGCGATTACGGAAGCAGTAAAGAACTGGAATGCCATAAATTCAAATATATCAATTACTATTGTCACTACTTTGGCGACTGCAAATATTAAAATAACGGCAGCTAATAAAGGCCGTAATGGAACAATTGCCGAAGCTTTTTCTTCAACTAGTACGGGACGACCAGGATCTAATATATACATTAATTCTGCTTACAATACTTTAGAAGCTCCAAATAAGATTTTTACAATTGTACATGAATTAGGTCACACTTTTGGACTTAATCATACTAATGAATTGGATGGTTCTGTGATATCATGTACGCCTGTTTCAGATCCCTCTTCTGTAATGAATGCAATAAATAATGCTTGGAGAGGTTTTTCATATTATGATAACGTTGCTATTAGTACACTATATCCTGTTGAAGTTGGAACAAAAAAAATATATAGATATAAAAAAAATGAGTATTATTTTTATTCAATAAATCCTTGTGAAATAATTCCAGGTAAAGATGGATATGTTTTTGACGGAGATGTAGGCTATTTATATACAACACAAGTTGCAGGAACTGTGCCATTGTATAGATCAATTAATGTACTTTCAGTAAACGATCATAGATTGAGTACTACACGTTTATCCGTTAATGATATAATTTTAGGGTATTTATATCCGACGCAACAACTTGGAACTACAAAACTTTATGGGTATAAGTTAAGCAATAGAAATCCTCCGTTTAATAATTATTATTTATATACAAAAATTGTGGATAGCGAATATCCATCTAGTTTAACTCTTAGTCTTGGTTATGTCTATAACAATCCAGTGTATGCTACCTCTCCTAAAGGTCCTATAGTATTTTAATAGTAAAAAAAATATAAAAAGCTCCAGTTAATGGAGCTTTTTAAGTTGTAAAAAGTAAGAAGTTTTTATTTTTTCAGCAATTGTTCTAAAGGTTTTAACTGTTCCATGTCTATTTTAGATTTCTGTAAAACAGACATTAAAGTCATAATGTTATTTGGGTTCATATCTTCGCCTAACACACGAACTACTGCAAAACCATTTTCTTTTCTGTTGGCAAAAATGACAAACTCTTTTATATTGTCATCACTTCCAACATAGCTTACAGAGGCACCGTCTTTTCCAGATCCAATCTTCATCAATTCTTGATATTTCGGATCTTTTAATATGGCTTTTACTTTGTTTCTTTCTGTTTCAAACTCTGCCTGATTATTTTGATCCGCTTTAAAAGCTAAAATATTCATTTTGTCAAACGAATTTAAAGCCTCGCTTTGTTCTGCAGATAATTTTGTTTTATCAACATTTAGAATAGTTGGTGAAACATCTAATGAAATGAAATCTTTTTTCTCTGAATTTTCGACAAAATATTTTTGAAGTGAAGGTTCAGAATTACAGCTCCCTAAAGTTAGTAGAGCTGTAAGTGCTATGATGAAGATATTTGTTCTCATTTTATTTTTTGCCTTTTGAAGCTTTTTTTAAGTCTGTTCCTCCAGGAAGCTGCATCTTATCTGTTAATACTGAGATTTCGTTTAGATCAAAATTACCAGTTAAAGATAATAAAACAGTTTCGTCATTTTTGGCACCATCAACATACATTAAAAGTTCTTTTATCTGTGTATCAGTAGCACCAGATTTTACCATAATTCGAACGTTTTTTCCGCTGTCATTTACTCGCATTAATTCTTCTAGACCGGCTGTTTTTACATATTTGTCGGCAGTAGCTTTCATATCGGCTTCGATTTTTGGATTTTTAGTGGTAAACACTTTTAAATAATCCAGTTTTTTAATTAAAGCAATATATTGCTGTGTCTCTTTATCAGACGGGTCAGATTTTACTTTGCTCATTAAATCGAACATTTTTTTGTTTACAATTACAGAAGTTACATCGTCTTGACCGTCAAATTTGTCAAAAGCACCTTGTGCATAAAAAGTGGTAGAAACGAATGCGAAGACTAAAGTTATAATGAAATTTCTCATGATTATTTTTTTGTTTAATTACTGTTTAAAGATTTTGTTTTTTGATTGTTCGTATTCTTTAATGTACTGTACACTTTCAATACCTACATTAACATTGTTTGATAATAAAGCCAAAGCCTTTTGAGTTGCTTTTAAGGCTTCTTCGGGATCATCGTAAGTTCCTAATTCTGTTTGCGAAGCTACTGCAGTAGTGTCATTTTTTTCGCTAACAAAAAAATAGGTTCCGATGCCCAGCAAAACAACAGTAGAAGCCGCAATCGATAACCACGCTACGTTGCGTTTTTTAGATTGTAGTGGAATCTCATACGTCGATTTCTGTTCTTTTGCTTGAGAGAAATAGCCAAACATAGGTTTGTACTGCTCCAAATGCTGCGCAACATTTGGTGAAGAAAAATATTCTTTTAATTGATTTTCTTCGGCAATAGAAGTTTCTCCCTGAAAGTATTTTTCTAATATATCTTCTATTTTATTTAGTTCCATAAAGGTGTGTATTTGTCATTGATTCTCTAATTTTTTTTCTCGCTCTCGAAAGTGCCACGCGTATTGCGGTTTCGTTCATATTTACGATTTTGGCTATTTCTTCAAATTCATATTGTTCAACATCCCGAAGCTGAATTAAAAGCTGCATTTGTTCGGGCATCTCGTTTATAATTTTTTCGACCCATTCTAAACTATCTTGATCCTCTAATTTTTTGTCCAATTGTGGCTGCCGATCCGTAAAATTATTATGGACAATCTGTAGATTGCTAGCTCTTTTAGATTTTAACTGGTCGAGACAATAGTTTTTAGTCATAGTCATTGCCAATGCTTCAACACTATTGTAACTTTCTAGATTGTCTTTTTTGTTCCATAATTTTACCATTACTTCCTGAGTTGCATCCTCTGCTTCTTCAGTACTTGTAAGCAATCTTTTTGCCAGACGAAAAACTTTGTCTTTAAAAGGATTTATTAATTCTATAAATACAACTTGGTTCATTAATCTGATGGTTAATCGTTAGCTTATATATTCAAGACGAGGTACAATTATGTTTGTTACAAGAAAAACTAAATTTTTTTATGTAAAAAAAACTGCTTTTTAACGAAGCTAAAAGTAAAGATGCTATTTTTACAGTTATACTACTAAGATACTTAAACGATATGAAAACAACTTTAAAGGGTGTTCTTTTTCTCTTTTTATTCGCTTTTTCTTTACAGTCTTGTGAAGATCAGGATGATGTAGCTGCTCCAGCTGACCTGCAGATTAATAATTTTATATGGAGAGGATTAAATGAAGTTTACTTATGGCAACAAGATGTTCCAAATCTAGCTGATGGCCGTAATTTACAACCAGATTTTAATCAGTTTTTAAGAGGATATTCTCATCCCGAAGATTTATTTGAAGATTTATTAAACAGACCAGTTAGTAAATATCCTAACGGAGATGCTATTGATCGTTTTAGCTGGATTGTTGAAGATTATACTGTTCTAGAACAGGAGTTAAGTGGTGTTACTAAGAATAACGGTGTCGATTTTAGGTTAAGCCGAGTATCTTCGACATCAAATGATGTGGTGGGTTTTGTGCGATACATTATTCCAAATTCTGATGCCGCTACTAAAGCAATTAAACGTGGCGATTTGTTTACTAGTGTAAACGGGACAAAACTTACTGTTTCTAATTATCAGCAGCTATTATTAAATCAAGATAGTTATACTTTAGATTTGGCAGATTATAATGGAACGAGTTATGTTCTAAACGGAAAATCGGTTGCCTTAACTAAAACTGTTTTAGAAGAAAATCCTATTTTCATTAATAAAGTGATTACTTCTGGAAGCCATAAAATTGGTTATTTGATGTATAATGGTTTTTATTCAAGTTATGACAGTAGATTAAATCAGGCCTTTGGAGAATTAAAATCACAAGGAGTTACAGATTTGATTTTAGATCTTCGATATAATGGAGGAGGATCGGTGCCTTCTGCTATAAGACTTTCTAGTATGATCACAGGACAATTTGATACTCAGGTTTTTGCAAAAACGCAATTTAATACTAAGTGGATGAAAGATATGACTGCTGACGATTTAGAAAGCTTGAATTATAGATTTGTAAATAATATTGACGGGACAGCATTAAACAGTTTAAATTTAAATACAGTTTATATTATTGCTACTGCGAGTACAGCATCTGCCAGCGAATTGGTTATAAATGGCTTAAAGCCTTATATTAATGTAGTTCAGATTGGAGAAACTACTATAGGTAAAAACGTTGGCTCTTATACCATTTACGATTCAGAAACTTTGTTTTCTAAAAAAGGAATTAATCCAAATCATAAATATGCGATGCAACCTCTAGTTTTTAAAATCTCAAATTCTGCAGGTTTTGGTGATTACCAGCAAGGTTTACAGCCTACTTATGCGCAAAGAGAATATTTGGATACTTTTGGTGTTTTAGGAGAAACGTCTGAGCCTTTGCTTAATCTGGCTATTTCTAAAATCACAGGATCTACAGCCAAAAGAACTCTTAATGATAATTCTGAGCCGAATACCCCTTATTTGACAGATTCAAAAATCATTAACGGATTAAGACACGGAATGTACATTCAAAATCCATTAAAAAACTAAAATACAATAAATAGAAAAGGCTTTCAGAAATGAAAGCCTTTTCCATAAAAAAAACAAAAACTAATTCTAAAGGTTAAAATTAATCGTTAAAGTAGAATCCGTTTGGACCAACACCAACAGTTAATTCTTTTAATAAACTTCCGCTGAAGTTATAAATATAGGCTTTGCTGTCTGTTTTAAAGTTTCCTCCATCTGAAAGGAAAACGCGGTTGCCTTTAACTGCAAATCCGTAAAGGTATCCAATATCTGAAGTAGCCGTGAAGAGTGGGCTAGCAGAAGCTGTTGTTGCAGCCGTGTTAATTGAGTATACTGAGTTTCCTACTGTATAATAAACTTGGTTGTTTTCGATGTCTAAATATCCGGCAACTCCTTGAGATTCTGGAATTTCAATTTTAGAAACTGATTTGTCAGAGATTTTAACTTTTATAATTTCGCTGCTTTGTGTAAAAGAAGGACGTAAGATATAAAGAGTTCCATTTTCTTCTTCAATAGAATCTGAACCAGAGCCAATTGTTATTGGAGCTTCTAAAGCTTTTGTGTTGATATTGTAAATTGAAAGCTTGTCACTACCGATAGGATCTGTAATGTATAATTTTCCGCTTTCTTCAACAATTCTATTTCCAGTTGTATTTAGGTTAATTTTAGATTCAACAAGATTTGTTGCTAAATTAATAATAGCAATATAATCATCTGTAACAGAATCATATGAGTTTGCATTTGTTACATAAGCTTTGCCATCTTTTACAACACCATATCTTGGATTAGCCAATCCGCTGTCAACTTTAGCGATTAGCTTAAAAGTATAACGGTTTACGATGTTTATTACATTAGATCCGCCAGCAATTATATACGCTCTGTCTCCGCTGAAAAAGATGTTTTGAGCAAATTTCCCAAGTACATCAGATCCATTTTCTGCTTTATAAACGTCTTTAGTAAAAATGCTGAAATCATCGCTAGAAAATGATACCGTTCCAGCATCTGTGCTTCCTTCATTTAAAATAAAAAAACCATTGTCGTAAGCACCTTTTGGACTATCGTTGTCATCGCTTGAACAAGAAGCAAATAACGAGATGCTTAACGCTATTAAAAGTAATTTACTAAACTTCATATATTAAAATTTTAAGGTTAAATACATATTGAAATTGCGACCAGGCATTGGTCTGTTTTCTAGACTTTCGTAGTCTTTATTAAAAAGGTTTAAGACCTGAAAACCTACTTTGAAAGAATCTAAAAATTTAAGATCATAATCGATTCCGATATTTGAAATCGTATAATCATTAATAATTTCGTCTGGATTATTATCGGCTCTCGTATAGACAAAGCCATTATAAAGAATTTGATAATAAGCACTTATTTTATTTCGAGAATACGAAAATGCTCCTGTTGCCTTATTAAATGGAACGAAAAAGATTTGATTTTTCGTTTTTTCGTCTTGTGAGATTGTATAGGCATAAGTGGCATTTAAAGCAAAATTGTTTTTGCCAAAACTTTTTTTCCAACCTAAAACAGTTTCTGTACCATAACTATTTACTTTGTCTTGATTTTGTGGAGTCCAAATACCATTTGCTCCTGGAACCCATTGCAGCATATCAGTAATTTTCATGTAATAAAAATTCTGCGTCCAAGTCAGATTTTTGAATGTAAAGACATTGCCAATTTCTCCTTGATATGAGCTTTCAGGTTTTAAGTTCGGATTTCCTCCTTCGTCCCAATATAAATCGTTGTAAGTTGGAATTCTAAAGTTTCTAGAGACATTCAGTTTTAGATTGTACCAATCGTTAAATTTATAAGAAGATCCTAAATTGAATAAAACGGGCGATTTGTAATTATTGGTAAATTCTTTTCTAACGCCTAATTCGTTTTTCCAATTAGTGCCAAAATCTTGTCTAATTAGCAAAGCAGCAGAACTTATTTCGCGAATATGGTTTCCAAAACTGGTTCCGTAGCCATTTGTTCTACTGTAATCGACAATTCCGTTTATATGAGTTGCTTTAAATAAATGATAATCGACATCTAACTTCGTAATTAAATTTTCAGTCTTTCCGTAACTATAATTTTTTAAAGAGTTATCAGCAAAATATTGATAGTTTTCAAAAATGTAAGCGGTTTTGAAATTGGTTTTAAGTTTTCCGAAACTTCCATCGTATTCCAATAAGTTTCGGTTAAATCCATTTATGTATTTGCTTTTGGTTTCAGATTCTACTACTAACGAAGTATTACGGTCGGTGTTTGAACTTTGGCTGTAAAGCTTTAAAATATGATTTTGGTTGAATTTATATCCAGCATTAGCACTCAGGGTAATGATGTCATATTGTCCATTCTGATTCCATCTTTGGTCGCCTCTCCAAGTATATCGATTTAAATATTTATAATCGTTTGTCGAGCTATTTTTTGAAAGTCCAATTTGGGCGCTCCATTTTTTGTTAGAAATAGAAGTTTTATAATTAATCCCAATCGTATTAAAACTGCCGTAATCTAGTCTTAAGTTATTCTCAAATCGATTAAAAAATAACAAATCGTTATTTAAATGTACAGTACCTCCAACAGCCCCGCTTCCGTAAATAACGCTTCCACCACCTGCTTTAACGCTTATTGAATTATAATCGGAACCAGAAATTGTATTAAAATCGGTGCTTCCATTCATTTGAGAATTGATATTTATCCCGTTCCAAATTACTGCTGTTTGCGAAGAAGTTGTTCCTCTGAAAGAAACAGTAGAAAGCATTCCGCGTCCATATTCTTTAAAATATAAAGTCGAATTAAAATTTAATAAATCGGTTAGAAGAGCTTCGTTTTTATTGATTACAGAATCATTGAGTTTTAAAACAGACTGAGAAACTGAATAGGTTTTTAAATTTTTGTCTGAAACCAATACTTCTTTAAGACTGGTAATAGAATCGCTTTGCGCCGAAATAATCTGGCACATTATAAAAGAGCAAAAAGCAAAAAGTTGTTTTAAAGTCATAATTCCGTCACTCTTTTTCCCGAGAGTTCTATAAATTGTTACAAAGGCAGGTCTCCTGGCTTGCGTCTTGCTGTTTACCTTCCCATCGCGCCGGGCGTGACAGTGGTTTGTAGTTAACAGCAAGCATTCGTTTTGAACTTAGCTTACAGTTGCGGGTACAGCTCAAGAATTTACTTGATTCCCTTTTAATGTGTTTTTAAATCAAAAACACAACCTTAATTTGCTGCAAAGATAAAGTTAAAAATATTGATTATTCAAATTTGTTTTACGTTTCATGAAAAATTATAAATAATTTGCATTAAAAATCGATTTTTATAACTTCTCCGAAATCAACTTTATTATTGAAAGCGTCTTTTAAGGGTAATGAACTTTGATGACATAAAATGCTTCTGATGATTCCGGCATGAGCAACAATTACAATTGGCTGGTTTATTTTTGAAATTTTATCGGATAAAAAATTACCAACTCTTTCGTGTAATTGAACAAAGGATTCTCCGTTTGAAACTTTTATATTCACAAAATCTTCCATCCAAGGATTAAGTTCTTCAGACGGAATTTCGTTCCAGCTTTTCAATTCCCAATCGCCAAAA
This sequence comes from Flavobacterium luteolum, assembly GCF_027111275.1. NCBI lineage: Bacteria > Pseudomonadati > Bacteroidota > Flavobacteriia > Flavobacteriales > Flavobacteriaceae > Flavobacterium > Flavobacterium luteolum. Next base: position 1,159,463 of record NZ_CP114286.1, on the reverse strand, counting down.
TTCATTTCTTTTAAACGTTCGTCTTCCTGATACGAAATGGTTTTGATATTTTCTTGAATATGTTTTGCTAATGTAACGCAACGCTTTAGTGGACTCGAAAAAATAATTGCCTCAGAAGGAAGTTCAGAAATAATTCTGTCAAAGATTTCATTAAAAGGAACAGCAATATCAACGTCCGATTGTCCATAACAGATTCCTTTTTCGCAGACGGTTTCGGTATGACGAACTAGATAAATTTCCATAAGAATAAAATGCTTAAGTAAAATACCACTTCGCAAACCTGTTGTGTAGCTCCAAGACAATCTCCGGTATAACCGTCAATCCATTTTTGAAAATATCGCGCTAAAAAATATCGCGTTATAAAAACAGGGATTACGGCTAAAAGAAGTTTTAAATCAAAATAAGAAAATACAAGTAACGGAATTAATCCAAAAAAGAAAGAGCCGAAAACCTCTTTCCAAGTATATTGCTTTGCAATTGGCTTGCTTTTGCTTGAAGCATCATCGCGAGAATATTCGTGTGTAAAAATAATGCTTATCGCTGCCAGACGACTTAGTGAATGTGCAGAAATGAATAAGAGGTAAATTTTAAAAACAGCTGTAGAATCATAATCGTTGAATAATAAAATAGATTCTGAAAGCAGTTTGAATTTTAATAGAAAAAGTAAAACCAATCCAATTGCTCCGTAAGCGCCAATGGCGCTATCTTTCATAATCATTAAGATTTTTTCTTTGGTCCAGCCTCCGCCAAAACCATCACAGACATCGGCAAATCCGTCTTCATGAAATGCGCCGGTAGTTAAAATAGAAGCAATAATCGCTAGTATAACAGCAATTTCTGATGAAAGAAATAAGGCAAATAGAGAATAAGCAATAAAAGATATACTTCCGACAATCCAGCCAATAAAGGGAAAATATCTTGTGGCTTTATTTAAATAATCTGGATGATGTGTAATGTTTTTAGGGCATGGAATTCTGGTATAAAACATTAGACAGGTGAAGAATATGTGTAGTTCTTTTTTCATTTATATAATTAGTTTTCCATTTAGTATGTCATTTCGACGAAGGAGAAATCTCTACGAGAAGCTCGACAAAGTTTGGCGTCTGTTTGGACGGAGTTACTTGCGGAGATTTACTTCGTCTATTCGCTATCGCTCGAGTCTCCTTCGTCGAAATGACAAAAATGAGAATAAATCACCATGAAACATAATTGTTTTTTAGAAATGCAAAACTATTTCCTACTTATTCCCGCGCTTTCAAAACTGGCCATTTCATTCAAAAAAGCTTCAGCCGATTTTAAAATTGGGAATGCTACAGCGCAGCCAGTTCCTTCTCCCAAACGTAAATCAAGATTTAAAATAGGTTTTGCTTCTAAATAATTTAGCAATTCTGAATGCGCTTTTTCGGCAGAACAATGGCAAAAAACAGTATTTTGCTTAATGTTCGGATTTATTTTAAAAGCAATTAAATAGGCCACAGTACAAATGAAGCCATCAACTAAGATTAACATTTTATTTTCAAAAGCTGCTAGCATTCCGCCAGCCATTTGAAGAATTTCAAAACCTCCAAAATAGGAGAGTTGCGAAATTAATTCATCTTGACCAGAATAATTATCTAATGCTTTTTTAAGTAAATTTTGTTTTGAAAGCAGTTTTTCGTTTTCAACTCCAGTTCCTTTTCCGATACATTTTTCAATTGGAAAACCTGTTAAAAGACTCATTAAAACAGAAGCTGTCGAGGTGTTTCCAATTCCCATTTCGCCAAAACCGATACAATTTGAACCAGATTCTGCAATATTTTCAACAATTGATTTTCCTTTATCAAAACACAATTGTACTTCAGATTTGCTCATTGCAGGAACGTGTAGAAATGACTGCGTTCCTTTTGCAATTTTCGCGTCGATTAAATTTGCATTGGTTGGAAAATCATAATTTACGCCTGAATCTACGATTGATAATTCGATATTATTCTGATTGCAGAAAACGTTTATAGCTGCGCCGCCATCTAGAAAATTATTGACCATTTGTCGTGTAACATCTTGCGGATAATCACTTACGCCATGATTTGCGATTCCGTGATCGGCTGCAAAAACTACTATATTAGGTTTTACGATTTTCGGATTTAAAGTTTCAAAAACCGTTGCCATTTGAAAAGCTAATGCTTCTAAAGTTCCCAAAGAACCAACAGGTTTTGTTTTCGAATCTATTTTGTCTTGCAAAAGAGTATAGAAATCGGCTTTATTTTGGATTTTGTTTTCTGATTTTAAATCTAAATCAGAAATATTTATTGACTTAATTTCTGTGATTTCAGTACAGATCGGAGCTTCCGATTTTTGTTTCCAATGCAATTGCTGCAACATTGGCTGATTGTTATAATTGGTTGCTGGTTTCCCAATGCAGAAATAACCAAGCGGTTCTATATTTTCGGGTAAATCGAGAATTTTTTTAAACTGATAATAGTTGAGAATCGAAACCCAACCCATTCCGTATCCTTGTTCCGTTAGCGAAAGCCAGATATTCTGTGCCGCACAAACCGAACTGAATTTTACGGCTTCGTTACTGCCAATTGTTCCAATAGTAAACTGATTTAGAACCGAACGATCGTAAGCAATAACAAGTCCAATTGGAGCTTCTTCAATTGCTTCTAATTTTAGGGATTTATATAATTCTTTCTGCTCAGGATTATCTGTAAGTTCTTCGGCTTTTTTGTTGTAATCTAAAAAGAGGTTTTTAATAGAGCTTTTAACTTCATGAGATTTAATGAGATAATATCTAGTAGCATCGGTTAGTCCTACAGAAGGTGCCCAATGCCCAGCCTGTAAAGCTTTCTGGATTACTTCATCCGGAACTTCATCTGCTGTAAAATGTCTTGTGTCGCGGCGTGATTTTAATATATCGTCTAAATTGCTCATTTCTTTAAATTCCAATTTTGTAAATTCCAAATTCCAAATCTGAAAATGGAAAGATTCTAGTAAAGGTAAAGCATAGCTTTGGAATTTGGAGTTTTTGTATTGGAATTTATCCTTTTATTTTAACCGGAATTCCAGAAACCATCAGCACAACTTCATTGGCATTCGCAGCAAGAAATTGATTCATCCAGCCTTGAAGTTCAACAAATTTTCTTCCGATATGCGTTTCTGCATGAACGCCCATGCCGATTTCATTTGTTACAATAATGATATTAGCATTTTCGTGCTTTGCAATAGCAAGAAATTCTCTTTTAGCTTCTTCCAAGCTCAAAGCCACATCATTTTTATTATCTATAAAAAAATTAGTTAGCCAAAGAGTAACGCAATCAATCAAAGCCGTTTTTCCGGAAAAATCAATTTCACTTAAGTATTTCTCTTTTTCAATATTTGTCCATTGTTCGTCTCTTTCCTGCTGATGGCGATCAATTCGATTTTGAAAATCAGCATCCCATTTTCGAGCCGTTGCTACATATATAGGAGAGTTGGAAAGTTCTAAAGCAAGTTTCTGTGCATAACCGCTTTTTCCTGAACGTTCACCGCCAGTTACCAAGTAAATCATTATGTATAATGGTTAATTATTAATTGTTAGTTGTTAATTTTTTTACTTCTGATTGTTTTTTGGAAGTTTTAAGGATGCTAGTTATTAATTTTAGTATTGTAATAGCATCATTATAAATGTTTTTAAATTCTTTTTCGTTGAGATAATCAGTGGCTTTTAATAATTCTAGCCAATAGACAGTTTCATTAGCTTCTTTTTGAGCAATTGCAAACTTATGAATAAAATCGCTTTTACTCTCAGCATGTTCAGCTTCTCGTATCATTGCGCCAACACTAGTGCCAGATCTTAAAAGTTGCTTCGCAAGAATAAATTCTTTTTTATCATTATTTAGATACTGATATAGTTTGACAATTCTTATAGCGAAATCAAAACTTTTATCTCGAACAATATTATTTTTCATAATTAACAATTAACAATTTATAATTAATAATTAATACGGGCAATGTCGGCAATTATTTCCGCAGCAACTTCCTCTTTTTAGATGAAACCAGGTTTTAAAAACATAATTGCCATTTTCGATATAATAATCAATTCCCTCAATTAAATTATCAGTTTTGGGTAAAAGCATTGCTTTATTATTAAGAGCTTTTTTTGGAGTTACGGTTTCGATATAAGCATCAATTTTATCTTCGCAGGCTTCTTTAAAGCATACAGGGCAAAGGCAGTCGCCTCCTTCTGAAAGATTGAAAATAGGCGGGTAATCATTGCACCAGCACTTATTTTCAGGTGAAGTGTCTCCGCATGAAAAAGCGGCCTCACAACTGGAGCAGATTTTTGTTTTTGGTACACTCATCAAATAAAAGGCTATTTGTTTAAATTTGTGCGAATAAAGGTAAACAAAAAAAATAGAAATTAATTTACCTTTGTGATCACACAAAACATAAAATATGAAATATTTTTTCCATAAATTACTTGTCGTTTTTTTGCTTCTTTTGTTAGTTGGCTGTAAAAAAAATGAAGCGCCAGATCCTGTAAAATCTACTGCTGCGAAGGAAAGCATCGAATTTGCTTCGGGTCTTTCGATTATAAAAAACGAAGGCTATTCGATTGTAAATGTGGTTAATCCGTGGCCAAATGCTAAGGAGAAATTTACTTACATTTTAGAGGAAAAAGACGTACAAATTCCAGACAGTTTAAAAAAATATCCTGCTATAAAAGTTCCGTTAGAAAGTGTTGTGGTAACTTCGACAACAAATATTCCTTTTTTAGAAATGCTGGAAGTTGAGAATAAATTGGTCGGATTTCCACACACAGATTACATTTCTTCAGAAAAAACACGAGCATTAATTGATAAAGGTTCTGTGAAAAACGTTGGACAAAATGAAAAATTGAACATCGAACAATTAATAGAATTGTCGCCAGATTTGATTGTTACTTTTGGTGTCGATAATAATAATCCGATGTTGGATAATTTGAAAAAAAGCGGTCTAAAAGTACTTATTCAAGGCGATTGGATGGAACAGTCTCCGCTAGGAAAAGCAGAATGGATTAAACTTTATGGCGCCTTATTTGGAAAAGAAGACAAAGCAAAAGAGCTTTTTGATAAAATCGTAGAAAGCTACAATCAGGCAAAAAAACTGGTTGAAGAGAAACCTGCGACTTCAAAAGTATTGTATGGTTCTATGTACGAAGATGTCTGGTATGTTGCCAAAGGAAATAGCTGGGTAGCGCAGTTTATGAAAGATGCAAAAGCTAATTATTTATGGGCAGATTTAAAAGGAACAGGAAGTGAAGGTTTGTCTTTTGAAAAGGTTTTAGACAAAGCGAAAACGGCTAATGTCTGGATTGCATCAGGATCTTTTAAAAGTTTAGAAGAACTGCAAAAAGCAAATCCGCATTACTCAGAATTTGATGCCTTCAAAAACAAAAGTGTATATAATTTTGAAGGAAAGATGGGAGCAACAGGAGGAACAGTTTATTATGAATTGGCACCAAGCCGTCCCGATTTAGTTTTAAAAGATTATATCAAGATATTTCATCCCGATTTATTGACAGGCTACGAATTTACTTTTGCATCAAAACTGAATTAAATTGGCGAATAAAAAAAGAAATACCATTTTATTTGTTGCCTTGACTTTAGGACTTTTTCTAATGTTTTTTGCGAGCATTAGTTTAGGATCGGTTACGATTCCGCTAAAAGATGTTTTTGCCAGTTTAACTGGAGGTCATGCAACAAAATCGACTTGGGAATATATTATCATTAATTACCGTCTCCCAAAGGCTATTACAGCCGTTTTAGTTGGAACGGGACTCTCGATGAGCGGACTTTTAATGCAGACTTTGTTTCGAAATCCGCTTGCAGGCCCTTATGTTTTAGGATTAAGTTCTGGAGCAAGTCTTGGAGTTGCTTTTGTGATTTTAGGAGCAGGATTTTTGCCTTCTTTTTTAAGTGCGATTGCATTGTCTTCTTACGGAATTGTTTTGGCATCTACTTTAGGAAGTACATTGGTTTTATTTTTGGTTTTAGTCGTTTCGCAACGATTGCGAGATACAATGGCCATTTTGATTGTTGGTTTAATGTTCGGAAGTTTTACCACCGCAATCGTAAGTGTTCTGACGTATTTTAGTACGGCAGAACAGCTTCAGAAATTTACTTTTTGGTCAATGGGAAATCTTGGAAATCTCTCTTGGACAACTATTGTAATTTTAACTTTCTGTGTTGGAATCGGATTGCTTTTAAGTGCTAAAAGTATTAAACCATTAAACGCTTTGCTTCTTGGAGAAAATTATGCAAAAAGCATGGGATTGAATTTTAAACAAGCGCGATTAATAATCATATTTGCAACCAGCATATTATCAGGAGCGATTACAGCATTTGCGGGACCAATTGCTTTTGTCGGTTTAGCAGTGCCTCATATTGCAAAGCTGACTTTTCAAACAAGCAATCATACTATTTTGTTTTGGAGTACTTTATTTTTTGGTTCCATAATAATGCTGTTTTGTGATATTGTTTCACAAATGCCAGGTTTTGATGTCACGCTTCCAATAAATGCCGTTACGTCTATAATTGGTGCGCCAGTTGTTATTTGGCTTTTAGTTCGAAAAAGAAATTTTCAATAATTTTTTGCCACAGATTAAAAAGATTTGGACAGATTTTTTTAATCATTCTAATCCTTTAATCTGTGGCTTAAAAGAAAAAAACTTAGAATCTCAGCATCTTAGTAACTTAGAACCTCAAAAAAATGAAAACAATTCTATCAACCTCAAACTTAAGTATTGGATACAAATCCAAAAAAGGTGTTACGACTATTGCTGAGAACCTTAATCTTAGTCTGGAAGCAGGTAAATTAATTACTTTAATCGGAGCAAACGGAATTGGAAAGTCAACTTTATTACGAACAATTACAGGAATTCAGAAACCTTTATCTGGGAAAGTATATTTGAATGAAAGAAATATTTCAGATTATCAGCCTTTAGAACTGGCACAAAATCTAAGTTTGGTTTTGACCGAAAAATTGCCGCCAAGTAATCTTTCCGTTTTTGAATTGGTGGCTTTAGGCCGCCAACCTTATACCAATTGGGTCGATAAATTGTCTGACGAAGATGTTCTAAAAGTTCAAGAAGCAATGACTTTGACGCAAATCGAACATTTAGCTTCAAAAAAACATTTTCAAATTAGTGATGGGCAATTGCAGAAAGTTTTAATTGCAAGAGCTTTGGCGCAAGATACGCCATTAATTATTCTAGACGAACCTACAACACATCTTGATTTACTGCATAAAGTTTCTTTATTTAAATTATTAAAGAAGCTAACTCAGGAAACTCAAAAATGTATCTTGTTTTCTACGCACGATATAGATCTGGCTATTCAATTAAGTGATGAAATGATTATGATGACGCCTGAAAGTATAGTGCAAGATCAGCCTTGTAATTTAATTTCAAATGGAAGCTTCAGTAATTTATTCAAAGATGAAAATATTATTTTTGATGCTGAAAAAGGGAAATTTATTGTGAGTTAGTTTTTCAGGAGCTAATCCTGCTGTCCGCTATATCTTTTGTGGCGAACGCCGCCACAAAAGGATGCCGCTTCCATCAGGGCTAGAAGTCCCGTTTTCAGAAGAAGCTTTTTCGATTAAACAGTTAAACAAATAAACGATTAAACTTTCTTCAGTCCAATCTGTCTTTTCGCTTCACCAACCACAAAAGCAACCGAATTGGCTATATTAAAACTGCGAATAAGCGGTGACATCGGAATCGTTAAATGATTTTCGAATCTTGCCATAAATGCTGCACTCAAACCAACGCTTTCTTTTCCGAAAACCAGCCAGTCACCATCTTGAAATTCATTTTCTAAATAGGATTTATCAGAATGTGAACTCATTAAAAAAACACGAGATTGATCTGGAATCTGAGCAATCCATTCTTCGACATTTTGATATTCTGTTACATCAAGATGAATCCAATAATCCAATCCCGAACGTTTTAGGTTTTTGTCATTAATCACAAATCCGAAAGGATGAATTAAATGAAGACGGCTTTCTGTGCCTACGCACAATCTTCCTATATTTCCGGTATTATTTGGTATTTCTGGTTCTACAAGAACAACGTTTAACATCTTTTTTTAGTTATGAATTATGAGTTATAAGTTATGAGTTTCTAGAAATTTTCTAATTGAAAATCGGAAACTTCCAAAACTTCACCCGCTTTTAGGTTTTGCAAATATACATTTCCTATTCGAACGCGAACAAGACGCAAGGTTGGAAAACCAACTGCAGCAGTCATTTTTCTAACTTGACGAAATTTTCCTTCTCTTACTGTGATGGATGCCCAAGAAGTAGGACCATGACGTTCGTCCCTGATTTTTTTGGCTCTCGGACCAAAATCTGGAATTTCGGTCACGATAGATGCTTTGCAGCGTTTCGTTTTGTATTTTCCACCGTCAAGTCCAATTTCGACACCATTTTGTAATTGTTCAATTGCTTCTGGCGTAATTAATCCATCAACCTGAACATAATATTCTTTTTCAACCTTTTTACTTCGAACGAGTTCACTCATATTTCCATCAGTAGTCAAAAGAAGCAAACCTTCAGAATCTTCGTCTAATCTTCCAATTGCCATTGTTCCTTCTGGGAAATCGTACAATTCGCCCAAAAGCTTTTTCTTTCTTTTTAATTCATAAATAAATTGGCTTAAATAGCCGTAGGGTTTAAAAAGAATGAAGTGTTGGTGCATTTTTAATTTTTTGCAAAGATAGTTTCTTTCTTAGAACTAAATCTTATAACTGTTTTTGAGATTTCATTTTTTTTAACCATTGATAGACAAACCAAATTACGGTTATAGCAAAAATGACAATTAAAACAGGATAATAATTTTCGAAAAATTCATGAAAATAACTTCCGATAAAAATATAGGCAGAAGCCATACAAAGTTTAATCAAGATAAATTCTGAATTGGACCAGCTAGTTTTGATTTTGAAGAAATTCATACTAATTAAGGTTGTTAAGTTGCTTTGAATAAAGGTAATGAATAAAAAAATAGATGGCAATTATAAAAGAAAAGCAATATGAAGTCATAATTTATTCGCAATCAGAATTCGTAATATTATAAATTCAATGTAAAAAGAATAATGTCATGGAAACAAATAATTTAGGAACAAAAAAGATAAACGGGACGCAGAAAAATATTGATGAATCTAAAGGTAAAAACGTCTCACATGATGAAGAGTTAAAAGACGCAAAATTGAATAGAGAATTGGTAACCGATGCAGACGGCGATAAAAAGATTGTAGAACGCGCTCGAAATGAAAATGAGGATATTAATAAAACGCTTCATCAGATAAGTCCGAATAACTCAAACGCAAATCGCGGAGTAGAAACAGAGGAGGAGGCAAAGAAAACAGTAGAGAATAAAGACCGCAATTCTGATATAACGCCAAATCGATATCCAAACTCACATCCTGATAATCATAAAGATCGTGGGAATATGAAACTAGACGAAGACGAATAGGACAATACAAAATTTTAAGTAAAATAGAGTCAATTTAATGTCAAATAACATAAGATTAGCGGTTCGCGTTAATGTTATTGTAAACTCATTTTAAAGCTTCTGTATCGGTTGATATCTTCGTAAATTAGGGGTATCAATTTAAAACATATACAAAATGGCACTTTTAGAAAATAAAGTAGCTTTTGTATCTGGCGGAGGATCTGGAATCGGACGCGCAGTTGCAAAAGCGTACGCTCGAGAAGGAGCAAAAGTAGTAGTAGCTGATATAAATGTAGAACACGGTGAAGAAACCGTAAAAATGATAAAGGAAAAGGGCGGTGAAGCTTTTTTCGTAAAAGGAGACTCGTCTAGCGCAGCCGACAATAAACACATGGTTGAGGTGACAGTTTCAAAATACGGTGGATTAGACATTGCCTGTAACAATGCAGGAATGGGCGGGTCGGCAAAACCAACTGGCGAATATGAGCCAGAAGCTTGGGATAAGGTTATTGCCTTAAACTTAAGTGGCGTTTTTTATGCCTGTCGTTACCAATTGGAACAAATGGAGAAAAATGGTGGTGGAAGCATCGTAAATATTGCTTCAATCCACGGACAAGTTGCCGCGCCAAATAGTGTTGCGTATACAGCAAGTAAACATGGTGTTGTTGGTTTGACAAAAAATATTGCAGTAGAATATGCGCAAAAAAATATTCGTTGTAATGCTGTTGGACCGGGTTATATTGAAACAGCACTTTTAAAAGATAATTTAAATAAGGAAATGATGCAGGCCGTTGCAGCAAAATCTGCGATGAATCGTTTAGGAACAGCAGAAGAAGTTGCCGAGCTAGTAGTTTTTCTAAATTCTGATAAATCATCATTTACTACAGGAAGTTATATTATTGCCGATGGTGGTTATACCGCGGTTTAATATTTGTTAGAGAATACTATTTTGAATTAGTGAAAAGCAGTAAGCGAAAGTTTACTGCTTTTTTTGTGTAAAAACCCTAGTATTTGTAGGAAATACGGAGTTTTTTTAATGTTGTTTGGATAGTTATCTGTTTGAATTATGTGTGAAAGAATGTTCTTTTTATTGGTTTTATTTTATTATATTTAATGTAATATTAAGTTTTGATGAATAATATTTATAAAATATCAAACATTAAGTTTATAGTTTTATAATATTGGCTTAACTTTAAAGAAGATAAATTTGAACTCTAAAAACTCTATTCTTTAACATATGAAAAAACTCTACTTTTCGCGCCATCTTTTGGCTCTTTTATGTTTTTTTTGCCTTTTTTCTGGTAATCTTTTTGCTCAGATTACGATAAGAACTTCACTTCCTATAAGAGAAGAATTTAACGATTTAAATGGTGGTACTTCTGTAGTATATCCACTTGGATTTCAAGGATGGACCGCAGGAAATACAAATGGTTCTGGTATTACAAATTATGTTACATCTGGTGTAATTATAGCAGATAAGGCTTTAACGGCTGGAGGAAAAGCGAATTCTGGTACAGGAAATGTTTATAATTATGATGGAAAAATTGGTTTTCTAAATTCTGGAACTAATGATTATGCAATTGCTCTTGCTTTTTCAACAGAACAAAAAGCAAGTATTGAAATTCAATATGATGCTTTGGTAATTCGTAATCCGTACGGTACAGTAAGTGGTTCAACTACAAGTTCTCGTATCAATGAATTTGCTTTACAATACCGAGTTGGTACTACGGCAGATTTTGTAACGTTGTCTGATACTTATTTTCGCAATAATACCACCCCACGCATGGATGAAACTACGTTACCACAAAGTAGTCATATAACAGTAATGTTACCTGCGGAATGTAATAATCAACCTGTAGTTCAAGTGCGATGGATTTCTAGACAAATTTCCGGAGGAGGCTCTCGTCCAGCTTTTGCCATTGATAATGTTGATGTAAAAGTTTTTAGCGATCTAGATGCGCCAATTAATGTTACCGGCTATCCAAAGGTTACTAATATCTTAGCTGATAGTTTTGACTTTATCAGTAAAATAAATGAGAAAGGAAAAACATATTATGTGTTATTGCCTAATGGCAGTTCAACACCAACAATTGCACAGATAAAGGCAGGACAGAATGCGGAAGGAGCTTCAGCCTTACAGTCTGGTTTTTTAGATATTACAGATCCTACTCAAGAATATGTAAAGAGTTTTGCTGGATTGAATTTAAATACCACTTACTCTGTTTTTTCTATTTCAGAAGATTCTTATAATAATACACAAATTGTATTTAGTAAATTAGATGCTACTACTGCTATTGCGCCAGTTTTATCGACTACAATAGCTTCTTTAGATTTAGGAGCATCAGAAGCAAATTATGATTCAAAAGTTTTAAGTTATCAAGTTGGAGCAACAGATTTAACACAAGATGTTGTTTTAGCCGCATCAGCAAACTTTGTAATATCTAAAGATAATGCCACGTTTGGATCTTCTATTACTTTTGCATTGGCCGATTTTGCTTCAAATGCAACACCAACAGTTTATGTAAAATTCACTCCAACTTCAGTTGGAAGTTTTACAGGTTCAATAACTCATGAAACAGCAGGAGGCACAACAAAAATAGTTAGTCTGTCTGGAAGCGGAACAAACCCATATATACAAGGTTTTAATGATCCAAATGTTTTAGCAAATAGCGGATGGTCACAATACAATGAGGCGGGACCTTTGAATAAATGGTCACATACTATTCTTTCACGTAATGTTAATTCTGGAACTGGTTCGGTTTTAATAAACGGATTTTCAGAAAATGGAGCAAGCAAAGATTGGCTGATTTCTCCGAGATTACGTTTAGATAATTTTAGTCAAATTCCATTATTATCTTTTTACTCTCGTCAATTTTACAATGGACCATCTTTAAAATTAATGGTTTCAACAGATTATGATGGAGTAAGCGCGCCAAATACAGCAACATGGATAGAATTAGATGGTAAATTCCCTGGAAATACAGGAACTTATACAAAATCTCAGTATATAAATTTAACAGCTTATAAAACAGATCACACTTATTTGGCTTGGGTTTACGAAACAGCTTCGGGAGGAAGTGGTAATGCAGCAGAATTCTCTTTCGATGACTTTGCTATTACAAATGAATCGCAATACGTAGATTCAAATCCGATTTTAGATTTCGCAGATGTAAGTCCAAATTCAATTACTGCTAGTCAGTCCTTTATTTTCAGAGCCGCAGGTTATGGTGATATTGCTATTCAGGCTCCAGGTTCGTACCAATTGTCATTAGATAATACTTCATTTACTTCAAGTATTGTTGTTTCTTCAGCCGATGCTTTAGCAGGAAAAACAATTTATGCAAGATTTGCGCCAACCACAAAAGAACCAACAATTTCTGGAGCATTAACAGTAACAGGAACATCTCTGAACAAACAAATTGGTTCATTTACAGGATCTTCTATATTAAAATCAGAAACTTTTGATGTGGTTACTTATAATTTAGAATTTTTTGGTTCAGATAATCCTAGTAACGGACCCACAGACAATGCCTTGCAAATTGCAAATGTGGCAAAAGTGATGAATAAATTAAATGCCGATGTATATGTGGTTCAGGAAGTTTCTAGCGATACAGCTATAGACGATTTAATTCAAAAGTTAAATATCAACGGTAAAACATTTGAGAAAACTATCTCGCCAATTTGGTCGTATTCTTGGGATCCAACTTCAGATCCAACTTTTCCACCTCAAAAATTAGTGGTTATTTATAATACTCAAACAGCTACATTGAAAAAAACTCGAGTAATGTTTAAAGAGTTTTACGATGAATTGGTTGCAGGAACCAAAACTTTAGCAAATTACCCGTTGCCTGCAAGTAATCCGCCAGTACACCCAAGTTCAGGATTCTTCTCTTCAGGTCGTTTACCTTATATCGTAACTTTAGAAACTAATCTTAATGGAGTTAAAAATGAAATCAAACTGATAGATGTTCATGCTAGAGCAAACAGCGGATCTGATATGACAACTTACACGAGACGTAAGTATGATACGCAAGTTTTTAAAGACAGTTTAGATGCACATTATCCAAATGATAATTTAATTATTTTGGGAGATTACAACGATGATGTGAAAAAATCAGTTTTTGGTACAAACAATCCTTCGACTTACGAAAACTTTGTAACAGATACGAGCAATTATAAAGCACTAACTTTAGAAATAAGTCAGGCTGGTGCTTTTAGTTTTTTAAGCTCAGGTGGGTTTTTAGATCATATTATGATTTCTAATGAATTATTTGATCAATATATAGATCAGTCAACTGCAGTTTACGATCCAAGAAATGATATTCTAAATTATACCACAACAACTTCAGATCACGGACCAGTAATTGCTCGTTTCCAATTAAAACAAGACGTGCTTTCTACACCAGATTTTGGAGCGAAAAATAAATATTTCGTAAAAGCTTATCCAAACCCTGCGACAGATGTTTTGAGTTTTGATATCAAAACAGCAACGCAAGGAAGAGATCTAAAAATTAGATTGTATGATTTTAATGGTCGTGCAATTGGAAATTCAATCAATGTTAAAAATGAATCTGAAGTTAGTACAGCAGTTGTTGCTGTTGGGAATCTAGTTTCTGGAGTTTATTTCTACACGGTTACAGAAAATAATAAAGTGATTTTTAAAGATAAAATCATCAAGAAATAAAATGGATTTTAAAACAGAAAAGGCAGTCATTTTAAGACTGCCTTTTTTTATATAAAAACTTTTTTCAATTCGTCTAAATCAATTTTACTTTGATCTGAAAAGTTAAAGAAATAATCCAATTGCCATTTTTGTGTTTTCTGAGCCTGTTTACTTGTAGTTTTATCCCAAGGAGGATAAACTCTTGTGGCTCTAATTCCCTCTTTACTTTGAGTAGAAAAAATGCCTTTTTCTAATAATGTTTTTTTAGGAAAAATAAACTGTCCCCAATTTTGGTCTTTTCGAACAGTCACAATTACAAAATCTATAGTATCTGAATAATCAAAAGGTTCAATCGTTCCTGATTGATTTCGTTTCCATAAAGTAACAAATTGGCCTGTTTTGGTTGGAGTAATTTTTGATTCTCTATAACAAATATTTTTATTGTCTAACTGAAAACGAAATGCACTGTATTCTTCACTTTCGCTTTCCTTTTCTAAAGAAGTCATCTGCAAATCTGCTTTATCAAAAATGCTTTCTTTGCTCAATACTAAATCAGCTGAGCCAATGGTAAAATTCATAAAAATCTATTTTAAAAATAGTTTGAAAATTACTACAAATTTACTTTAGAAATTAACATTCAGTCCAAAATTTAATCCCCATTGGAACTGGTTGAAAGACTGGCTGTTTAACGGATTGATATAATAATTTACCGCAGGTTCAACAAAAACATTTGTCTTTTTATACACGCGATACTGAACCGTACTGCTCAAAGTCGAACCATAAACATAGTCATTGGCATTTATATTCTCTCCAATAGAATGTCCGTCTAGAGCTACGTTGTTAGAAATTAATTTACCTACAAAACCTCCTGTATTTAAGTTAATGCTGGCTTTATTTTTATTAAAAACAGAATAAGAAACCTCAAGCGGCATTTCTACATATCTTAAATTCTGATCCAATTTACCAGTTTGCACGTTTTCATTTTTCAAAGCTTCTTTTGTGCTATTTGAAATAAAAAGATAACCTTGGCTTGACGGGTCTGCTGAAACAACGGGACTGTTATTACTATCGGCATTTAGAGTGCCAGGATTAAAAAAAGCATTGCTTTTGGCGCTTAAATACGATACATTGGCAACACTCTGTCCTAATTCACTAATTTTTAGCCCAGAACCTACGGCCCATTTTTTATTAATGCTATATTTTGTTTTTACTCCATAAGAATTAGACTGCTTAGAATCATTCACGTTACCTAAAGTTTTTTCGTTTCTAGTGTTTTCAGAACTAGCTACACCTGCAAAAACGGCAACTGCCCATTTTTCTTGTTTATTAAGCAATTTGTCTTTTTTCTCTTTTTCTTCTTTTTCCTTTTCTGGAGCTAAAATTCCTTTTTCTAAATTCTGAAGTTCAGCAAGTTGCATAGAGTCTGTTTTGCTCAAACCGTTAGTGATTTTCAGATCGTCTTTTATGATGACTGCTTTATCAGTTCGCTTATTCTCAGTTTTACCTAAAACGGCATTGTTTGAGTTAGATGCATTACTGTTTGTAAAAGGGTTATTATTTGTAGCATATCCTTGATTAGTGAAAGCTATATTTTTACTGTTTTTCGGAGTAAGCTGTTCTTCAAAAATAGAATTTGAAAGCTGTTTTTTTGCTGTCGAATTAAATTTACTTTGTTTTCCAAAAGCAATTCTCTCTTCGGAAATACCTTTATTTGAAGATCTTGTATTATTTTCTAAAATAGATTTTTTAGAAGATTTTACAATTGATTTTTCTTCTGATGAACCAGATTTTTGATAAGCAACAGATTGGTTTGCTGTATTTGCTGGAACCACAACATCAGATTTAGAATCTCTTTTACTGGTTTTGTTCTCAGAGTTTGTTTCCGCTACAGAAGTTTCTTGAACTTGCATTTGCGACTCACTATTGAACTGATTCCTTGGAGAATTTTCGTTTAACGAATCTATTGCTTTTCCAGTATTTTTATTTCGATTTGAATCTTTGCCAGTATGAACGTTATTTGTTTTTTTGTCAATAACAACGCTGTTTGTATTGTTTTCTAAATTGCCGTTGTTGAGGTTTGTATTTTCAGAAGAAGCAGTAAAATGTAAAATTGAAGGCAGAAGCAACCCTAATAATAAGCATGCAGCAGCCGACCACCAAAGAACAACTCTCTTCTTCTTTTTAGGTTTATCTAATTTTTCTTCAATCTGACTCCATAATTCTGGAGGCGGAACACTCGAAAAGTCTTCCATTGATGAAAAAATATCTTCTATTTTTTGCTTCTTCATGCTATCTTAAAATTTTTTATGCTCAAAATTCGCTTTTGTAATATATGTTTGGCGCGATTTAAATTTGATTTTGATGTTCCTTCGGAGATTTTTAATAGTTCGGCGATTTCTCTGTGTTTCATTTTCTCAAATACATACAAGTTAAAAACCGTTCGATATTGATCTGGTAAATCCCTAATATACTCCAGAAGTTTTTCCTGTTCGATCGGAATAGCTTCCAGTTCCTCTTCTTCCACAAAATCCGTATCGGGATCAAAAACATCTAAAAAGAAACTCTCCTTTTTCTTTTTGTTTAAAGTTTCAATGAGTTTGTTTATAAAGATTCGTTTTAACCATCCCTCAAAGCTTCCTTCAAATTTATATTGGCTTATTTTCTGAAAGGCAATTACAAATGCTTCCTGAAAAACGTCCTTTGCGTCATCTTCGTTCTTCATATATTTCAAACAAATACCATATAAAACAGGAGAGAACAACTGATAGATTTTCAGTTGTCCCTCCCTGTCATTTTTCATGCACAGTTTGATATATTTTTCTAACTCGTCTTTCAAGAAATGGTTCAAATTTGATTTTGCAAAAATAGTTTTAAATAGCTTACAAAACTATCTTTTAAAAATAGTTCGACTACCGTCTTGACTGTTGCTTACAATTGTTAGATTTTGATTGTCAAGGTTTTCTATTATGTAGGTTTTGCCTTCAAAGGTAATTAGATCATGTTCTGATTGATCAAAATATCCTTTTCCCTTTTCTATCTGATACGCACTATTTCTAATCTCTACATTGTTTTTATAAGTAATAACCCTTCCGTCTTGGGTGAAAATGATTTTCTTAGTAAATCCAATTGTTTTGGGTGTAGCTACATAAGGATTATTAGAACCCCCAATAGATTTTTCCCAAGTCCACGTATTTATAATTGATCCTGCAGCTTCTGTAGAAGTATTAACAGAAATCATTGATGTAAAAAGAAAGCAAATAATAAAAGATAAAAAGAGTTTCTTCATGATAGAATTATTTTAAACTTGTAATTTTTTCTTGAATTGTTTTTTTGAAAAGTTTTATTTCTGAACTTTGATCTTCAGTGTCATTGTTGTCGATATAAACTTTAGTGGTACTTGCGCCTTGACGAAGCTCAAAATAAATTCCGCCTTGATCTGTTGCATCTGGAGTACCATACGTTTTTGTTTGTCCTTTTAAAGCTAAAATTTCAGCAGGAACACTTTTTAACAATAAAGTATATTCGCCTCTCTTAATTGTTGGAGTATATCTATATTGTCCAAAATCATATTGATTAGCGCCAACGTTTAAGAATTTTAAAGTATTAAAATCGTTAATCTGATAGAATTTTTGGCAGTCAGAGCTTAAACATTGGTTATTGAAACTTCCAATAACCATCGCGTCTGCAATTTCTACTGTTTTGTTAAAAATCATTCCTTTTGATGTTTTCGGAATCAAAACAAAATCATAAGGATAAGTAGGAGCTTGGGTTACGTTTTCACCTTCAGCAGGAGTTTTTTCGTAGTAATTAACAACGATCTCGCAATTGTTTTCTACAATCGAAGTAATTTTGATGGCATATCCGCTTGTAGGTTTAGCGCCTGCAAAAATTCCAACTAGATATTCTTTTGTAAAATCAATATTAGGGTCACTTGCAACAGGACAGTTGTTCTCATGTTTTGTAAAAAACTCTTCCATTTTTTCTTGAGATACAATAACAACAGCAGCAGGATTATTAGGCATTGATTTTACATTATAATTACATGCGAACGGAAAGCCAGTAAAATTTACAGCTGTATTAGCTCCACAATCTACATATTTATTTCCGTCATTGAGAGAACAAGCACTGAATCCAAAGGCTACAAACAAGCCAAGCATTAATTTTTTCATAATTATTTTAATAGGTTTATATCTTAGTAGATAGTGCTTTTAAAAAAAGGTTGCGTTGAGGTTAAAATTTTTTCAAAAAAAATAAAATGTTGGTTTAGTTGGATTTGAAAATGAATTAGTGAAATTTCTATTTTAAAAACTAAGCACTACGTATTATTGCGTACTTTTACGTAAAATTAACTTAGTTATGTCTGATTATTTACCGTTTTTACTAGGCTTTGTTGTTGCACTTTTTGCTGGAATCTACGTAGGGAGAATGCTTTCTATGTCAAAATTTAATTCTGAAAAGGCTATTTCTGAGGAAAGATTGAATGCTTTAAATGGGCAGTTGCAAATGTTGAAAGAGCAATTTGAAAACGAAAAAAATAATTTTCAGAAACAATTACAGTTGAGTATTTCTGAGAAAGAAAATATTAGGACAGAGAAAGACAGTCTTGCAATTCAGCTTTCTAAAAAAGAAGTGGATTTTGAAAATTTATGGGAACGCCATAAAGAGCAGAAAAGCGAAATCAACGAACTTCAAGAAAAATTCACTAAAGAGTTTGAAAATCTTGCCAACAAAATCCTGGAAGAAAAATCGGCTAAGTTTACCGAACAAAACACAGTGAACATGAAAAATATCCTGACGCCTTTGCAGGATAAAATTCTTGTTTTTGAACAAAAGGTTGAGCAAACTCATAAGGAAAGTATCGATTATCATGCAGCGCTTCGCCAGCAGATTATTGGTTTGAGCGAAATGAACGCACAAATGAGCAAAGAAACCTTAAATCTTACCAAAGCATTAAAAGGTGACAGTAAAATGCAGGGAAATTGGGGGGAATTGGTTTTGGAGCGTGTTCTAGAAAAATCAGGACTAGAAAAAGGAAGAGAATACGAAGTACAGCAGAGTTTTACAAATAATGAAGGAAACCGCGTTTTGCCAGATGTAGTGATTAATCTTCCTGACGGTAAAAAAATGATTGTCGATTCTAAAGTTTCACTTTCGGCTTACGAAAAATGGGTAAATGAAGAATCGGAACTTTTAAAAATAGAATTTCTTAAAGAGCATGTTATTTCTATAAAAAGGCATGTGGAGCAGTTAGGAAGTAAAAATTACCATGATTTATACCAAATGGAAAGCCCAGACTTTGTATTGCTTTTCATTCCTATGGAACCTGCTTTTGCTATTGCTTTAAACGAAGATCCATCTTTATACACCAAAGCTTTTGACCGAAATATTGTTATTGTAACACCAAGCACGCTTTTGGCTACATTGCGAACTATTGACAGTATGTGGACCAATCAGAAACAGCAGGAAAATGCTTTTGAGATTGCAAGACAAGCTGGAGCTTTATATGATAAATTTGAAGGTTTTGTGTCCGATTTAGTCCGAATTGGAAATAAAATAAAAGACACCAAAACAGAATACGAAAGCGCAATGAATAAATTGGTTGATGGAAAAGGAAATCTGATTTCGAGCGTAGAAAGATTGAAAAAAATGGGAGCAAAAGCAAAGAAATCGCTTCCAGACAATATTATTGCAAGAGCGATTAATTCAGATGAAAATGAATTATTGAATTAGAAGAGGAAAGAAGTAAGAGGCAAGAGAAAAAATATAGAATACAACTAATCAAAAAATACCAAAAATAAAAACATGAGTACAGATTTTAAACCCGTTTCATCATCAAAAGTTAGTATATCAGAATTAATGCTTCCTTCGCATACCAATTTTAGCGGAAAAATTCACGGAGGATATATTTTGTTATTATTAGATCAGATTGCGTTTGCATCGGCATCAAAATTTAGCGGAAATTATTGCGTAACGGCTTCTGTAGATACGGTAAACTTTCTAAAACCAATTGAAGTAGGAGAGTTAGTAACCATGAAAGCTTCTGTAAATTATGTTGGAAGAAGTTCGATGATCGTAGGCATTCGCGTAGAAGCCGAAAATATTCAGACTGGTGTAATCAAACATTGTAATTCGTCTTACTTTACAATGGTTGCCAAAGATAAAGACGGAAAAAGCGTTCCAGTTCCAGGATTGATTTTATCTA
Source organism: Flavobacterium luteolum (assembly GCF_027111275.1). NCBI lineage: Bacteria > Pseudomonadati > Bacteroidota > Flavobacteriia > Flavobacteriales > Flavobacteriaceae > Flavobacterium > Flavobacterium luteolum. Next base: position 1,139,147 of record NZ_CP114286.1, on the reverse strand, counting down.
ATTTAGAAGAAGTGCGACGTTTTAGAAAAGCAATAAAACATATTGAGGTTAGAAAAGAAGTAGAAGAACACGAAAAATTGACCAATATAAATTCGATTGAAGATCTAGCGAGTTTAGAAAAATATAATGTCCTTCTAGAAATTAGCTAAATTTTCTTATATTTATTAGATACACATTAAATAGTAGAAATTATGGTCAAGTTTGGATATACAATTTTATATGTTGAAAATGTTGAAGAATCTATTGCGTTTTATGAAAATGCTTTTGGGTTCTCGAGAAAATTTATTACGCCAGATGGCGATTATGGCGAATTAAGTACAGGAGAAACGACACTTTCATTTGCATCAAAAAAGCTGGCTTCTCAAAGTTTGAAAGACGGTTTTATTGAAAGCAGTTTAGAAAATAAGCCTTTTGCAATAGAAATTGGTTTCATTACAGATAACGTTCCAGAAGTTTTACAGAAAGCAACTTCTTTTGGTGCGGTTATAGTTTTAGAACCTGTAGAAAAACCTTGGGGACAAATTGTAGCTTATGCAAGAGATTTGAATGGATTTTTAATTGAAATTTGCACAGAGGTAAAAGGTTAACGACTAATTTTTTTTAAATGAATTACATACAAAGCAAACCTTATTTTGTGTTTTTAGGATTAATAGTAGTTCTTCTACTATATGGGTTTTATAAAGGAAATCAAACAGTTTCAATCAATATTCATGATACGTATTTTGTTATTTCTTGGAAACATTTAATGATTCTTATTTCTTTTATTTATGGAATATTGGCTTTTATTTATTTTGGTCTTTTGAAACTAAATTTTGGTTTAATAAATTGGATGACTGTTTCTCATATTTTAATAAGCATAATAGGTTTGTTTGCGGTTTTCGTTTTGCCTAAATTTTTAAGAGAAAGTATTCCTGGCGATATGGTTGGACTTTTAGAAGACATGAGTTTTAACCAAAGAATAGAAATAGGAATAGTGATTTTCATTTTTGCATTATTTGGCGCGCAGCTTTTATTTTTTATCAATGTAATTTATGCATTAGTAAAAAGAGTATTTTAGTCTTTTTTACCTCTCACGATTCCCTTTTCAGAAGAAAAAAAAATTCACAAATATTTAGCATTAATCTCAGAACTCGGCGTTGAGAAATTTCGTAACTTTAAGTGTAATTATTGGGTTACGGAATTTTTTCACTGAGTATTGCCGTTCTATTTTTCAGATTAATTAAAAGCTGAATTTTTTATTTTCTGTTGGTCAGAATAAATGGAATGACATAATTGTTTAAACGTAGACGATTATGAAAACAACTACCTTACTTTTTTTACTTTTTACTGCTTTTTCTGTTATTGCCCAAGACAAATTTTTCACTAATACAGGGACAATTAATTTTGAAGCCTCCGTTCCTATGTTTGAGGAGATTAGAGCAGTAAATAGACAAGTAGCTATACTTTTAGAACCTAAAACAAGTACTTTTATCTGTACTGTTGTCATCAAAAATTTTCGTTTTAAATTGGATCTCATGCAAGAGCATTTCAATGAAAATTATATGCAAAGCGATCGTTATCCTAAAGCAGTATTTAAAGGGAAGATTGAAAAATTTGATTTGAAAGATATTAATGAGGTTGAAAAGCAATATCAGATAAAGGGAAAATTGAATTTACGAGGCAAATCAAAAGAAATTATTGTGAATGCTTTGATTAAAAGAGTGCCGGAAGGAATTCAGGTTATTTCAGATTTTCCAATTGAAGTTTCTGATTTTAATATTCAGATTCCAACTCCTATAGCTGCCAAAATTTCAAAAACAGCTAATACAGAACTGACGGGCATTGTTCGAAGTGAAGATACTATGCTTACTTTAAAATAAAATTATTTGATACAGCTGATAAGTGTTTTTTCTAAATCAGTAAACTGAAATTCGAAACCTGTTTTCTGAATTTTTTCTGAAGAAACACGTTGTCCAGTTAAAACTGCTATGCTCATTTCTCCCAATAAAATCTTTAGTACAAAAGGAGGAACATTAGGAAGCCAAATAGCATAATCAAACAATTTAGCGAATGTTTTAGAAAATCGGGCATTAGTTGTATTATCGGTTATGCAAGCATTGTAAGCGCCTTCAAGTTTAGAATCTTCTAGACTTTTTAAGTAAATCTGGCATAAATCTTCAACATGAATCCAAGGGAGATATTGTTTCCCCGAACCCAATACCGCGCCAAAACCCGATTTAAAGGTCGGAATCATCTTTTTTATAAAACCTTCTTCTTTTCCAAAAACGATACCAGTTCTAATTTTGACAGTTCGAATGTTTAAAGAATTCATTTTATCAGCAGCATTTTCCCATTTTTGACAAGTGATGCCTAAAAAGTCATTTGCTGGAGGCGTGTCTTCGGTACAGATTTTATGACTGGTTACAGCACCATAAATACCAACAGCTGATGCAGAAACAAATGCCTCTAGTTTTTTATTGTTGTTTTCCAAAACCGAAAAAATCATTTCTATAGGTCTAATTCGGCTTTCAAGAATAGCTCTTTTTCGTCTTTTAGTCCATCTTTTTTCGACGATTCCTTCTCCCGCAAGATGAATAATGTAGTCGGCATTTAGGACAGCATTTTTATCAATGTAATTTTTTTTGATATCCCATTTGTAATAAGTGACTCTCGGAGTATTTTCTCTGTCTGAACGGCTCAAAACAGATACAGAAAATCCGGCTTCGATGAGAACATCTGTTAAATGTTTTCCAATGAAACCGCTTCCGCCTGTTAATAGAACATTTTGAGCCATAATAGTTTATAATATATTTAACAGTATATAGTGTTTAAGGATTAGTAAAGGTACTTAAACAATGTTTACCTTTATGGCAAATTCTAAATTTTAATAAAATGGCGACTAAAAAAAAGGTAATTACCAAAGATGATATCGTTTCAAAATATATGGAAGAGGTTCTGGAAAAAGGTCAAAAACCAAAATCGGTTTATCATTTTGCCAAAGAAAATGATTTTACAGAAGCCGAGTTTTATGCTTTTTTTGGAACATTAGAAGGTTTAGAAAAAGAAATATTCCGACTGTTTTTTGAAAACACAATTAATCTTCTTCATAAAAATGAGGAATATCAGGGATATGACATGAAGAATAAAATGTTGAGTTTTTATTTTACTTTTTTTGAAATCCTGACTGCCAATAGAAGCTATGTTTTACAATCGCTTAAAATGGATAAAAATCCGCTTAAAAATTTAGTGCAGTTAACTACACTTCGAAATAGTTTTAAAGAATATGTTGCTGAAATCCTGACAGACGATTACAGATTGGAACAGGAAAGATTTCAAAAATTTCAAGAAAAAGCCATTCAGGAATCATCTTGGGTGCAATTAATGATGACAATCAAATTTTGGATGGAAGATGAATCTCCGGCTTTCGAAAAGACAGATATTTTTATTGAAAAATCTGTGAATGCTTCGTTCGAATTAATGAATGTTGCGCCAATGAATCATTTGATTGATTTCGGGAAATTTTTGTTTAAAGAAAAAGTATACAGCAGATAATGAAAACAATCGATTATATTCCAACTTCAAAAATAGAAAGAGCGGGAAAATTGGTTCAAACGGGTGCTAAAATTGGTGTAAACTATGTAAAGCATTATGCCGAAAAAATGGTTAATCCAGATTTGAGCCGTGACAAACTCAACGAGAACAACGCCGAAGATATTTATGACGGACTAAAAAGCTTAAAAGGAAGTGCACTTAAAGTCGCTCAAATGTTAAGTATGGATAAAAACTTTCTTCCGCAAGCTTATGTAGAAAAGTTTTCGTTATCGCAATTTTCTGTACCGCCTCTTTCTGCGCCTTTGGTTTTAAAAACGTTCAAAAGCAATTTTGGAAAAACGCCTTATGAAATTTTTGACGAATTCAATCCGAATTCGGTAAACGCGGCAAGTATTGGTCAAGTGCATTTGGCAAAAAAAGGCGATAAAAAACTGGCGGTTAAAATTCAGTATCCAGGTGTTGCCAATAGTATTTCTTCTGATCTGGCTTTGGTAAAACCAATTGCAATAAGAATGTTTAATCTGCAGGGAAAAGATTCTGATAAATATTTTAAAGAAGTCGAAGATAAACTGATTGAAGAAACTAACTATTTGTTAGAATTGAAACAAAGCCAAGAAGTTGTTGAGGCTTGCAGTAAGATTGAAAATATTACTTTTCCGAATTACTATCCAGAGTTTTCATCAGAGAAAATTATTACGATGGATTGGATGACTGGAATTCATCTTTCTGAATTCACAGCTAAAAATACCGACCAAGAAGCGGGTGATAAATTGGGTCAGGCGCTTTGGGATTTTTATATGTATCAAATTCATGTTTTAAGAAAAGTGCATGCAGATCCGCATCCTGGAAATTTTTTGGTTGATGATCAAAACCAGTTAATCGCTTTAGATTTTGGCTGTATGAAACAAATTCCAGATGATTTCTACACTCCTTATTTCGAATTGATCAATAAAAATGTCATTACAGACGAGAAGCTTTTCAATCAGAAATTATTCGAATTGGAGATTCTTCGTCCAGATGATACGCCAGCAGAAATAGAATATTTCACCGAAATGTTTCATGATTTATTGTCTCTTTTTACGAAACCATTTCAAAACGAAACTTTCGATTTTGCCGATGAAGAATTCTTTAGCGCAATTGCCCAATTAGGAAAACGTTTTTCAGAAGATACAAATCTCAAAAAAATGAACGGAAATCGTGGCTCTAAACATTTTATTTATATGAATCGTACTTTCTTTGGTTTATATAATTTAATGTTTGATTTGAAAGCGAAAATCGTTGTGGAGAATTATTTAAAATACTAATTAATAGTTTCTTTTTGTTTCAGGTTTCAGGTTTCAAGTTGGCTGAACTTTAGATATAGAACTTTGTCAAAGTTTAAAACTTTGACAAAGTTTTTTTTGTTTAGTTTGTCATCCTGAGGAACGAAGGATCACACACGTAGCTCAACAAAGATTATCGATTCTGATTGTGGAGTTTCTAGTGTGTGATCCTTCGTTCCTCAGGATGACAAAAATGAATATAAATCTGCTTATTCTGCAAAATCTGCGTGAAACAAAATTAAGCATCCAGTGTAAACCTGAAACTTGAAACCTGAAACAAAAACTTTATTTCAAGATCCCAGCCTTGTAAGTCGCAATCGCACGATCTCTAGCAAAAGCATGATCAACCATAGGTTCGTTATAACCAAAATCAAATTCAGGAATCCATTTGCGGATGTATTCTCCTTTTGGGTCAAATTTTTGCTGCTGAATTTCGGGATTAAAAACCCTGAAATAAGGCGCAGCATCACAACCCGTTCCTGCTGCCCATTGCCAGTTTCCTACGTTTGAAGCTAATTCGAAATCTAAAAGTTTTTCTGCAAAATAAGCTTCGCCCCATTGCCAGTTAATGAGTAAATGTTTGCATAAAAAACTCGCTACCACCATACGCACGCGATTGTGCATATATCCAGTTTCATTCAACTGACGCATTCCAGCATCGACCATCGGATATCCGGTTGTTCCAGAACACCAGCGCTTGAAATCTTCTTCATTATTTCGCCATTGAATTCCGTCATAATTGGATTTGAAATTATGATTGACACAATTCGGGAAGCTAAAGAGAATTTGAATAAAGAATTCTCGCCAGATTAATTCACTTAAAAATGTCTGATTTTTTCGGTTTGCCCAGTTCACTAATTTTCTAATACTAACAGTGCCAAAACGTAAATGTGGTGAAAGATAAGAAGTGCTGTCCAAAGCTGGAAAATCTCTCGTTTCTTTGTAATTGGCTATTTGTGTTAAGTTATGTGGTTTTATTTTTATGGAACTTCTTTCAAAACCAATTTCTTTTAAATTAGGAAAGTTAAATTGATTTCTTGCAAAATTAGATTGAAAAGGTTTGATGTCATATTCAGGAGCAGAACCCGAAAAATGGTATTTCTCTAGCCATTTGTTTTTATAAGGCGTGTAAACGGTGTATGGAAGTCCGTCTGCTTTTGTGATTTCTTTTTCTTCGAAAATTACATGATCTTTAAAAGAAAAAGATTCAATGTTGTTTTCTTTTAATAACGCAGTTATGTTTATATCACGCTTGATGGCAAAAGGTTCATAATCTTTATTAAAGAAAACGGTTTGAATATCAAATTCTTCAATTAGTGATTTCCAAACGTCTGTAGTTTTTCCTTTTTTGATTAAGATGGAAGAATCAAGATTATTTAATTCTGCGTTTATTTTTTGAAGTGAATCATAAATGAAAGTTACTCTGGCATCATTTTTTGGAAGATGTTCTAGAATATCATCGTCGAAAATAAAAAGAGGAACAACAGGGAAATCTGATTGCAAGGCATGAAATAATCCTGTGTTGTCTTCTAAACGCAAATCACGTCTAAACCAGAATAAAGTAACTTTTTGTTTTGTCATTTTTGAGGATAATTTTTTGCCACAGATTAAAGGATTAAAAAGATTCTAATCTGTGAAATCTATGGCTTATTTTTTCGAATTAAATAATTCTTCAATTTTATTATATCGGTAGTCGAAAATGCTTTTTAGTTTGTTTCTTACGACCAAGCGATTCATGATTCTGCCTAGAATTCCAAATGGGAGAGCATAATGAACAATATCTGTCATTTTGGTTCCTCCGTCTGGTGTTGGTTCAAAGAAATGTTTGTGATGCCATAGTTTATAAGGTCCAAATTGCTGAATGTCTACAAAATACTCGTTTTCTTGGCAAGCTGTAATTTCGGTAACCCAAGACATTTTGATTCCGAAAAGCGGTTTTAAAGTGTAGGTAATAATTTGTCCGTGATACATGCGCTTTCCGTCGTAATCCTGAATTTGGAAATTCATATTATCGAGTGTAATAGTTTGAAGGTTTTTTGGACTTGAGAAAAAATCCCAGCACTCTTCTACGCTAGCATTGATATGTTGTACGGTTACTATTTTGTATAATTTCATAATCAAATTGTTCTTGAAAAATGCTCAAATAATGCTACATTTTATAATATTTAAATGGTACGAACAACATTCCGAAACATTCTCCTTTTTCTTTTTGTAAATGTTTGTGGTGTATTTTATGAGCTTTTCTAAGTCCGATGAGGTATTTGTTTTTGGTGTTTTTAAACCATTTAAATCGCTGATGAATTAAAACATCGTGAATTAAAAAATAACAAGCGCCATAAAGTGTAATGCCACATGCAATAAAAAACAAGTAATTGAATCCGCCCTCGACACCAAAGTAGAATAAAATAATACTCGGAGTGGCAAAAATGACGAAGAAAATATCGTTGCGTTCAAAAGTGTTTTCATATTTCGGCTGATGATGATCAGCATGAAAATACCACATAAAACCATGCATAACATATTTATGTGTTAGCCAGGTCACACATTCCATAAATAGAAAAACGCCTAAAAAGATTAAAAAAGAAATCATTTTGTAATGTTGATGTTTTAAAATTATCGTTTTATTGTTTTTGAGTTTAGCTTTAGATTATAAAAGATTGACTCAAAAAGATTCACTATTTGGTTTTAAGTCTGCGATTCTCTCAATCTTGTCATTTCGACGAAGGAGAAATCTTCGAAAGTAGCTCCTCAACAGTATGCCAATCTTTGTAGAGTTTCTCGTGAAGATTTCTCCTTCGTCGAAATGACAAACTGTTGGCTTTATTGAGAACTCCATAATTGAATAAGATTATACAAGCTTCAATTTATAAGTCACAAAAGACTGCGCCAGAAGCCCAGCTTTTGTATAATTAGAAACTCGAATCCTAGCATTTCCAATTTCGTAATATGGTGTGTTTTTTAGCTTTTTGAGTAATTTTTTATAATAAACATAAGCGGTATAAACTCCAAATTTGGCTTCGATAGGCAACTTTACAATTCCTTGGTAGGCAATTCTAAAATCTTCTTCAATTTCTTTTATAATCTGATTTTTTGAATCTTCATTGAAGTTATTCAGATTAATGCCAGGAAAATAAGAACGGTTTAAAATGGTATTATCGTCTTTCAAATCCCTAAGAAAATTTACTTTCTGAAAAGCCGATCCTAAACGCATGGCTTCGTATTTCAGCTGTTCGTATTTGTGCTCTTTTCCAGTTACAAAAACTTTTAGGCACATGAGACCTACAACATCGGCAGAACCATAAATGTAATCGATGTACTCGGTTTGTGTTTGGTAATTCGATTTTATGAGATCCATTTTCATGCTTTTTAAAAATGCCTGAACCAAATCGTCTGTAATATTATATTCTTTTACCGTTTGCTGGAAAGAATTCAAAATAGGATTTAAGCTAATGCCTAATTCCATAGCTTTATAATATTCTTTTTCAAAATCTTCAATCAGGTATTCTTTTTCGTAGCCGTGAAATGAATCTACAATTTCATCGGCAAAACGTACAAATCCGTAAATGCTGTAAATAGCATCACGAATACTTGGCGAAAGCATTTTTACAGCAAGAGAAAATGAAGTGCTGTAATTTTTGGTAACCAATTTGCTGCATTTGAAAGAAACGGCGTCGAATAGTGATTTCATTTTTTAAGATCTAAAAGATTTTTGAATTAATTCAGCTGCTAGTTTTCCTGAAATTAAAGCAGGCGGAACACCTGGACCAGGAACGGTTAATTGTCCTGTAAAATATAGATTCCTGACTTTTTTGCTTTTTAATTTTGGTCTCAAAAAAGCCGTTTGCAATAAAGTATTGGCCATTCCGTAAGCATTTCCTTTGTAGGCATTATAATCGGCAACAAAGTCGTTTTTACAGAATGATCTCTTAAAGATAATGTTATTTTTAATTTTTTGCTGGGTAAGTTCTTCAAAACGAGAAATGATTTTTTCAAAATATTCTTCTCTCAGTTCTTCAGTATCTTCGATTCCAGGTGCAAGCGGAATCAAGAAAAATCCAGATTCCATTCCGTCTGGTGCCGCAGCTTTATCTGTTTTAGATGGAAAGTTAGCATAGAACAATGGAGCTTCTGGCCACTTCGGTTGATCATAAATAGCTGCTGCGTGCTGATTGAAATCGACATCAAAAAACAAAGCATGATGCGAAATGTTTTCTATTTTTTTATCAAAACCAATAAAAAATAGGAGAGAAGAAGGTGCAAAAACTCTGTTTTCCCAATATTTTTCAGAATACATTCTGTGTTCGCTGTCAAGTAAAGTTTCAGAATGCTGATAATCTGCTCCGCTTAAAACAATATCTGCTTTTATAGTTTCGCCATTAATTACGATTCCAGTTGCAGTTTTATTCTCAACAATAATTTTTTCTATTGGTGAATTGGTTTTAATTGTAACGCCAAGTTCTAAAGCCAGTTTTTCGATTCCTCGAATAACATCAAACATTCCTGTTTTTGGATGCCAGGTTCCGAGGCCAAAATCGGCATAATTCATAAAATTATAAAATGAAGGTGTTTTGTCAGGTTTAGCTCCAAGAAATAAAACTGGAAACTCCAAGATCTGAATCAGTCTTTCATTTTTAAAATTTTTGCGAATATCAGCACTTACATTCTTGAAAAATTGATCAAGCTTTAATGCGGTTTCTTTAGTAATTAATTCGAGAGGAGAAATTCCAGGACGATAAACTAAATTTTTAATCGCAATATCATAATTGCTTTTGGCTTGATCAATAAAGTTTTGCAGTTTTTGACCGCTTCCTTTTTCTATGGTTTCAAATGTGCGTTTTATTTCTTGAAGATTGTCGTAGATACTGATGAAATCATTGATCCCAAAATAAACCCTATAAGCAGGATTTAATTTTATCAGTTCATAATAATCAGAAGGTTTTTTATCGAAATCCTGAAAAAAGCGTTCAAACACATCTGGCATCCAATACCAGCTTGGTCCCATATCAAAAGTAAAACCATCTTCTTTAAATTGTCTTGCGCGCCCGCCAATTGTATTGTTTTTTTCGTAAACAGTAACCGTGTTTCCTTGTTGAGCAAGGTAACATGCGGCTGCTAAAGAAGAGAAGCCTGAGCCTATTATTTGGATAGTTTTTCTCATTTGTTTAACAAATATAAGAAAAACTTAAACAAAAATAAATTAAAGCATGTTAATAGTTTCTTCCATGGAATCGAAAATGCGGATTCTGTCGCTAAGGACTTTTTGGTCAATGTGTTCGACCATTTTACCCATAAGCCAGATCTCGTTGTTTTCCTGCAATAATTTCTGGCCCATCGATTTAACATATTGATTGATTACGCTTCTGTCTGGCTGAACAGTCATAAAAGAAATAAACGTAATATTCTCAAAGTGTTTGGTTAAATCCTGAAGGTTTTCAATCGGCATGCTTTCTCCAAGATAAATGGTTTTGTAACCTTTATCAAGAATTTCATACTGCAAGTACAATAATCCGATCTGGTGAATTTCGTTTAACGGAAGTGATAAAACAAAAATGCGATCGGTTTTGATTGGTTTTCTGATCTGAAGACTCTCTGTGTAAATTAAGATTTTCTGCTTAATTAAATGACTCATAAAATGTTCATTTGCAGGAGTGATGGTTTCAGATTGCCACAATAATCCAAGCTCTTTTAAAAGCGGTAAAAAATGTTCTTTAAAAACTTCTTTAAATGTTTTTTCTGTAATAAGCCAATCGAATGTGTTAAAGAATAACTCTTGATCAAAATTCATCATCGCCATTTTAAAAGAGGTGATAGCGTAGTTTTGAGAGTTTTTCTTCGAGATTATTTCGCGTACCAGTTGTGGTATCTTTTCTTCAGGATATGTTGCAATTTTAGAAATTTTATATCCGTATTCGTGCAGTAACGTAATATTTAAAAGTTTCTGCAGATTATGAAGGTTGTAAAATCTAATATTAGTGTCGGTTCGCATTGGTTCAAGGATGTTGTATCTCTTTTCCCAGATGCGTATGGTATGCGCTTTTATTCCAGATAAGTTCTCAAGATCTTTAATACTGAAAACAGTTTTAATATTGTTTATCATTTTTCGCGATTAAGTCAACAAATGTAAAATAAAATCTTAGATTCGACCTTAAAACTACATTAAAAAGATAGAGGATTAGAGGTTTACGTATTTAAAATATATTTTTTACCTAAAATCAGGTATAAAATTTTTAAGAAATATATTACTTTGATAAAAAAGAACGGTCTGCATATTTTTGATATGCAGACCGTTTTTAATCTTTAGACGCTATTATTTACAAAAAGTAGCTTTGTTTTTTATAGCACTCTGACTTCCAAGCTCAATTGCTTTGCTGAAATCTTTGCAAGAGTTTTTCTTATCGCCAATTTTGTTGTAAGCCAAACCTCTTAGGTTGTAAGCAACGTAATCTTTCGGATTTAAACCTAAAGAAGCTGTACAGTCGTCAATAGTTCCTTGATAGTCTTGTAATTTGTAATTCACATTGGCTCTTCCTGTAAAGGCGTCGGCATTCATGTTGTCTAGTTCGATTGTTTTGCTAAAATCGGCTTGAGCTCCTTTTAAATCATTTAGCTTGAATTTTGCCACGCCACGATTCTGATAAGCTTCGACAAATTTAGAATTCATGCTAATGGCTTTCGTGTAATCGGCAATTGCGCCTTTGGTGTTGCCAGCTTCAGCTTTTTTTATGGCTTTGTCAAAATAGCCAGTTGCAGATTGTGCCCAGATAGAGCAAGACATCATGATAAGTGATGCTAATAGTAGGTTTTTCATAAAACTAATTTGGGATTAGTGATTTAATTATTTCCCAACGAATTTAAGAAAGTTTTTATTTTGTAAGAGATTTTCTTTTTGAATAATATTTAGTAAATAAGGAGACAGTAAGAGGAAGTAGAAAAGTTTTTAGAATTCAATATATTCTAAAAACAAAAAAGGCCAAGTAAAATAATTACTTGACCTTTTGTGACCCGACTGGGGCTCGAACCCAGGACCCCATCATTAAAAGTGATGTGCTCTACCGACTGAGCTATCGAGTCTTCATTTCTTCAATGAGGGTGCAAATATAAGGACTTTATTTAGCTTAACAACCCTTTTTTTACATGAATTTTTAAATAAATTTTTATTATAGGTGTAAGTGTTTGTTTTGTAGTTGAATATATTTTGATGTAATGGCGTTGATGGTAGAGAAATGTACGGTTTTTAGGTAAAATTTAATTATTTTAAAGGCAAAGATGGGAAAGAATCGACTTAATGGCTGTTGAAAAAAAAATAAGAATAGCTTAGAAATAGTTTTATATTAGCTATTTAATTGCCTTTAATTTTTCAAAATAGAGAAGGTGTTCGGGTTGTATTATGTATAGTAAGTTTGTTATATGCTAAAAATGGGAATGTGTAGGTTTTTTAAAAATCTAATAGTTATAATGATTTTGGCTAGTTGTCAAAATTCAAAAAAAGAAATCTATTCTTCAATTGAAAAATTTGATGGTTCTTTAGATTCGCTAATTGTTGGTAAAGTTTATGATAAACCGAAAATATTGGTTTTTCAAGCGGATACTTTGTATGGTGATCCAAAAGTTATTAAAGAAACTTGTTATCAGCTTATCGAAAATGATTCTATTAAGATAGATGCCAATTGTCACTTGTATCAATTTAGAAATAATGAATTGATAATAAATTCAACAGAAACAGCGCTTGGAGAAAAATTTGTGCAAAAGTTTATTTATTTCAAGGATAAAATTGATAATAAGTTAGTTGATGACTTGAGAAAAATCAAATCTGATACTGTTTATTTTGGATGTCTTAGAAAATATGATGAAGCAGGGAATTTATTGAAAAAAGTGAATAATAGTAATTGGATAGAAATTCAAAAAAATGGAGTGCCAGTTGCTGGTGAAAACCGTGTTTTGGAAGTTTATAAACATAATCGAGACAATACTATAACTACATGGAGAAAAGAATATTATAAAAGAAAATATAATGTTGATAGCTTAAAGAGTGTTGGCGTGGAAGAATTTAATGTAAGTAAGTTTAATGCTTGGGATTTGGATAAAAAAAAATACTCGTATAAAATGGATAAATATGGCAACTGGGTAGTTAAAAAAAGCAATAGAAAAGAAAATCCAGATGTCTATTATAGAGAAATAGTGTATTGATTTTTATTTGTTTCCATTTTATATTTAGGAACGCAACAAAAAGGGAAACTAATAAAAAAAAACGTCTTTTAAAAAAGACGTTTTAAGTTTAAAGCAATATAAAAATGTGACCATGGAGGGATTTGAACCCTCACGCCCTTGCGAGCACCACCCCCTCAAGATGGCGAGTCTACCGTTTCTCCACATGGCCTAAAAAGAAAAAAGGTCGAGTAAAATAAATTACCCGACCTTTGTGACCCGACTGGGGCTCGAACCCAGGACCCCATCATTAAAAGTGATGTGCTCTACCGACTGAGCTATCGAGTCATTGCTTTCAAGAAATTTAATTTGTTAATCACAAAATTTGTGACCCGACTGGGGCTCGAACCCAGGACCCCATCATTAAAAGTGATGTGCTCTACCGACTGAGCTATCGAGTCATTTAATTTCTTGAATGCGGGTGCAAATATAAGGAGTTTTTTTTGAAGTTTCCAAGCTATTTTATCATAAATTTGTCTTTTTTTTGGAAAAATCTCCAATTGCTTAGTTTATAAGGTTTTATTAATATGAAAAAAATTGTACTGTTAGGTTACATGGGTTGCGGAAAGTCAACAATTGCCCAAAATTTGTCAAAAATTACAAATATTCCGTTCTTAGATTTGGATAAATGTATCGAAGAAAGAGCAAATTTATCCATAAATGAGATTTTTGAAAAGCACGGGGAAGTGTATTTTCGAAAATTAGAGCACGAAATGTTTGTAGAATTACTGCAATCTTCTGAAAATAATATTATCGGATTAGGTGGAGGAGCTCCATGTTATGCCAATAATCATGAATTATTAAAAGGGGATGATGTTGTATCTATATATTTAAAAGCATCTATTGATACTTTATATAGTAGATTGGTGCATAATAAAAGCAAACGTCCTTTGATTGCTAATATGAATGAGGAGGAAATGAAAGAGTTTATCGCGAAACATTTATTCGACAGAAGTTATTATTACAATCAGGCAAAACATAAAGTTTCGGTAGATGATAAATCTGTCGAAGAAACGGTTCAGGATATTTTAGAAATCTTAGCTTAAAAAAGCATAATCGCCATTTTCTGAATTAAAAACTACTTGAACATGCTCTAATAAAGAAGTTGAAAGCGAAATTCCTTTAAAATCTGCCTTTACAGGATATTTTTTATGATTTCGGTCAACAAGTACTGCTGTTTTGAATTTTTTAAGCGGAACGTCTAAAAAATGACGAACAGCATATATTAATGTAGTGCCCGAGTTTAAGACATCATCAACCAGAACTAGTCCTTTGTTTTTGTATTCTTCAGGAGTTAATGAAGTTTGTATCGCTTCTTGCGGATTTTGTTTGTTTATTTTGACTTCGCAGATAGAAACTTTTAAAGTAGAGATACTGCTGAGCGCCGAAGCAACTTTTTCGGCAAAAACAAATCCGTTAGAAGCAATTCCGGCAATAACAACTTCCTCTTCGTCTACAAAAGTCTCGTAAATTTGGTAAGCGATACGTTTTATTTTATGTTCGATTTCCTGATGGGTTAGAATAATATTGTTACTCATGGTGTATTTTTTTTGCTAAGATAATTAATTTAAAATCCAATCCCGAAACCTCAAAATAAATTCCAGATTCCAATTATTGCGGGAAGTTTGTTTTTATTTTGACTGTTTTGAAATTTGATTACTTTTTTTGGGAATTTGGAATTTAAAAAAATGAAATTTTAAAAAAGGAATTTATTCAGTTTCCTCTTCTTCGTCATCGTAAATTTCGTCTCCGTAATCATCAATGTCTCTTCGGTCTTTTTTAGTTGGACGTCCGGTACCACTTCTTCTATAATGTTCTTTAGATAGTTTTAATAGCTCTAAATGTGCATAAGCTTCTGGCGGCGTTTCATTTTTTCGGTAAATATCAACCAATTTTGCTCCAACACGGCTTTGCGGAATATCTAAAACCGTTATAATTTGTGTAATTTGATCTTTTCTAAAAGTAATTCGGTCCGTAGGAAAAACTTCTTTTGATGGTTTTGCAACCTGCCCATTTACAGTGATCTGATTCTTTTTGCAGGCTTCAGTAACCATGTTTCTGGTCTTGTAATAACGAACGCACCACAAGTATTTATCTATTCTCATAATTTTTCTAAAATCCAAGTTAAATTCTTTACAAAAATAAATCAATATTGTATCTTGCGCACCTAAAAAAATGATAATAATGAATAAATTTAAATATTATTTTGTTTTGTTACTCGCTGGTATTGCCATCGTTTCTTGTAATAAAAGCGATGATGATAAATCGGTAGTGGTTCCTGTGAGAGATTATGCAGAGCAGTATAAAGCAGATAATGATTCTATTGAAAAATATTTAAAGACAAATTATATTACAGTAACAGATAATTATGATGTTACAATAGCAAAGATTCCAGCAGGAGGAACGCAAACTTCTATTTGGGAGCAGCAGGAGTATCCTTTAAAATATAGAGAGGTTGCTAGCCGTGGAGTTAATTACAAAGTTTATTATCTAAGTTTTAGAGAAGGTGTTGGTGAGAGACCATGCAATTTTGATGAGATTACTGTTTCGTACACAGGAACGCTTTTAGACGGTACTCAATTTGATAGTTCTTACGGATTAGAACGTGATTTCAATTTAGATATTTATCTTACAAATCCTATTATAGATGGCTGGCCTGAGATTATGCCACAATTTAGAGTTGGGACTCGTAACCCAGCTGGCGCTGATGGAAGTTTTACATATGATGGATATGGTGCTGGAGTAATGTTTTTGCCATCAGGCTTAGGGTATTATGGGAATCCCCCGGCAGGTATTCCTGTTTATTCTCCTTTAGTATTTAGTTTTAAATTACTTGCTTTAAAACGATCTGATATTGAGTATAGTTCGTCTGCGCAAGCGAAAATAGGTGATGGTGTGCCAACTTATTTGGAAGATCTTAATGGTGATGGTTATCTTTATGATCCGAGAGATACTGCAAGATATCCTACTTTGACAGATGATAAAATAGAAGATACTGATAAAGACGGAATTCCGGACTTTTTGGATTTTGATGATGACGGAGATGGTTATACAACTCGATTTGAAATTACAAAGCCTACTGATCAGATAGGTTGGGGAACATTGGATGGGTCACCTTTTTATTTTGGAATAAGAAACTATTATCCTTGGGATCCAATGAACGATGATTCTGCTACGCCAAATGTTGATGAAACTGAACCGAGAGGAATTCCTAGTAGACCAAGCGGAGGTTTAACTGATCCTACAAAACCTGAATCAATAACAAATCCTGCTAAATTTGTTCCAGAAGATTATACGAAACCTGGAAGATTAAGAATTCATTTGGATAAAACATATCCTTATCAAAAGAATTAAATAAAATAATATTGAAAAATGAAAGCCTCAAAATGTGATTTTTGAGGCTTTTTTTATGAGTAAATCTAGAAGCTAGAAGATTTTGATCTGTCAGTTTGTTTGGAAAAAGACAGGGCAATAAAAAACCTCGAAACTTAAGTTTCGAGGTTTTTTATAAAGTAAGAAAGTTTAAGAATTACTTTCTTTTGATTACTCTTTCTACAGCTTCAACAATCGCTTGGTTGTTTAATTTGTATTTTTCCATTAATTGCTCTGGAGTTCCAGATTCTCCAAAACTATCTTTTACTGCTACAAATTCTTGTGGAGTTGGATTGTTTAATGCTAATACTCCAGAAACACTTTCTCCAAGACCCCCTAGGTAGTTGTGCTCTTCTGCAGTAACTACACATCTTGTTTTGGCAACTGATTTAAGAATTGCTTCTTCGTCAAGAGGTTTGATAGTATGGATGTTGATTACTTCAGCAGAAATTCCTTTTTCTTCTAATTTTTCAGCAGCAATAAGAGCTTCCCAAACTAAGTGTCCTGTTGCAATAATAGTAACATCTGTTCCTTCGTTTAATAAAATTGCTTTTCCAATTACGAATGGCTCATCTGCAGGAGTAAAGTTAGCAACTACTGGACGTCCGAAACGTAAGTAAGCAGGACCGTGGTGGTTAGCTAATGCAATAGTTGCAGCCTTAGTCTGGTTGTAATCGCATGTGTTGATTACTGTCATTCCTGGCAACATTTTCATTAAACCAATATCTTCTAAAATTTGGTGAGTTGCTCCGTCTTCTCCTAAAGTTAAACCAGCGTGAGAGGCACAGATTTTTACGTTTTTATCTGAATAAGCAACAGATTGACGAATCTGATCGTAAACTCTTCCTGTAGAAAAGTTAGCGAAAGTTCCAGTAAAAGGGATTTTTCCTCCAATTGTTAAACCTGCCGCAATTCCAATCATGTTTGCTTCAGCGATTCCGATTTGGAAAAAACGCTCTGGGTGATTTTTCTTGAAATCATCAAATTTTAATGATCCAATTAAGTCAGCACATAATGCGACAACATTTTCGTTTTTTTGACCTAATTCAGTCATTCCCGCTCCAAAACCAGAACGAGTATCTTTACTTCCTGTATTTTCGTATTTTTTCATAGCTTTAATTTGCTGTAATATTTTTGTTTTTAATGTCTAAGCTAAAATCTATTTCTTCAATTTTTAAAAGTTTTCGAAAATACATTTTCTTGCCTTTTTCAATAAAATAAGAGCTAGTTATAACTTCATTATTTTTTAATCTAAATTTTTGACACCACAAAGGGGTTGCTAGGATTCTGAAATTAAAATGTTGATTTTTTGAAATTTCAGATGGGGCAGTTTCATAAAATGATTCATTAATTAGCTCCCTTTTTCTATTGTTTTTGAATTGTTTGATATTGATGTTTTTTACATTGTCTTTCAAAGAATATAAAACTTCATAGAAATATCCATTTTTTTTCAATTTACAATAATCAGTATTGTAAGTAAAAGAAATGGAGCTGGATAATAAACTTATATCATTTATTTTGTTTTTATGAGACTCATCTTTGTATATAAAATTTTTCCCTCTCGCTAAATCAACCAATACGGCACTTGATATAGTATCTTTAATTTTGGTTATTTTAAGGATATATGTGCTGTCTTTTGAATTAGAATAATTGTATTCGAATTGACTATTATTGCCAATTAAAGAATCCTTGTCGAATTTGTAAAGGGTAAAATAATCAAAATGATATTCTTGAGAAAAAACATTTTGAAACAGAATTAAAAAAAATAAAGATGCAAAATGCTTTTTCATCAATCAATTAATTTAATAGTCTGCTAAAGTTGAAATGTTTTGAGCTAAAGCACTTGCCAATTGGTCATTGTTTGGTGCTTTACCGTGCCAAGCATGAGTGTGCATCATAAAATCTACACCATTACCCATTTCTGTGTGTAATAAAATGCAAACTGGCTTTCCTTTTCCTGTTCTTGATTTAGCATCAGTTAATCCAGCGATAATAGCATCGATATTGTTACCTTCTTTAATTTCTAAAACATCCCAGTCAAAAGCTTCAAATTTAGCGCGGATACTTCCCATTGGCAGAACTTCATCTGTTGTTCCGTCAATTTGTTTTCCATTAAGGTCGATAGTTGCAATAATGTTGTCTACTTTTTTAGCAGAAGCATACATGATAGCTTCCCAGTTTTGACCTTCTTGTAACTCACCGTCTCCGTGTAAACTATATACGATGTGATTGTCTTTGTTTAATTTTTTAGCTTGAGCTGCTCCCAAAGCTACAGATAAACCTTGTCCTAATGAACCAGACGCAATGCGAACTCCAGGTAAACCTTCGTGAGTTGTTGGGTGTCCCTGTAAACGAGAATCTAATAATCTGAATGTAGCTAATTCTGAAACTGGAAAGTAACCACTGCGTGCTAGAACGCTATAAAAGACAGGAGAAATGTGTCCGTTTGAAAGGAAAAATAAATCTTCTCCAATTCCGTCCATATCAAAACCTTCTTTGCGGTCCATTATGTTTTGATATAATGTTACCAAAAATTCAGTACAACCTAATGAACCACCTGGGTGTCCAGAGTTTACAGCATGTACCATTCTAAGAATATCTCTTCTTACTTGGATCGTTAAATCGCTTAATTGTTGTGTGTTAGGCTTCATTTTATATGTAAAAGTTAAACTGGAGCAAAAGTAATCGTTATTTTGCGGGGAGACAAATGATTTTTTGCTTTAGTTTTATAGCAATTGTTAAATTTTACTATTTTTTTTACATTATAAAGAAAAATATAACGTGTGTTTTGCTTTTTAATCTTGTATAAATGTGGTTTTTACAATTTATGTTAAAGCACAAAAAAAGCCTTGTGAAATACAAGACTTTAGATATGTGTTATATGATAAATAGTGGTTTTTATTCAGTATCGCCTTCGCTGTAATAATTATTTTCTTCATCTTCCGAGCCTATTTCTTCTTGTTGGTCGTCTAGTTCAGCGCCAGGAATATCTAAATCATTTCCAAGTTTGTCACTATTTTGTTTCCATTCATTGTCATTTTGAGTAATCGTTTGGTCAGTTGAAATGCTTTCTGGATCTACATCTTCTGATTTGTCTTCACGATTGTAAATGTCCTCATTTGCTGGATAATTTAGGTTTTCCAGATTTCTTTCGATTTCATTTTCTTTTGCTGTGTTTTTATCTTCTGAATTTATCATAATGCCAATATTTAATATTATTAAACAGATACTTTAATCTATTATAAAGTTATGAAATCTATGGTTTCAATAGTTATATTTTTAAAATCAGTATGTTATAATATTTGCATAAAATAAATTATCTCATTTTCTAATTTGAAAAATTATCTAATAGCAGCAATCTCTCGCCAAGTGACTAATTGAATATTATTCTCTTTTAGTTTTGCTTTGCATTGATCACTTGTGAAAAAATCGAAATCTATTTGGCGCCATTCTGAACCAAAATTTGGATGATTTATGGTAATACCTTGCATTTCAAAATCATCAAATGCAGGATGGAGCAGGAAAACATTTAATCCAGAAATGGTACTGTCTAAAGCTTTTTCATAAGATTTTTGAAGTTCTCCTTTTTCAAAGTCATTATAATATCCAATTAAAAGTTTATCGGCCAAAAGTGTATCATCAAAATTATATTTTTCATCAGATAAAGAAACAGATTCTACAAAGTCTTTATTAATGAAAACAGGTAAATTGTATGTTTTTCCTAGCCCTTTATAGATTTCTAAAATTTCAGGAGTAACGCCAACACTGCACATATGTGAGTCGAGATGTGTAGGCTGAATGCCAAATTGCAGAGCTTTTTCGATTTGAGCGGTAAGTTCCTTTTTAATTTCAGATGGTTTTGCGTTGACTTTGAAGTCTTGTCTGGTTTTATAAAAATAACCATTTTGGTCTACTAGACTTGAAACTTCGGAAATGGGAAGAATTGGACCAAATTTATAATTTTCCCATTCGCAAGTCAGAGTCAAATGAATTCCGCAGTCATAATTCGGATTGTTTTTAGCAAAAGTTGCCATTTCAAAAAACCACGGACAAGGAACCATTATGCTGTACGAATTGACAGATCCGTTTTGAAGTGTTTTTATAGTTGCCTGATTTTCGGAATGTGATAATCCCGCATCGTCAGCGTGAATGATTAACAATTTGCTATTTTCAGGATATCCGAGTTTTCGAGCTAAGTTCATTTGTTTTTTTATTGTGAATATGCTGTGTGAGGGCTTTAACTTCATGCAATCTGACAGCACTATATTTCATTTTTAATAGATTTTATTCAAATTTAAAAATTTTTGAAGTTTAGGTTTTATGTTGATTTTGAATTAACTCAATTTTATAATTCACAAATTTTCTAATTAATTAAATTTCCCTGAAATTAGCTTATCTTTGCCGACTGAAAAAAGAAACAAATGAAGTTCGATTTATTACAAAAAGATCCGCAGTCTAAAGCAAGAGCGGGAAGTATAACTACTGATCACGGCGTAATTGAAACGCCTATTTTTATGCCAGTTGGAACGGTTGCATCTGTAAAAGGTGTGCATCAGCGTGAGCTTAAAGAAGAAATAAATCCGGATATTATTCTTGGAAATACATATCATTTATATTTACGTCCACAGACCGAAATTTTAGAAAAAGCGGGAGGATTACATAAATTCATGAACTGGGATCGTAATATTTTGACTGATTCTGGAGGATATCAAGTATATTCTCTTTCTTCAAATAGAAAAATTAAAGAAGAAGGAGTGAAGTTTAAATCGCATATTGACGGTTCTTACCACTTTTTCACGCCAGAAAATGTAATGGAAATTCAGCGTACAATTGGAGCTGATATTATCATGGCTTTTGATGAGTGTACGCCTTATCCTTGTGATTACCGTTACGCGCAACGTTCTATGCATATGACGCATCGCTGGTTGGACAGATGTATCAATCATTTGGAAAAAGTGCCTTATAAATATGGTTACGAACAGACTTTTTTTCCGATTGTTCAAGGAAGTACTTATAAAGATTTGCGTCGCCAGTCGGCTGAATATATTGCCAATGCAGGGCAGCAAGGAAATGCAATTGGTGGACTTTCTGTAGGTGAACCAGCAGAAGAAATGTACGCTATGACTGAGGTAGTTTGCGAAATTCTTCCAGAAGATAAACCTCGTTATTTAATGGGAGTTGGAACTCCAATTAATATTTTAGAAAATATCGCGTTAGGAATTGATATGTTCGACTGTGTTATGCCAACGCGTAATGCAAGAAACGGTATGTTGTTTACGGCAAACGGAACGATCAATATCAAGAACAAAAAGTGGGAAGCCGATTTTTCTCCAATTGATGAAATGGGACACACTTTTGTTGACACAGAATATTCAAAAGCATATTTACGCCACTTGTTTGCGGCCAACGAATATTTAGGAAAGCAAATTGCTACCATTCATAATCTTGGTTTCTATATGTGGTTGGTTCGTGAAGCTAGAAAACATATCTTAGCAGGCGATTTTAGACCATGGAAAGAAATGATGGTTAAAAATATGAGTCAAAGACTTTAAAAGAGTTTCAAGTTTTTTTAGTTTCAGGTTTCAAGTTGCTCAGCGTAACTTGAAATTTGGAACCTGAAACAAAACAAACAAGTTTCTATATGCTGACAATAATAGATAAATACATTTTAAAAAGATACCTCGGAACTTTTTCTGTGATGCTTCTTTTATTTGCGCCAATCGGAATCGTAATTGACGTTTCTGAAAAGGTAAATAAAATGCTTGAAAACAAGATTCCGTTTGGCGATATTGCTTTCTATTATTACAACTTTACAATCTACTTTATTAATTCGCTGTTTCCGATATTTTTGTTTTTATCGGTAATTTGGTTTACATCAAAATTGGCCAATAATACTGAAATTATTGCCATTTTGAGTTCTGGAATTTCATTTACTCGTTTTCTGCGTCCTTACATTATTGGTGCAACAATTGTTTCGATTTTTGTATTGCTTATGGGATTTTTTATTGTTCCTGCGGCGAGTGAAGGCTATAATAATTTTAGATACACTTATTTAAAAGGAAATGGAAAAGAACTCATGCGAGGCGAAAACACTAATGTTTTTAGGCAAATTAACGATCATGATTTTATTTTTGTAAATAGCTTTAACGAAGAATCAAAAACAGCTTTCAATTTTTCTTTAGAGCATTTTGAAAAAGAAAAATTGACTTATAAAATTACAGCAAGCCGTATTAAATGGGATCCTAAAAAGAAGATTTACATTTTATACGATTATACAAAAAGAACAGTAGGAGAATTAAACGACGTACTTGAAAAAGCTCCTGAAAAAAGTGTTGCCTTCAAATTTGAATTGGCAGATTTGACGCCAGTAGTTTATATTGCCGAAACGCTGACCCTTGGTAAATTAATTGATTTTATAGAAAAAGAAAGAAAAAGAGGTTCAGGAAATATTAATACCTATTTGGTTGTTCTTTATAAAAAATATAGCATACCAGTTTCAGCATTTATTTTAACGATTATTGCGGTTTCAGTTTCTTCTATGAAACGTCGTGGCGGAATGGGTATGAACCTTGCAATCGGAATTGCAATTGCGTTTTCATTTGTATTCTTTGATAAAATCTTTGGTACGCTTGCCGAAAAATCTACATTTTCACCTTTATTAGCTGTTTGGTTTCCGAATATTGTTTTCGGAATTTTAGCAGTTTATCTATTACGTAATGCGAAACGATAATTTAAAAAGTTATTTAAATCTTCACTTAATTGTTTTTATCTGGGGTTTTACAGCCATTTTGGGCGCTTTAATTACAATTGATGCCGACAATTTGGTTTGGTACAGAATGCTTATTGCTATGATTTTTCTTGGCGGATTTATTGCATTTAAAAAACAGTCTTTTCAAGTTCCAATAAAAGAATTTTTCAAATTGATTTTTGTTGGACTACTGATTGCGCTTCATTGGATTTTCTTTTTTAAAGCAATTCACGTTTCCAACGTTTCAATTACGCTTTCTATATTTTCTTTGGGAGCCTTTTTTGCATCATTATTAGAGCCATTATTTTACGGAAGAAAAGTGCTTTGGTACGAAGTTCTTTTTGGACTTGTAATTATAGCTGGTTTAGGATTGATTCTTCAGGTTGAAATAAAATACCTTACTGGAGTTTACTATGCCTTGGCAGCCATTATTTTAGGAGTATTATTTACTTTGATGAATGGGAAATTAATTTCTGATCACGAACCTTCAGTTATAACATTTTATGAATTTGGTGCGGGAGTTTTCTTTATCACGATTTATTTTTTATTTCAAGGAAAATTTACGGCAGATTTCTTCCAAATGTCTTTAAATAACTGGGTTTTATTATTGATTTTAGCTTCAATTTGTACGGCTTATGCGTTTACCGCTTCAGTGAAAGTAATGCAGCGATTGACGCCTTATACCGTAATGTTAACCACTAATTTAGAGCCAGTTTACGGAATAGTTTTGGCTTATTTTATCTTAGGCGGAAAAGAAAAAATGAGTGTCGAATTTTATGTTGGAGCAGTTATTATTATCATAACAGTTATTCTAAATGGTGTTTTCAAACATTATCAGAATAAGAAAGAAAACTTGTAATAGTTTCCTTATTATTAAAATGCATTTTTATACTTTAAATAACAATTAACTTCGCCAATGATATAATATTTTTATATTTGCGGTTCGATTTACAAACAAAATTCAAAAATCCATGGAATATTTAGATTTTGAGCTTCCAATTAAAGAACTTGAAGAACAGTTAGAAAAGTGTGTTATTATTGGAAAAGAATCTGACGTTGACGTAACGCCAACGTGCAAGGAAATCAACAAGAAATTAGTAGAGACTAAAAAAGAAATATATAAAAACCTTACGGCTTGGCAGAGAGTACAATTGTCAAGACACCCAAATAGACCTTATACTTTAGACTACATTAGAGCAATCTGTGGAGATACTTTCTTAGAACTTCATGGAGACAGAGGTTTTAAAGATGATAAAGCAATGGTTGGCGGACTTGGTAAAATAAACGGGCAGTCGTTTATGATTATCGGTCAGCAAAAAGGTTTTAATACAAAAACACGTCAATACCGTAATTTTGGTATGGCAAATCCAGAAGGATACCGTAAAGCTTTGCGTTTGATGAAAATGGCTGAGAAATTCGGAATCCCAGTTTTAACTTTAGTGGACACTCCAGGTGCATATCCAGGACTTGAAGCAGAGGAAAGAGGGCAAGGAGAAGCTATTGCTAGAAATATCTTCGAAATGGTTCGTCTGCAAGTGCCAATCATTACGGTTATTATTGGTGAAGGTGCTTCTGGTGGAGCTTTAGGAATTGGTGTTGGAGATCGAGTTTATATGTTAGAAAATACTTGGTATTCTGTAATTTCTCCAGAATCTTGCTCTTCTATTTTATGGAAAAGCTGGGAGTACAAAGAACGTGCAGCAGAAGCTTTAAAACTGACTTCTTCTGACATGAAAAAACAAAAATTAGTTGATGACGTAATTCCAGAACCACTTGGAGGAGCGCACTACGACCGTGAAACCACTTTCAAAACGGTTGCAGAATACATCACTAAAGGATATAATGAATTGAAAGACTTATCAACAGCTGACTTAATTGCCCAAAGAATGGACAAATACAGTAATATGGGCGAGTATAAAGAGTAAATTCATAAAAAGAGACTTAAAATCCGAAGCCTTACAGTTTCGGATTTTTTTTTGGTTATGAACAAATCAAGATTATTTATAAACAATTATTAGTTATAACTCGATAGCAGAATTTTTTTAAATTTTGCTACTTTCGCTATATGGAAAATTTCAAAAACTTAAACCCTGTTAAGGTCGACAAAACCACGATTATCAACTTAGAAAAAGGAAAGTTGCCGCCGCAAGCTCTTGATTTGGAGGAGGCTGTGCTGGGTGCAATGATGATTGATAAAAAAGGGGTAGATGATGTAATTGATATTTTGCAGGCAGAAGCTTTTTACAAAGACGCACACAAACATATTTTTGAAGCGATTTTACAGCTTTTTACCGAAACGCAGCCAATTGATATCTTAACAGTTTCGACTCAGTTAAAGAAAAACGGTAAGCTAGATTTGGCAGGTGGAGATTTTTATTTAATTCAGCTTACACAGAAAATTGCTTCTTCGGCGCATATCGAATTTCACTCGCGTATTATTCTTCAAAAATTTATTCAAAGAAGTTTGATTAGAATTTCTTCAGAAATTATTGAAGCATCATATGATGAAAGTGCAGACGTTTTTGATTTATTGGATAAAGCGGAATCTAAATTATACGAAGTTACACAAGGAAATATCAAACGTAGTTCTGAAACTGCGCAAAGTTTAGTTTTACAAGCTAAAAAGAAAATTGAAGAGATTTCTAAAAAAGAGGGATTAAGTGGTGTAGAGACTGGTTTTCATAATCTGGATAAATTAACTTCTGGATGGCAGCCGAGTGATTTGATTATTATTGCGGCCAGACCAGCGATGGGAAAGACGGCATTTGTACTTTCTATGGCTAGAAATATTGCTATTCAATATGGGCATGGAGTAGCTTTATTCTCTCTGGAGATGGCATCTGTTCAGTTAATTACCAGACTTATTTCTTCTGAGACAGGATTGTCATCAGAAAAATTGCGTACAGGAAAACTAGAGGCTCATGAATGGACAATGTTGAGTACTAAAGTTAAAGATTTAGAAAAAGCACCTTTATTTATTGATGATACGCCTTCACTTTCGATTTTCGATTTAAGGGCAAAATGCCGTCGTTTAGCGTCGCAACATGGTATTAAAATTATCATTATTGATTATTTGCAGTTAATGACCGCAGGAGGAAATGCTAAAGGAGGAGGAAACCGTGAGCAGGAAATTTCTACTATTTCCCGAAACTTAAAAGCTTTGGCAAAAGAACTTAACGTTCCAGTTATTGCACTTTCTCAGTTGTCGCGTGCTGTAGAAACACGTGGTTCTAGTAAACGTCCTTTGCTATCGGATCTTCGTGAATCTGGAGCGATTGAGCAGGATGCTGATATCGTTTCGTTTTTATATCGACCAGAATATTATAAAATTGAGGAATGGGATGATGAAGAAGCTTCGCCAACTGCTGGTCAGGCTGAAATTATGATTGCAAAACACCGTAATGGTGGTATTGAAAATATTCGTTTGAAGTTCTTAGGACACTTAGGAAAGTTTGATAACCTTGATGAATTTTCGGGTAGCTATGATGATTTGCCATCAAAAATGAATCACGATGATAATCCGTTTATTACTAATAATCTGCCTTCAGCCAACGAAGCCTTCGGAAGTAACTTAAATGACGACGACGACAGTGATGTTCCGTTTTAATAAAAATAAAAAGCCTTAATTTTTAAGGCTTTTTTTATGTTTTTAGGTTAATTTTCTAATAAAAATCAGTAGTTTAGCTAAACCAATTATAAACTATTAATTTTTTTTTAAATTATTAACCAATAACAAATTTAAATTATGAATGAAGAAACTTTTCCAGGACCTATCCAGATTCCTGTAGCAACTGCAAACGAGTGGGAGCAGAGATATCAAGACGATCAATCAGTCGAAGATTCTAAGAAAAAAGTAAAAGCTTTCTTAGTGCCCGTAGAAAGCTTAGAAAAAGTGCTAGCGCTTAAAACAGAAGCTGTTTGGGCTTATTTAGGAATAAATGATCAAAAAGAAAAGACATTACTTTTCGTAGGGGCCAATTATGATCCGGTAACTAAAAAATGGATTAATGTTTACGGTGTAGGAGAAAGTGTAGATGGTGAACTAGGCGGTGGAGATGTAGTGTATGATGGCGCACGCCCAAGCCCACCATATTAATTAAAAATTTTTTAGAATGGATGATTTTTTAATATATTCAAGTTATTTGATTTTATTGATTAATCTTATATTATATACATTTAGCTTTTTCCAAAAGGAAAAAGCTAATGTTTTTTTTGTTTCGTATTTGGCTTTTTCTACAGTGCTTCAGTTTTCAATGGAACTGGTGTATCATTTAGGTATGAACAATTTATTTCTTGTTAATATTTTTTTTATAGGACAAATGATTATACTAGGACTTTTTTACAATTCGCTATTTTATAATAAAGCTCAAAAAATATTCGTTAAGGCCTCATTAATAATTGCTTTATTGATTTTATTAATACAATTTGTGACAGATTCTAGTCAGTTTTTAAAATTTAATTTATTCGGAATCACATTAACTTCCTTGCTGATTGTTGTTTTTGCATTAGTGCATTTTTATAATATGCTGACAGAGAGCAAAAAATACTATTACATAAGTATGGGGATAGTATTTTACCTATTAGCTAGTACAGTATTATTTTTGATTGGTAATCTTTCTACAGGATTAAGTCCTGATTTAAAATATCTTAGCTGGCAATTAAATGCTTTTCTGCTTATTATTTATTATCTGGTTTTCTTGTTTGAATGGATAAAGAGCTTTTATAAAGTAAGTTTTTTAAAAGAATAATCTAAATAATATGAATGCAAGTCATATTTCTGAGAAAGAGCTCGTAGCCATAATATTATATATCTCTTTGTTTTTTATAATTGTTGCAGTAGCACTAATTATATTCTTTTATTTTTCTAGAAAAAAAATCATCCAAAAGGAACTAGAAAAGATAGATTTAATACTTCGATACCAAAAAGAACAATTGCACGCTATTATCGTAACTCAAGAAGAAGAACGCAAAAGAATTGCGCAAGATCTTCATGATGATATTAGTTCAAAATTAAACATTGTTTCTTTAAATAGTCATTTGCTTACGGCTCCAAACCTCACAGAAGCAGAAACTGCAGAAATTACAGAAAATATAATTGCTCTGACAACAAAGGCATTAGATAATTCTAGAAAAATTGCTCATAATTTGCTGCCTCCAGTTTTTGAAAAGTTTGGACTAAGCGCGGGTATTGAAGAGTTATGCGGAGAATTTGAAAGCAGTAAATCTGTCAAAACCTATTATGAAAATAAAATTGATTTTGATGAGAAAGACATTGACAGACATTTACATGTTTTTAGAATTCTACAGGAACTTATGAATAATTCCATCCGTCATGGAAAAGCATCCGAGATATGGATTTCGTTTGCTAATATAGATGGAATAAATACTTGTGACTATAGAGATAATGGTGTCGGGTTTGATAGCTCGAATGATGAAAATCAAAAAGGCTTAGGAATGAAAAATATTGACAGCCGAATATCATTTTTACAAGGAACAATAGAAATTAGCTCTGAAATTAATAACGGTATTGTTGTAAATTTTACTTTCTAGGTAAAATTATGTGTTTTATTAAGGTTTTTAGTCGATAAAATGGAGTATTTAGACTTTATCTAAATCATATTTTGTAATTTCGACAAACCAAATTAAACGACCAAAACCAAATAAGATGAATTCTGCTATTAAAATTGCTCTAGTTGATGATGAAATTTTGTTTCGAAAAGGAATTTCTTTTTTATTGCAGAGAGAAGAAAATATAGATATTCTCTTTGAAGCCGAAAACGGAGATGAACTTATTTCACAATTGAATGAAAGAGAAATAAAACCTGATATAATAGTGATGGACTTAAAGATGCCCGTCTTAAATGGAGTCGAAGCCACTAGAATTATAAGAAAAACGTTTCCCGACATTAAGATTATTGCATTAACCAGTTACGATACCAAATCGTTTATTGCAAATATGATTCAAGTTGGAGCAGTAGCTTACTTAATTAAAAATACTACTCCAAAAGATTTAATTTATACAATCAACGAAGTAGCAAAAAAAGGATTCTACTACAACGAGAATGTTTTAAAGACAATCCAAGAGACAATAGTTTCTCCTAAAAATACAAGAGGCGGTTTAGAAACTAATTTTCTTTCGCCACGAGAAATAGAAATCCTCCAATTGATTTGTCAGCAGAAAACTACTGCAGAAATTGCAGAACATCTTTTTTTAAGCCCAAGAACTATTGAGGGACATAGGAATAATCTATTGCTTAAAACAGAATCACGAAATATTGCTGGTTTGGTTGTTTATGCCATTCAAAACGAATTGGCAGTCTTAACAATTTAAAAAAATTATGCTGTCAAAAACTGTATTGACAATACATAATATAATATAATTGTTATTACAAGAACACATAATCCTATTTTCTGAATTACATTCAGACCCTTTTGTTGGTTATTACTATCATTAAACTTCATAGTGGTTGTTTTTACAGCGATTAGTTTTATGAACCTGGGATAGCAAATGTATAGAGAATATTTTATTAGAGTATAGGTGTTTTTACCTGTTTTTATAGTTGCAGAAAGTCGTTTTTTTTCAAGATTATTTATTTTAACATTCTATTGTGCTAGAAATGACTGTTAGCATTCTGTTTTTGTGACAGCCTTTTATATCTTTACTAAAATAATTTTCTGATGAATAAGGGTTTACTCTACTTTTTTATACTATTAGTTACATTTAGTTCAAGAGCTTCGTTTATCTTACTTCCGATGGACGAAACAACACAGCAAAATCATTTAAAAGCGTACGGAATTACTTATTGGTGCTTAAGTAGGGATTATAAAGCGAGTTGGCTTTTAAATTACCGTGGTGGGTCTTTTTTACTTCCTGATGCTGATGAGATTAGAAAAGAATGCAAAATACGGGGAGTAAGCTTTGAAGTAATCTCAGATAGTGAACAAGCTTCTATTTTAAATGAAATATCGAGTCCTTCTCAAAATATGGAATCGGTGATTTTAGAAAAGGCGCCAAAAATAGCAGTTTATACTCCAAAAGGAAAACAGCCTTGGGATGATGCGGTGACTTTGGTTTTAACTTATGCAGAGATTCCTTTTACCCCAATCTACGATGAAGAAGTTTTAAGTGATCAATTATTAATGTATGATTGGTTGCACCTGCATCATGAAGATTTTACTGGACAATATGGGAAATTTTATGCTGCCTATAAAAATACACCTTGGTATATTGACCAAAAAAAAGATGCTGAAGCCTTAGCGGCAAAATTAGGATATGCAAAAGTGTCTCAGGAAAAAGGAGCAGTTGCAAAAAAAATTAGAGATTTTGTGATTGGAGGAGGCTTTATGTTTGCCATGTGTTCTGCTACAGATAGTTTTGATATTGCTCTTGCGGCCGATGGAGTAGATATTTGTGAAGCTATGTTTGACGGAGACGCAAGCGAAGCTAATTATCAGTCAAAATTAAACTATAACAACTCTTTTGCCTTCAAAAACTTTACTTTGGAGCGAAGACCTGAGGTTTATGAATTTTCGGATATTGATATGACCACTAAAAGGAGAATATTGATGGAGAAAGATTATTTTACTTTAATGGAATTTTCTGCAAAATGGGATCCAATTCCGAGTATGTTGTGCCAAAACCATACACAGTTGGTAAAAGGTTTCATGGGACAGACAACTTCATTTGATACTTCATTAATAAAATCGAATATCTTGATTATGGGAACCTGTGAATTAAATGGTGAATCAAGATATATTCATGGAGAAAAAGGCAAGGGAATGTTTACTTTTTTTGGCGGACATGATCCAGAAGATTTTCAGCACCAGGTTGGAGATCCTCCAACAGTTTTAGATTTACACCCTAATTCGCCAGGATATAGGTTGATTTTAAATAATGTTTTATTTCCTGCTGCTAGAAAAAAGAAGCTTAAAACTTAACTTAGTTTAAAGAAAATTCAAACCAGATCGGAATGTGATCGGATACTTTTCTTGCATTCTGTAGTGAATCAAAATCTTCGTAAAATTTAATAATTCCAGAATTGCTAACTTTTAAGTTAGTGGTTTTGTAGAATATATTATCAAATTCAGATGCGAGACAGATACCATTTTTGCATTTATGTTTAAGAGTTGTCTTCTGATTTTTTAATACAGAAGCGTATCCCATTTTTTTTAACGGATTAAAAACGGTGTGTTTTTCAGGACAGTTAAAATCGCCTAAGAAAACAAGATTTAAATCGGGATATTGATTTGGTAAGAATTTGAAATATTTGATTTCTGTTTCGGGTTGCTTTTTTTGTGTTATTGCATGAAAATTGACAAGGGTGATGGTCTTTTTATTAATTTCAAACGTAGCAAAATATGGTTCCCGATCAATTTCTACACTAAATTTTTTCTCTAGCCAAGGTCTGTTTTTTAATTTGGCTTTGCGAGTTTTCCAAATAAATGCGTAACGTTCTGTTTTATAACTACTGCTAGAGGTTGGATCACTTATTGTGTAATCCCAATTATTTCCTGTTTGATTGAGTAATGATGCAAGTTTTGCAACACTTTGAGCGCCTCCACTTCCGGCTACTACTTCTTGAATTGCAACAATATCATAATTGGATATTGTTTTGGCAATATGATTTAAATGGATGTAAGATTTGGATTTGCCAAAGTTCTCTATATTCCAAGATAAAACCTTGGTTTGCGAAAAAGATAAAAATGTAAAGAGTAATAAGAGGAGGCTGAGATTTCTTTTCATACGAAATGTAATGGAAAATGTAAATCTTCTCTTCCAGCAATAATCAAGCCTTTCTTAAAATGAATTAATGTTTTTTATAACGGTTTTTTAAAGCAGTTCCTATAATTATAATTTGCAATACCAATAATGCTGGAATAAATATTATTTTCCAATCAATTTCTAGCCAGCCTGTTTTTTCAGAAACAAACGCAAAACTAATTGATAAAAATAAGCAAAGTAACATTGTTTTCATAATAATTTTATTTTGTGTAGTATTAATTTTGGAGAATATAATACTCGCTTTACTTTTCAGTTTCATGGTAGGTTAATAGATTGTCACAAATTTAGCGGTATTAAAAATGTAATCCTTACGGAAACCCGTAAAGTACTGTGAAAATTACACCAAGCCGAAATCTTTTGCGATTGCAATCAAATGCACATTGTTATTGGCTTTAAAGTAAATTTTTAGTTTATTTATTCTTTTTTCGATACTGCTTGTTCCGTTGGGAGTTATCGATAAATCTTTAAACTCTTTAGAAATGCTTTCTAAAATGTATCCTTGTGATAAAAGTTTTAAGATTGAAATATCATAAGATTCAATTTCGATTAAGGACTTATCGTTGAAACTAAAAGACAAATCAGAAGAAAGTATTTTTTCTTCATTGTTAAATGTACTTTCAATTGCATTTCTTAGTTCTGAAATACTATTTCGTCCTTTAGAAACATAAGCATTGATGCCTAATTCGTTAAAAAGTGTTTTAATTCTATAACTTTTATCTTCTATAGAAAAAACAATTTTTTTTAGGTTTGGTTGCACTGTATTTATAGCCTCAATAAGTTCGTCTCCACTATTTAAGTTTACTTTTCTGTGATCAGATTTAAATGATAAATCTGTAATCAATAAATCATAAGGTTCTTTATCAGCCAATGCTTTTTTTATTTTAAGCAAGCCTTCGTCGCAATACTTCACATGGTTAATTACTGGAACCTGTAACTCTTCAAGTACTTGAATTACTGCAATGCTGATACTATCTAAATCTTCGGCAACTAAAACTTTTTTAAACATATATTGGGTTATATTGGGAATTTGAAATTAATTTTAAAACCTCTTTGCAAGCTTGTGTCAAAATTAAGAGTTCCTTTTATTGTTTTAATACGGTTTTCCACATTTTGTAGTCTTTTTTCTAAAATATTATTTTCTGATGTGATTTCACTGCTGTTGTCGGTGTAATAAATTATTAGGTTTTTATCTATTTCTTTAGCAACAATGCTTACTAAACTTGAAGTGTTAGATTTTTTCATATTGAATAGTAATTCTTGCAAAATTCTGTAGAGTATTATTTTTTTATTTTTGTCAATTTTATTCCAAGAAATGGAATCTAAGCCGTTAAGGATAATGTTCACATCTTGAGTTTTATATTCTGAAATCATTTCCTTCAAGACAGACAAGTATCGGTCATCAATAGGAACTTTGCTGTTTTCTCGCGATATATTTCGAGTTTTCGAGTAGATATTATTTAAACTATTCAACAGTTTTTCTTTATCTTCCTTGTTTTCTACATTGTTATTCTGAACAAATAATAATGTTTCATATATATTAGAGTTAAGCTCATTATGGAGTTTCTGAGATATTCTCATTTCACTTTTAAGTATGATGTCGTTTTTTTCTCGTTTGCCTTTAGTCGTAATATAAAATATTAAAAAAAGTATAATAAATAGGCTTAAAGAAATTACGACATAAGAAATATAGCTTCTGTTTTTTTGTCTTTGCAATTGTAATTCTTTTTCTGCTTTTTGATTTTTGAGTTCAAAGTTTTCGTCTTTATCTTTCTTTGAGTCGTATATTAAGTCAGCAAATTGATTTTTTGCCATTTTTCTGCTTAAATAGAGACTATCATTTTTTCTAGTATAAATTTTCCAGAGTTTTTTTGAATTTTCAGCTTTATCTACTTCAATTAGATCGGCTAATCTATCGATCTCATTTCCTGCTGATTTTGCTCGTTTTGCAGCATAATATGATTTCTCTGCATAATATTTTTTTAGTTTTGGATTATAGTATTTTGAGTAATATTTATAATAACCAAAATAGTTAGCAATTAGTTCAAAATCATTGTTATATGGGATGGTTAATTCTAAACTTTCGTCAAGGCACTTTAAAGCTTGCTCTTTATGATTTCCTAGGCCTATGTAGGAAAGAGCTAGATTATACAATATGGCCGAACGTACAATGTTTGTGTTTGAAGGTGTAATTTGATCTGCAATTTTACACTTAGATATTGGCTCTAATATATCTTTAGCTTCTTGATATTTTTCTTGTTGAACATAAACAAATGCAATTTCAGATAATATTCGCGCTTTTCTAAATGTGGATATTGCTGTTTTTAAAGCTTTTCTATGATAGTATAGTGCCTTTTCGGTATTATAAGTATAAAAATAGTTGTAAGCCATAAACGTGTAAGCATTGATGGCATACTTTTTATTAGATGTTTTTTCTAAATAAGGAAATGCTTTTATAAGTGTTGTTTCTGCTTCGTAAAAATTGCCATATCGTTGCAAGATTTCGACTATGTAGTTTAATGAACCAACATATGCATCTGCATAATCTTCTTTTGGCTCACATAGTAATTGCGTTTTGTTAAAGTAGAAATAAGCGCTGTCAAATTTTCCAGCATTAAAAAAAGCATGAGCTTTTTCTGATGTTTTTTTTATTTTAATTGTGAGGTCGGCTTTTACGTGCTTTTTTTGTTGTTTTTCTGTTCCAGAAAACTGTACGAAAAAAAGAGTTGCTATAATCAAACAAACGATTAGCAAGCAGAAAAGAATATTTTTTTTGTGAAAAAAGCGGATCAAGTTCTTAATCATTATACAGGAAATTTAATTAAAACCTTAAAACCTTTTCCAAAATCTGAATGAATTTCAACCTTGCCTTTTATGGCTAGAATTCTATTCTCAATATTATGCAAGCCATTTTTGTGAACCATTTTGTTTGAATCAATTCCTTTGCCGTTGTCTGTATAATTGATTATAATAGTATTGTCTCTTTTCTTAAAAGTTATGGCAACCAAAGTGGCGTTACTATGTTTTTTCATATTTACCAACAATTCTTGAATAGTTCTGTAAACAGATACTTTTTTAATTTCATCCAATTGATCCCATGAAATTTCATCTAATCCATTTATTAAGAGGTTCATCTTAGACGTATTAAACCCGGAAATCATCTCTTTAAGTGAAATTGTAAAATTTTGACTGCTCAAAATCGAATTATTTTCCATTGATACATCTCTTGTTCTAGAATAGATATCATCTAGCTTTTTCAATAAATGACTTCTGTTTTCTTCAATAGATAGATTTCTGTTCTCTACAAAGGCAAGCGTATGGTAAATATCATTAGCTAATTCGTCATGTAGTTTTTTTGAAATTCGAGTTTCGCTTCGATAAGTTGCTTCAATTTTTTGACGAGTAGTTCGTGCAGTCAGATAATAATAAACAAAAACAATTAAGCATGAGGCTAATATCATTACGATATATGAGATAATATTTTTGCTTTCTTGTTTTTCTAATTGCAGTTCATTTTTGATTTTTTGGGCTTTTAATTTTAAGTTTTCATCTTTTTCCCTTTTAGAATCATATTTCATTTTTGCAAATTGATTTTTTGCCTTTTGTCTGAATGCATAAATACTATGATTCTCTTTTATATAGAGAAGTGCCTTTTCTTTTGTCTCTGAAGCAGAATTAGTGTTTTCTATAATAAATTTTAAAGCAAGCAAACGATTATTAGTATTTCCAGACAAGGTGTAGTTTTTGTAGCTTAATTTAGCATACATCATCGATAAAGTTTTATTGTTGTAATAATATTGGGCAAGATTATAATACGTTTTGCCTAATCCATCTTCATTTTTTGATTTAGTGCTAATTTGTAAACTCTTTTTATAAAAGCTCAAAGCTTTCGAATCGTTGAGTTTGAAATAACAGTAACCTATATAGTCTAATATTTTGGAATAATAAATTGGATTTTGCTGTACAATTTTTTCTTTACTAATGGAGAGAAAAGTTTGAAGCGCGTTATTATACTTGTGCTGTTTTATATAAATTGTGGCTATGTTATTTTTTGCTTCAAGTACGTTGATCCTGTCGATTTTTAAATTAAAGGCTTTAGAGTAATAGTAAATAGCATTTGGGTAATCATAAGTATAATAATAGTTTCTTCCTAAAACACTATAGATATTCCATATGTAATTTGGATCTTTAATTTTATTTAAATAAGGAATTACCTCTGTGGCAGTCTTCGTGCTTCCAATAAAATCTTCATGTGCTTGTTGGATTTCGGCCATATAGTACATGCAGTAAACGTAGTTTTTGGCATCTTCGTTTGGATTGCATTTTGTTCTCGCTTTATTGTAAAAGTAAAATGCACTATCTAACTCTTTATTCTTATAAAATGAATCAGCAGCATTTATTATCTTTCCTATTTCGACCTTGTTATTTGTAATTTTCTCTGTTAAATATTTTTTCTTCTGACAGGCAAAAAAGATTGTAAAAATTAAAATTATATATAGAAAAAATTGTGCTTTTTTTGTAACCATGCGCCAAAAATAAAAAAATCTAGATTTTACAAAAGAGTATAAATACGGTATTTTGTAAAAACTTAAATTTTCTGATTTCCGTATTCTCATTTACAGATATATACAAACAAGCCCTCTAGTTAGAGGGCTTGTCTTTAGATATTTGTTGTAAAATTTATCTTTATAAAATTATTGGGCACGCATTCCTGTTGCAATTCCTATTCTATTCCAAGCATTAATTGTGATAATAGCTAAAATGATTTCGGCAAGGTATTTTTCGTCAAATAATTTGGCTGCATTTTGATAAACTTCTTCAGAAACGTGATTGCTTATTAAAGTAATTTCTTCGGTCAAAGCCAATATTGCTTTTTCTTCTTCAGAATAAAAATCAGCCTCACGCCACGCGCTTAATAAATAGATGCGTTCTTCTGTAACACCTAGTTTTCGCGCATCAGCAGTGTGCATGTTGATACAATAAGCGCATCCATTTATTTGAGACGCCCTAATTTTGATTAATTCTTTGTGCACTGGAGACAATGATGTTGATGCGATATATTTTTCTAAGCCTAACATGGCTTGATAAGCTTCTGGAGCAACCTGTGGGATAACAATTCTTGATTTCATTTTTATATGTTTTAAAAGTTCATTACAAAGGTCAGTAATCAATACTTTTAAAAACTTGAACTACTTCAAGAAATTCAAATCAGACTTTTCCGGCTCTTATTTTACTCATAAATTCCGCAGAAAAATCTAAGTAGGAGGCAAGCATGTATTGAGGAACGCGTTGTACAAAATCTGGAAAATTGTCATTAAAATGATGATATCTTTCTTCAGCAGACATCGTAAACAAGAATTTAATTCGCATTTGTGTTGCGCCGAAACTTTTTTGAGTAACGATTCTAAAGTATCTTTCAAGATTTGGAATTTCAATTAGTAATGACTCCAAAACGTTTTTATCAATAGCAATAACCTCTGACGTCTCTATTGCTTGCAAATAAAAGCTTGATGGGATATGATTATGGTAACTCAAATAATCAGTAATCCACCAGTTTTCAATTCCAAATTGAAGTGTTTGCTCAGTACCTTTAGAATTGATTATATATTGACGCATACAGCCTTTTACAATAAAATACATTGTATTACAGATTTGGCCTTCTTGAAGTACATGTTCTTTTTTCTTGATCTGCGAAAGACTAAGAGAAGATTCTAATAAATCAATCTCAGAATGTGCTAGATCAATAAACTTTTGAATATGAAGGATAAGTGCGTTTTGCATTTTTTTAGCTACTTTAAAGTAAAAGTAATTCATTATTTGGGACTTAACCAAAACTTGTTGTAAAAACAAAAAAACCATTCGAGTTAACGAATGGTTTCTTTTATAATAAGTAAGTAATCTTAAATTGAGTTTATAAAACGTTTATTTTACTTTATTAAGAATAGCTTTGAAAGCTTCTGGGTGGTTCATAGCTAAATCTGCAAGAACTTTACGGTTCAATTCGATTCCGTTAGCTTTAACTTTCCCCATGAATTGAGAATAAGACATTCCTTCTAATCTAGCTCCAGCGTTGATACGTTGAATCCATAATGAACGGAAATTTCTTTTGTTTTGTTTTCTATCGCGGTAAGCGTAGCTCATCGCTTTCTCTACTGCATTCTTAGCAACTGTCCAAACGTTTTTACGTCTTCCAAAGAAACCTTTGGCTTGCTTCATTATTTTTTTTCTTCTTGCTCTTTTAGCAACTGAATTTACCGATCTTGGCATAATTTTAATGTGTTTTTGTAGCAGGCGTCCTGAATTAAATCAAAGGAACTTAAAGCCATACTCCAAGGTTATATAAATAATTTTTTAACCTAAAGAAAATCTTTAGTCTAATGTTTTAAGGTCAAATGCATAAAGTCAGATACTGACTTTTAAACTTTATGACTTTCTAACTTTTGACTTATAATTAGATAATTCTTAATTGTTGTTTGATGCTTTTCATATCTGTTGAGTGAACTAGCGCTGAGTGTGTCAAAGCTAATTTACGTTTTTTAGATTTTTTAGTCAAGATGTGACTTTTAAAAGCATGCTTTCTTTTAATTTTTCCAGAGCCAGTAACTTTAAAACGTTTCTTAGCGCTAGATTTTGTTTTCATTTTAGGCATTTTTCCTAGTGTTTTAATTTATTCTTACTTACTTATTTTTTTGTTTCAGGTTTAAAGTTTCAAGTTCTTTGACTGAACACTGAGACTGAAAACGGAACACTATTTCTTTTTCTTCGGAGCAATGAACATAATCATTCTCTTTCCTTCCAAAACAGGCATAGCTTCAACTTTACCATGTTCTTCTAAATCCTGAGCAAGACGTAATAATAGAATCTGACCTTGATCTTTGTAGATGATAGAACGTCCTTTAAAGAATACAAAAGCTTTTAATTTAGCTCCTTCTTTCAAGAATTTCTCAGCGTTCTTTCTCTTAAATTCATAATCATGCTCATCAGTTTGAGGACCAAATCGAATCTCTTTTACAACAACCTGAGAAGATTTAGCTTTTAATGCTTTATCTCTTTTCTTTTGTTCGTAAACAAATTTCTTGTAGTCCATGATTTTACAAACTGGTGGTTCAGCGTTTGGCGAAATTTCAACCAAATCCAGCTCAAGCTGATCAGCTAAACGTAACGCGTCTGCTATTTTAAAAACCCCAGGCTCAATGTTTTCACCTACAAGACGTACTTCAGGAACACGAATAAGATTGTTTATTCTGTGCGCATCTTTTTTTTCTACTCGAGGTTGAAAACCTCTGTTACTTTTTATTGCTATGACTTTCTAATTTAAGTTAAACTGTAAATACTTTTAATGTCTTTTTTATTTCTTCGTCAACAATCGAAGCAAATTCTTCAATCGAAACTGTGATATTGCCTTTTCCTTCTTGTCCGTGACGACGAATAGAAATTGTACCGTTTTTCTCTTCTTCCTCACCAACGATAAGCATAAATGGAATTTTCTGCATCTCTGCATCTCTAATTTTCTTACCGATAGTTTCGTTTCGGTTGTCAATTAGGGCGCGAATTTCGTGATTTTCTAGCAAATCTAAAACTTTTTTAGCATAATTTTCGTATTTCTCGCTCAAAGACAAGATAATAGCCTGCTCAGGCATTAGCCAAAGTGGGAAATTTCCTGCTGTATGCTCTAGTAAAATTGCTATAAAACGTTCCATAGATCCAAAAGGAGCTCTGTGAATCATAACAGGGCGATGTAATTCATTATCAGCACCTTTGTAAGTCAATTCAAAACGCTCAGGCAAGTTGTAATCTACCTGAATTGTTCCTAATTGCCATTGTCTTCCCAAAGCATCTTTTACCATGAAATCTAGTTTCGGACCATAAAATGCGGCTTCACCATATTCTACAACAGTATTAAGACCTTTGTCTTTTGCTGCATTGATGATAGCATTTTCGGCTTTCTCCCAGTTTTCATCTGTACCAATGTATTTTTCTCTGTCTTCCTGATCTCGTAATGAGATTTGAGCTGTAAAGTTTTCAAAACCTAATGAACCAAATACATATAATACAAGGTCAATTACTTTTTTGAACTCTTCATCCAACTGTTCTGGAGTACAGAAAATATGTGCGTCATCTTGAGTAAATCCTCTAACACGTGTTAAACCGTGTAATTCACCAGATTGCTCGTATCTATAAACGGTTCCAAATTCAGCATAACGCTTAGGTAAATCCTTATATGACCAAGGTCTTACATTGTAAATCTCACAGTGGTGAGGGCAGTTCATTGGTTTTAATAAAAATTCTTCACCTTCTGCTGGCGTATGAATTGGTTGGAAACTATCAGCTCCATATTTAGCATAGTGACCAGAAGTTACATAAAGTTCTTTTTGACCAATGTGCGGACTCACAACTTGTTCGTATCCAGCTTTCTTTTGAGCTTTTTTCAAGAATTGCTCCAAACGATCTCTTAAGGCAGCTCCTTTTGGTAGCCATAAAGGTAAACCTTGGCCAACTTTCTGAGAGAAAGCGAACAGTTCAAGTTCTTTTCCTAATTTACGATGATCACGGCGTTTTGCTTCCTCAAGAAGTTCAAGATACTCAGTTAAATCTTTTTGTTTAGGGAAAGAAGTTCCGTAAACGCGAGTTAACTGTTTGTTTTTCTCATCACCTCTCCAGTAAGCACCAGCAACACTCATGATTTTTACGGCTTTGATAATTCCAGTGTTTGGAATATGACCACCGCGGCATAAGTCAGTAAAAGTAGCGTGGTCGCAGAATGTAATAGTTCCATCTTCAAGATTTGAAATCAATTCAGTCTTGTAAACGTTGTCTTTATACATTTCCAATGCTTCCGCTTTAGTTACTGGACGCATTTTAAAATCAAACTTTCCTCTTGCAATTTCAAGAATACGGTCTTCGATCTTTTTGAAATCAGCTTCAGAAATTTTCTGATCTTCAAAATCTACATCATAATAGAAGCCATTAGAAATTGCAGGTCCAAGAGTTAATTTAATTCCTGGGTACAATTCCTCAAGAGCTTGAGCCATTACGTGCGAAGTCGAATGCCAGAAAGCTTTTTTACCTTCAGCATCATTCCAAGTATATAGTATAAGATTACCGTCGGTCGTCAATGGAGTCTCGGTTTCAATAGTTGTACCATTAAAAGATGCAGAAATCACGTTTCTAGCAAAACCTTCGCTAATGTTTTTAGCGACCTCCATTGGAGTTACGCCTTGAGCGAACTCTCTAATTGACCCATCGGGTAAAGTAATCTTGATCATTGTTTATAATTTTGTGAATGCAAATATACATGATTACAAAAATACATACAATATATATATGTAGAAGATTGCTTTATTATGTGTAAGAGCGTTTCTCCTTTGTGGGCCTTCAGTTTTTTAAATCCTATCGGGTTCGCTTTTTGTACATATATAAGTATTGAAGCTTTGATATGATATATATGAGTCATGACTTGATGGCCGCGATTATTCTGTTAAGGGCGGCTGTAGCGTTTTTGAATTGTCATATGTTTTAATAAGGAGCTATTTCCCGCTATCCGCTCCAATCTTCTGCTTTTTAAAGGAAAAAGCAGAAGGATTTCCGCTTCTATCGGGGCTAGGGCATGAGTTTTCAGAAGGAAAAAGGAGAAAACTTCACGTTCAGGCGTTTTTTCGGGATTAAAAGTATGGCAAAAAAAGGCATAGAAGATAAAAATCCGTAAAAATGGGAGAGGGAAGATGGCTTAAAATAGAGAAAAAAGAAAGGACTGCAGAAAAACCTCACAATGTTTTAGAAAAAGTCGGTCTGTAAAGAAGCTGTTATCAGTGCGTTAAGAAAAAAGGGCAAAAAAGATGGAAAAAAGACGCATAAAAGTATTGGAAAAGCGGAAAAAGGTTCTACTTTTGCACCCGCAACAGCGAAAGGCGCTCTTCGAAATACTGGCAGGAAAGAAGGATTTAAGGGAAAGAAATTTCCAGAAAAAAAGATCCGGAAAAGCTTGCGAGATTCGGAAATGCTTTTTACATTTGCACCCCGCAAAACACGGAAAGCTCTTTGAAAGATTGGAAGAAGAATTGGGAAAATGAGGCAAAAAAAAGCTTTAAAAATTTTTCAAGTTTTTCTTGCAGGAAACAAAAAGAAGTTTTAGTTTTGCACCCGCTTTGAGAGATAAG
The DNA here is from genome assembly GCF_027111275.1 of Flavobacterium luteolum. Taxonomy (NCBI): domain Bacteria; kingdom Pseudomonadati; phylum Bacteroidota; class Flavobacteriia; order Flavobacteriales; family Flavobacteriaceae; genus Flavobacterium; species Flavobacterium luteolum. The sequence continues at coordinate 1,097,033 of NZ_CP114286.1, read as the reverse complement.
CGAAAGACAGAGAAATTACGTTCGTAGACATATTGAATTGACAGCCGTCTCGTTTAAAACGAGACAGAAGAATAAGAGCAGTAGGATCGTGAGATTCGAAAAAGAACCGATAGGAATAGCATCGAATAATAATATTAAAATATACGATGAAGAGTTTGATCCTGGCTCAGGATGAACGCTAGCGGCAGGCTTAACACATGCAAGTCGAGGGGTAGGGCACTTCGGTGCTTGAGACCGGCGCACGGGTGCGTAACGCGTATGCAATCTGCCTTTCACAGAGGGATAGCCCAGAGAAATTTGGATTAATACCTCATAGCATTACGGGATGGCATCATCCTGTAATTAAAGTCACAACGGTGAAAGATGAGCATGCGTCCCATTAGCTAGTTGGTAAGGTAACGGCTTACCAAGGCAACGATGGGTAGGGGTCCTGAGAGGGAGATCCCCCACACTGGTACTGAGACACGGACCAGACTCCTACGGGAGGCAGCAGTGAGGAATATTGGTCAATGGGCGCAAGCCTGAACCAGCCATGCCGCGTGCAGGATGACGGTCCTATGGATTGTAAACTGCTTTTGTACGGGAAGAAACACTCCTTCGTGAAGGAGCTTGACGGTACCGTAAGAATAAGGATCGGCTAACTCCGTGCCAGCAGCCGCGGTAATACGGAGGATCCAAGCGTTATCCGGAATCATTGGGTTTAAAGGGTCCGTAGGCGGTCTGGTAAGTCAGTGGTGAAAGCCCATCGCTCAACGGTGGAACGGCCATTGATACTGCTGGACTTGAATTACTGGGAAGCAACTAGAATATGTAGTGTAGCGGTGAAATGCTTAGAGATTACATGGAATACCAATTGCGAAGGCAGGTTGCTACCAGTGGATTGACGCTGATGGACGAAAGCGTGGGTAGCGAACAGGATTAGATACCCTGGTAGTCCACGCCGTAAACGATGGATACTAGCTGTTGGGAGCAATCTCAGTGGCTAAGCGAAAGTGATAAGTATCCCACCTGGGGAGTACGTTCGCAAGAATGAAACTCAAAGGAATTGACGGGGGCCCGCACAAGCGGTGGAGCATGTGGTTTAATTCGATGATACGCGAGGAACCTTACCAAGGCTTAAATGCAGACTGACCGATTTGGAAACAGATCTTTCGCAAGACAGTTTACAAGGTGCTGCATGGTTGTCGTCAGCTCGTGCCGTGAGGTGTCAGGTTAAGTCCTATAACGAGCGCAACCCCTGTTGTTAGTTGCCAGCGAGTAGTGTCGGGAACTCTAACAAGACTGCCAGTGCAAACTGTGAGGAAGGTGGGGATGACGTCAAATCATCACGGCCCTTACGCCTTGGGCTACACACGTGCTACAATGGCCGGTACAGAGAGCAGCCACCTCGCGAGGGGGAGCGAATCTATAAAGCCGGTCACAGTTCGGATCGGAGTCTGCAACTCGACTCCGTGAAGCTGGAATCGCTAGTAATCGGATATCAGCCATGATCCGGTGAATACGTTCCCGGGCCTTGTACACACCGCCCGTCAAGCCATGGAAGCTGGGGGTGCCTGAAGTCGGTGACCGCAAGGAGCTGCCTAGGGTAAAACTGGTAACTAGGGCTAAGTCGTAACAAGGTAGCCGTACCGGAAGGTGCGGCTGGAACACCTCCTTTCTAGAGCCCAAAGCGTTAGCTGAAAAGCACGCTTGGGAAATAAGATGCCTGACTAAAGGTTTGGGATTGAAGATTGTATTGCTCTTGCTGTTAATTTAAAAAAATGATAAAACTTAAGTAAAACAGAGTCTCGTAGCTCAGCTGGTTAGAGTACTACACTGATAATGTAGGGGTCGGCAGTTCGAGTCTGCCCGGGACTACTATTTGACTTAAAAAAGGAAATTTTAGAGGTTGAGGCCTTATGAGAAATAATTCATAACTCATAACTAATAACTCATCACTAAAAAATGGGGGATTAGCTCAGCTGGCTAGAGCGCCTGCCTTGCACGCAGGAGGTCAACGGTTCGACTCCGTTATTCTCCACTGGTCCGAAAGGATAAAAGTTCATTGACATATTGAGATAAGAAAATAATAAGAAAGTAGAAAGCGTTTTTTACAATTCTATTGTGAAAAACAAAAAAAAACGGATCATATTAAATTATGATTTGGTACAATAAGCAAAATAAGGGCGTATGGGGAATGCCTAGGCTCTCAGAGGCGATGAAGGACGTGATAAGCTGCGAAAAGCTGCGGGGACTGGCACACACAGATTGATCCGCAGATATCCGAATGGGGCAACCCGCTATATTGAAGATATAGCACACCGATAGGTGGGCAAACCCGCTGAACTGAAACATCTAAGTAGGCGGAGGAGAAGAAAACAAAAGTGATTCCGTAAGTAGTGGCGAGCGAACGCGGATTAGCCCAAACCAGCATTGTTACGGCATTGCTGGGGTTGTAGGACCGCGACATTTCTTGCATGAAGAATTAGAATCTGCTGGAAAGCAGGGCCATAGAGAGTGATAGCCTCGTATAAGTAATGAATGTAAAGGATAGCGGTATCCTGAGTAGGGCGGGGCACGTGAAACCCTGTCTGAATTTGGCGGGACCATCCGCTAAGGCTAAATACTCCTGAGAGACCGATAGTGAACCAGTACCGTGAGGGAAAGGTGAAAAGAACCGTGAATAACGGAGTGAAATAGATCCTGAAACCATACGCCTACAAGCGGTCGGAGCCCTTTCGTGGGGTGACGGCGTGCCTTTTGCATAATGAGCCTACGAGTTAACGCTGCTGGCAAGGATAAGTGGTTAAGCCATGGATCCGCAGCGAAAGCGAGTCTGAATAGGGCGCTTTAGTCAGTAGTGTTAGACGCGAAACCGTGTGATCTACCCATGGGCAGGTTGAAGCTGTGGTAACACACAGTGGAGGACCGAACCGGTTGACGTTGAAAAGTCTTCGGATGACCTGTGGGTAGGGGTGAAAGGCCAATCAAACTCGGAAATAGCTCGTACTCCCCGAAATGCATTTAGGTGCAGCGTTATTTTAGTTATACAGAGGTAGAGCTACTGATTGGATGCGGGGGCTTCACCGCCTACCAATTCCTGACAAACTCCGAATGCTGTATAATGATTGATAGCAGTGAGGGCTTGGGTGCTAAGGTCCAAGTCCGAGAGGGAAAGAACCCAGACCATCAGCTAAGGTCCCCAAATATATGCTAAGTTGAAAGAACGAGGTTTGTCTGCCCAGACAGCTAGGATGTTGGCTTGGAAGCAGCCATTCATTTAAAGAGTGCGTAACAGCTCACTAGTCGAGCGGACGAGCATGGATAATAATCGGGCATAAGCATATTACCGAAGCTATGGATTTGCATGTATGTGCAAGTGGTAGGGGAGCATTCTGACAGGGCTGAAGGTATCTCGTAAGGGGTGCTGGACCGGTCAGAAAAGAAAATGTAGGCATAAGTAACGATAATGCGGGCGAGAAACCCGCACACCGAAAAACTAAGGTTTCCACAGCTATGCTAATCAGCTGTGGGTTAGTCTGGACCTAAGGCGAACCCGAAAGGGACAGTCGATGGCCAACGGGTTAATATTCCCGTACTTCTTATTGCTGTGATGGGGTGACGGAGTGATGAAAGCGCCGCGAACTGACGGAATAGTTCGTTAAAGCACCTAGCTATAGGGTCTCTAGGCAAATCCGGAGATCTTGGTGAAATGCGATAGTACTCGGAGTCTTCGGACAAAGAGATAGTGCGCCTAAGGGCTTCCAAGAAAAACCTCTAAACTTCAGGCAGTAAGAACCAGTACCGTAAACCGACACAGGTAGTTGAGGAGAGAATCCTAAGGTGCTCGAGAGATTCATGGCTAAGGAATTAGGCAAAATAGACCTGTAACTTCGGGAGAAAGGTCGCCCCGAGCAATCGGGGCCGCAGTGAAGAGGTCCAGGCGACTGTTTATCAAAAACACAGGGCTCTGCAAAATCGTAAGATGAAGTATAGGGCCTGACACCTGCCCGGTGCTGGAAGGTTAAGAGGAGATGTTATCTTCGGAGAAGCATTGAATTGAAGCCCCAGTAAACGGCGGCCGTAACTATAACGGTCCTAAGGTAGCGAAATTCCTTGTCGGGTAAGTTCCGACCTGCACGAATGGTGTAACGATCTGGACACTGTCTCAGCCATGAGCTCGGTGAAATTGTAGTAACGGTGAAGATGCCGTTTACCCGCAGTGGGACGAAAAGACCCTGTGCACCTTTACTATAGCTTAGTATTGACCTTGGATAAATGATGTGTAGGATAGGTTGGAGACTGTGAAGTGGCGTCGCCAGGCGCTGTGGAGTCATTGTTGAAATACAACCCTTTGTTTATCTGAGGCCTAACCCCGTGCTGCGGGGGACAGTGCTTGGTGGGTAGTTTGACTGGGGTGGTCGCCTCCAAAAGAGTAACGGAGGCTTCTAAAGGTTCCCTCAGTACGCTTGGTAACCGTGCGTAGAGTGCAATGGCATAAGGGAGCTTGACTGAGAGACATACAGGTCGATCAGGTACGAAAGTAGAGCATAGTGATCCGGTGGTTCCGCATGGAAGGGCCATCGCTCAAAGGATAAAAGGTACGCCGGGGATAACAGGCTGATCTCCCCCAAGAGCTCATATCGACGGGGGGGTTTGGCACCTCGATGTCGGCTCGTCACATCCTGGGGCTGGAGAAGGTCCCAAGGGTTGGGCTGTTCGCCCATTAAAGTGGCACGCGAGCTGGGTTCAGAACGTCGTGAGACAGTTCGGTCTCTATCTACTGCGGGCGTTAGAAATTTGAGTGGATCTGATTCTAGTACGAGAGGACCGAATTGGACTAACCTCTAGTGTATCTGTTGTCCCGCCAGGGGCACCGCAGAGTAGCTACGTTGGGAAGGGATAAGCGCTGAAAGCATATAAGCGCGAAACCCACCACAAGATGAGATTTCTTTTAAGGATCGTGGAAGATGACCACGTTGATAGGCTACAGATGTAAAGGCAGTAATGTCATAGTCGAGTAGTACTAATAATCCGTAAGCTTATGTACACCCTTTTCCCCCGATGAAAATCGGGGGAGGAAACTTTCTAAAATATTCTTCTTTTCTTTATCTCAATATGTTAAAATATTATTTAATTGATAATTAACAATTCATAATTAACAATTAAAAGATTGCCCAAAGCAATTGTAACTTCTTAAGGTGGTTATTGCGGCGGGGCTCACCTCTTCCCATCCCGAACAGAGAAGTTAAGCCCGCCTGCGCAGATGGTACTGCATCATTGTGGGAGAGTATGTCGTCGCCTTTCTTTTGAAAACCCTATCCAAAACGGATAGGGTTTTCTGTTTTTTGCTGTTTTGGAAAAGATGCCTGCCGGCAGAGGACAATAGCCGCTTATAGGCCGTATGCCGCGTTAGCGATGGAAGCGGCATCCTTTTGCGGGACACCTAAAAGCTCTTTCGCCATTATCCTTCCCCCGCAAAAGATACAGCGGACAGCGCGGCCCGGAGGGAAACGCCATAAGCATCTGAATTATAAAGTCCATAAGTGTTAAATTATAGTCAATTGTTGGCGGTTAAATATTGATACTTTAGACTTTTTGGATTTGAATGAGTATTTTTGTGTTTAAATTACTTTTTAAATATGAAGAAAAATATTTTATTGTTAGCGCTTCTTGCTGTAACAGGTTTAAGTGCGCAACAACGTCCAAAGTTAGTTGTGGGTATAGTTGTGGATCAAATGAAAATGGAATATTTATATCGTTTTTCAGATGATTTTTCTCCAAATGGCTTTAAAAGATTAATGAATGATGGATTTACTTTCCAGAATATGCATTATAATTATATGCCAACTTATACTGCTCCTGGGCACGCTTCAATCTACACAGGTACAACTCCAGCTACTCACGGAATTGTAGGTAACGAATGGTTTAGCAGAACGCTAGGTAAAGAAACGTATTGTACTGACGATGCTGGTGTTAAAACAGTAGGTGATGGTACGGCAGAAGAAGGTGCTATGTCTCCAAAAAACCTTCAAAGTACTACAATTACTGATGAAGTTAGAATGGCTACTAATTTTACTGGTAAAGTTATCGGAATGAGTTTAAAGGATCGTGGTGCTATATTACCAGCTGGTCATTTTGCAAACTGGGCATTTTGGTACAGTAAAACGGGTTCTTTTATTTCTAGTACTTTTTATGGGGAGAAATTACCTGAGTGGGTTACCGAATTCAATAATGAGAAAAACTACTTAAAGTATATCAATAAAGGTTGGGATCTATACAAACCAGCTTCTGTTTATAATGAAAGCCTTCCTGATAATAATCCGTATGAAGGAAAATTATATGGAAGTGCTACGCCAGTTTTTCCATACGATTTAAAATCAATGTATGAGAAAAATGACGCTGGTGTGATTAGAGCTACGCCTTTCGGAAATGATTTGTTAGCTGAGTTTGCAAAAAGAGCTATTGAGAAAGAAGAATTAGGAAAAGATAATATTACAGATTTTTTGACTGTTAGTTTTTCTTCTACAGACTACGTTGGGCACTTGTTAGGGCCAAGATCTATGGAACTTCAAGATACTTACTTGAGATTGGATCAGACTATTGCAGATTTTTTAGCGTACTTAGATAAAACTGTTGGTAAAGGAAATTATTTGCTTTTCTTAACAGCTGATCATGCTGGAGCTGAAAATGTTATTTATTTAAAAGATCGTAAATATAATGTGGATAATTATCCGTCGAAAGAGGTTAAGAAAAGCTTGCAGGACTTTTCAACGAAGACTTTCGGTGTAGATTTGGTTCAAAATTATTCAAATTTTAATGTGTTCTTGAATAAGCAAATCATTAAAGACAAGAAATTAGACCTCGATAAGGTTAAAGATGCTTTTAAAAAGTTTTTAATTACTCAGCCACAAGTTAAAAAGGTATATACAGAGGAGGAAATTTTAGCTAATGCTGGAAATGATTATGCTCTTAATTTTGTAGCAAAAGGATATGATATTACACAAAATGGTGATTTGGTTATTGTGGATAAGCCCGGAATGATAGAGTATACACCAACAGGAACATCGCATGGAACAATTTATAGCTATGATACACATGTACCTGCTATTTTCTACGGTTGGCATATTAAAAAAGGAGAATCTTATGATAAGAAAGCTATTACAGAGATTGCTCCAACAATAGCGCAGAAAATTAAAGTTACGTTTCCAAATGGGACAGAAGCGAAAGTTATGACCGAAGTTTTGGATAGTAAAAAATAATAAAATATAAAGCTTTGAAAACCTGTCTTCGCGACAGGTTTTTTTTATGCCATAAAAAAAGGCTTTTCAATTAAGAAAAGCCTTTTTTTATGCCATAAAAAAAGGCTTTTCAATTAAGAAAAGCCTTTTGTAATAGTGATTTTAGTAAGCACTTATACAAGTATTAGCACTATGCGTTTGCTAATACTATTTCTTCGTTAAAAGGAAGATTCCAAGCTTCTGCAACTCCTTTGTAAAGGATTTTTCCATTAGCTACGTTTAATCCTTTTTTCAATTCTTCATTTTCTGCACATGCTTTTTCCCATCCTTTGTTTGCTAATTGCACAGCATACGGTAAAGTTGCGTTTGTTAAAGCTAAAGTAGAAGTGTAAGGAACAGCTCCTGGCATATTAGCTACACAATAGTGAACGATATCGTCAATAATAAAAGTTGGGTTTTCGTGAGTTGTTGGAGTACAAGTTTCGATACATCCTCCTTGGTCAACAGCAACGTCAACAACAACAGTTCCTGGACGCATTAATTTTAGCATATCACGAGTAATTAAGTGAGGTGCTTTTGCTCCTGGAATTAAAACAGCTCCAACAATTAAGTCAGCATCTTTAATTGCTCTTGTGATATTGTAGTGATTAGACATTTCTGTGTTTACGTTTGCTGGCATGATGTCATCTAACTGACGTAAACGCGGTAAGCTTAAGTCCATAATTGTAACTTGAGCACCTAATCCAGCAGCCATTTTAGCAGCTTGAGTTCCTACGATTCCTCCACCTAAAACTAATACTTTTGCTGGCGGAACACCTGGAACACCACCTAGAAGAATTCCTCTTCCTTTTAATGGTTTTTCAAGGTATTTTGCTCCTTGTTGGATCGCCATACGACCAGCAACTTCAGACATTGGCACTAATAATGGTAAGCTTCTGTCTGTTTTTTCTACAGTTTCGTAAGCTAAACAAACAGCTCCTTTTTCTACCATTGCATGCGTTAATTCTTCAGAAGAAGCGAAGTGGAAATATGTGAATAACAATTGATCTTTTTTGATTAACGGATATTCAGATGCAATTGGTTCTTTTACTTTGATGATCATTTCAGCGATAGCATAAACTTCTTCAATAGTTGGTAAAACAACTGCACCAGCTTCAGCATATTCTGCATCGGCAAAACCACTTCCTAAACCAGCAGTAGATTGAACATATACTGTATGTCCATGTTTTTTCATTTCAGAAACACCTGCAGGAGTTAATGCAACTCTATTTTCGTTATTTTTTATTTCTTTAGGAACACCTATTATCATTTTGTTATATTTTTTTGTTTTTATTGAAATTGTTTTACAAATCTACAGATAGAGAATAAATTATGGTTTAATGCTTCATAAATAAGAAAATATTATTTTATTTTTTATTTTTACAGAAAAATATTCTGTTTTGAAGTGAAATTGATTATTCAAAAAGAAAAAATGACTAAATCGAACTTATTTTAATAAAACGTTTTCGTTATGGCTTTAGATGAAATTGACAAAAAAATACTACGTCTTTTACAAGAAGACGCGCATTACACATTAAAAGACATTGCAAACAAAATAAATCTGTCTTTGACTCCTGTTCATGATCGAGTGAAACGTCTTGAAAAAGATGGCATTATAGAGAAATATGTGACTATTTTAGATAAGAAAAAACTTGGAAATAATTTGACAGTTTATTGCCAAGTTACATTGACAAAGCAGACTTATGATACTTCGGAAGGGTTTAATCAGTCAATTTTGAATTTGCCTGAGGTTGTAGAATGTAATTACGTTTCAGGAAACTTTGATTATATGTTGAAAATCATAATTCCAGACATGGAAAGCTATCATCATTTTCATCAGAAAAAATTATCGGTCTTACCTGAAGTTTCTTTAATAAATACCGTTTTTGTGATTTCGGAGGTTAAAAGCACAACAGTTCTTCCTATTTAAAGTAAAACAAAAAACCATCAAGAAGCTCCTGATGGTTTTAAGAAAAAAAGTTAGTTTGGTTGAATTAATAATAAGTATAACGTCTTACTTTGGCAATATATTTTGCTAAGCGAATTACTTGATGGCTGTAACCATATTCGTTATCGTACCAAATATAAAGTACTATATTTTTACCGTCCTTTGAAACAATCGTTGCATTGCTGTCATAAATAGACGGGGCAGAAGTGCCGACAATATCAGATGAAACTAGTTCGTTATTTAAAGAATATTTTATCTGCTCCACAAGTTCTCCTTCTAGAGCATATTTCTTCATAATTTTATTGATTGCCGTAATAGATGTAGGTTTCTTAACTTCTAAATTTAAAACTACAAGAGATCCATTTGGAACAGGAACTCGAATAGCATTTGAAGTTAGTTTACCTTCTAATGATGGTAAAGCTTTCGCTACCGCACTTCCTGCGCCAGTTTCGGTAATTACCATATTTAAAGCAGCGGCTCTCCCGCGGCGGTATTTTTTATGCATATTATCAACCAAATTTTGGTCGTTTGTATAGGCATGAATTGTTTCTAAGTGTCCTTTTACAACTCCAAGAGTTTCTTCAACAACTTTTAGAATTGGAGTAATGGCATTTGTTGTGCAAGATGCGGCTGAAAAAATGTTTACTTCGTCTGGATTAAAATCGTTATGATTAACACCATGTACAATATTTGGAATACCTTTTCCAGGAGCAGTCAGTAAAACTTTACTAGCTCCGTTTGAAGTTAAATGTCTTTTTAATGCTTCTTCAGTTGTAAATGCTCCAGTATTATCAATTACTAAAGCATCATTTATTCCGTATGCGGTATAATCGATTTCTTCTGGTGAATTTGCTGTAATGATATGAACAGTTGTTCCGTTTATAATTAAGGCATTATTTTTAGCATCGGCTATTACAGATCCTTGGAAATCTCCGTGAATGGAGTCATATCGCAATAGAGAAGCTCGTTTCTCTAAGCTCGTTGCATCGTTCTTATCACGTGTTACAATTGCTCTCAGGCGCAATTGATTTCCTTTTCCAGTTTTTGACATTAGCTCTCTTGCTAATAAACGTCCGATTCTTCCAAAACCATATAAAACAACGTCTTTTGGTTGAATTTCTTTTGAAGATTTTGCTTTTTTTAGCTTATCAATAACAAAATATCTTGCATCTGGATATTTTTCATCCTCTAGGCGATACTCATAAGTAAGTTTTCCTAAATCTATTTTTGCTGGCGGAAGGTCTAATGATAAGACAACTCTTGCAATTTCAACCGAATCAAAAATGGTGATTGGTTTGCCTACAAATTCTCCAGCATATTGATGAAGATTGATAATATCGCTAACGTTTTTATCCAATAATTGATTTTTGAATAAAACCATTTCGATTGATTTGTCATACCATAAATCGCTTATGATTTTAATTAATTCGACGCCGGCTTTTCTTCGGTCGACTTGTAAGGATACCTCTTTTTGGTACAATGATTTGTTACTCATAATTGAAAAAATAAAATGCTCACTATTTTAAAATTTTGCGCAAAAGTATCTATTTCAATCGATTTCGTAAACTATTTTAGCATTTATTTTTGAAAATAAAAAAGCCACCTTAATTTTTCTAAGATGGCTTTTTTGAAGTTTTCAGTCTCGGTCGCAGTTTTTAGTTTTTTTGATTCTTGAAAACTGTCACTGCAAACAGCGACTTAAATTATAATCCTGAAAATCTCTCCATTTCTGTTGATCATTTCAATTCTTACGCTTTGTCCTTCGTCTTTTTTGCTTAAAAGTTTAGAAACAGTTTCAACATTTGTCGCTTTTACATTATCAATGCTAAGAATAATATTTCCTAGTAATTCGTTTTGATATTGCATTAAATTCTCATTGCTTATGTTTTTAATTTTTACACCATAATCAATTCTGAATTTTTTCTTGTCGGTAGCATCAATGTTTTCTAATTCGATTCCTTTAAATTCAGCGCTGTAAAACTCATTTTTACTTAAAGTTACAGGAACCGTTTTGGTTTTTCCTTCTTTAATATAAGTTACTTTTACAACATCGTTTGGACGTTTTGTATTAATATAACCAGATAAATCAGCATATGTCGCAATATTTTGATCATCCAGCTTTACAATAATATCTCCTTTTGTTAAACCAGCTTTTTCTGCGCCTGAGTTTTTAGAAACTCTATTAATGTAGAATCCTTGTGTTTCTGTTACTCCCAATTCTTTAGAAGCCGTTGCATTCAATTCGCCTCCTTCAACACCAAGAATACCTCTTTGAACATTTCCATACTCCATAATATCCTCGATAATTTTTCGGGCAATATTAGAAGGAACGGCAAAAGAATATCCAACATAAGAACCTGTCATAGAAGAAATCATCGTATTAATTCCGATTAATTCTCCTCTTGCATTTACTAACGCTCCACCGCTATTACCTGGGTTTACAGCAGCATCAGTTTGTATGAAAGATTGGATTCCGCTTTGGTCTAAATTTCTGGCTTTCGCCGAAACAATTCCTGCAGTTACTGTTGAAGTTAAATTATACGGGTTTCCAACTGCCAATACCCATTCTCCAACTTTCACATTATCAGAATTGGCAAAAGCAGTGTAAGGAAGTTTTTCATCGGCATTGATTTTTAAAAGGGCAATGTCCATTTTAGAATCTGTACCAATTAACTTCGCTTTGTATGATTTTTTATTGTTTAAAGTAATTTCAATTTCTGTCGCGTCTTTAATTACGTGATTGTTAGTCACAATGTATCCGTCTTCAGAAATAATTACACCAGAACCAGTTCCTACTTGTTCTTGCTGTTGCTGTCCGCCGTATCCGTAGAAAAACTCAAGCATCGGATTGCTTACGGTTCTTCTTGAAACATTTTTTACGTGAACAACAGTATGTACAGTCTTGTCTGCGGCTTCGGTAAAATCTAATGTTTCAGCACCTAAACCAACATTTTTTGCATAAGAATTAGGGGCAAGAGTTACAACAGAATTTCCTTTTCCAAAAAAAGAATTGTTGCTTTCAAATAATAACTTGTAAGCACCAAGAGTAATAGCACCACTTAATAATGACACTAAAAATAAGGCTGAAAATCTTTTCATATTAGAATTTGTAATTAAGTTATTAGAATTTAAGTTTCATGTTTTATTTAACGTAAAATTACTTCAAAAAATTATTTGTAAAAACGGTTTAACGCTCTTTAACAATGATTAACATTTCATTAATTAATAGTTCGTACTTTTGTATTTCTAACAACTAAAAAATGCAAGTAGAATTTTATAAATATCAAGGTACAGGAAATGATTTTGTAATGATTGATAACCGTACAAATTTCTTTCCAAAAGACGATGTAAAACTTATTGAACGTCTGTGCGACAGACGTTTCGGAATTGGAGCTGATGGATTAATTCTTTTAGAAAATGATACTGAAACCGATTTTAGAATGGTGTATTACAACTCTGATGGAAACCAAAGTTCGATGTGTGGAAATGGTGGTCGTTGTCTTGTTGCTTTTGCTAATCAATTGGGAGTAATTGATGATAAAACGACTTTTATTGCAACAGACGGATTACATCATGCTTCTGTTAATGCAGATTCAATCGTTTCGTTGCAAATGATTGATGTGAACGAAATTCAGAAAAAAGATTCTTATACTTTCCTAAATACTGGTTCGCCTCATCATGTTCAGATCGTAGATGATTTGGAACATTATAATGTAAAAGAAAATGGAGCAGCAATTCGTTATGGTGAATTGTATGGCGAAAAAGGCAGCAATGTAAACTTTGTGAAAAAAGTAGATAACGATACTTTTTCTTTGCGAACATACGAAAGAGGTGTTGAAGACGAAACTCTTGCTTGCGGAACTGGTGCAACGGCAGTAGCAATTGCTATGAATGCGATTGGGGAAACAGATAAAACTTCGATAAACTTAAATGTTGAAGGCGGAAAACTTGTCGTTTCTTTTGATAAAGATAATGATGGTTATACCAATGTTTTCTTGACAGGACCTGCAAAATTCGTTTTCAAAGGAACAATTGAGATTTAAATCTAAAATCTGCAATCTAAAATCTGAAATATCTAGATGATAACATTAAAAGGCGATTCGATTTATTTACGTGCACTTGAACCTCAAGATTTAGAGTTCATCTATTCTATAGAAAATGATGAAAATATCTGGGAAGTTAGTAACACGCAAACTCCATATAGCCGTTTTTTAATCAAACAATATTTAGAAAACGCCCATCAAGATATTTATGAGGCAAAACAACTTCGTTTGGCAATTTGTCAGGACGAAGATTTTCCTGCTATAGGATTGATTGATTTGTTTGATTTTGATCCTAGAAATAATAGGGCGGGAATAGGTATTGTTATTCAGAAAGACGAAAATCAAGGAAAAAACATTGGTTCTGAGGCTTTAGAGCTTTTAATAAAGTATTCTTTCTATAATTTAAATCTCCATCAATTGTATGCAAATATTGGTGTACAAAATGTAGCCAGTCTTGCACTTTTTACTAAATTTGGTTTTAAGAAAATCGGAATAAAAAAAGACTGGATTTTGTATCATAACCATTATCATGATGAAGCAATTTTTCAGCTAATTAACAAACAAATTTAAATTTTAAGCTTTGAGTCTAAAAAAAATAATCACAATAAGTGCCGTAGCCATTATTTCAGTTCTATTGATATATGGTTTTATTCTAGTAAGTAAAATTTTTAGTTCTAATACTAAATTTGAAGAGAAAGAAGTATATGTTTACGTGCCTACAGAAGCTAGTTATGCCGATGTAAAGAAAATTTTGGAACCTTATATAAAGAATTTTGACAACTTTGAAATGGTTGCCGAAAAAAGAGATTATCCGCAAAATGTAAAATCGGGTCGTTTTCTTTTAAAGAAAGACATGAACAACATCGATCTAGTTCGTGCTATGCGTTCTAATATTCCGGTTAAGTTAGTTTTTAATAATCAGGAGCGTTTAGAAAATTTTGCTGGAAGAATCGGAAAAGAAATCGAAGCGGACAGTTTATCATTAATGAAAGCGATAAAAGATTCTACATTTTTAGCAGCAAACGGGTTTAATGAAGAAAACGTCTTTGCTATGTTTATTCCAAATACTTATGAGATTTATTGGAATACATCGGCAGAAAAGTTCCGTGATAAGATGATTAAAGAATATCATAATTTCTGGACAGCTGATAGAATTGCTAAAGCAAAAGCACAAGGATTAACTCCAGTTCAAGCCACAATTTTAGCATCAATTGTTCATAAAGAGTCAGTTAAGAAAGACGAAAGACCCCGTATTGCTGGTGTTTATTTAAACCGCTTACGCTTAGAAATGCCATTGCAAGCAGATCCAACAGTTATTTATGCTTTAAAATTAAGAGATAATGATTTTGACCAAGTAATAAAAAGAGTTTTTTATAATGATTTAGTTATGAGATCTCCATATAATACTTACGTAAACAAAGGACTTCCTCCTGGACCAATCGCAATGCCAGATATTACGGCTTTAGAAGCAGTTTTAAATCCAGAAAAGAACGATTATATCTATTTCTGTGCAAGTGTAGATCGTTTCGGATATCACGAATTTGCTGCAACACTAGCAGAACATAACGTAAATGCAAAAAAATATTCAGATTGGATCGCAAGTCAGGGAGTAACAAGATAATCTGATTTGTGTAAATAATATTAGAAAACCGAAGTCAATTTGACTTCGGTTTTTTTGTTTTGTTCTGATGTAAAAAAGTCTTTGAAATTGAAAAATTATGAAATTGCTATTTTGTGTATTTTTCGATTTGTCATAATAAAAAATAACCATTTTTTAATGATGAATTTTATAAAATTCGAAAACCACTTTTTCAAAATTTGCATAAAAATCATATATTTTACATAAGTTAATTCTTTCTTTTTTGTAAAAATTGCTTAAAATTTCTATAAAATGCGATTTTTTTTGACCCAAAATTTCAAGTTTTAGAAGAGAAAAAAGAGACTTCAAATCTTTCGGAATCCATTAGTATATCTGGGATGAAAGCGAATCGAGTTTTTAAATGATAAATGTTAAATCGTTGATTTATAGTATATTTTGAAAAGACTTATCTTTGCAGCGTAGAAATTTCAAGAGGGTGACAGCGTCTTGAAGAAAAACAATTTATGATAAAGAAATGGTATTTTTATGCGAGTTTAGTCGTTATTATTACATTTTTAAGTTTGGGATTTATTCCCTCTAACCATGAAACCAAACCTTGGTTTTTAATTGAAAAAACAGATGGATCAGAATACATTTTTCCATCAAAAGAAAAAGATGATTATCCAAACACCAATGTCCCATACACAGGAAATCATCTAATAGGATTTAAAGAGGCAGTAGCTTTTAAAGAATCACAAGGGCAGTACAGACTTGTAAACACTCTTGGTTATATGGGTAAATATCAATTTGGTTCTAAAGCTTTAAGAGCAATTGGAATTAATGATAATAAAGCCTTTTTAAAAGATCCAGCGCTGCAAGAAAAAGCTTTTATGGCTTTGTTAGCCAAAAACAAATGGATTTTACGTTACGAAATCGAAAAGTATCAAGGCAAAATCATCAGCGGTATTGAAATTACCGAATCTGGAATTTTAGCTGCAGCCCATTTAGGTGGTGCAGGTTCTGTAAAGAATTTTTTCAAAAACAAAGGAAGCAGACATTTTAGAGATGCTTTCGGGACTTCTTTGAAAAGCTATATGAGAGATTTTGCAGGTTACGATCTTTCTTTTATAGAAGCAGATAGTAACGCAACAGTTAACGACTAAATTAAAAGAGGTTGTTTCGCATCAGTGAAACAACCTCTTTTTCTATTTTTTATTCTCTTTCGTGAGTAGTAAGTCTCAATCCTCAGCTTTATCCAATTATTAAACTGAAAACCGAGACTGAGACTATAAAAACTTAATCGATTAAAGCTTCCAAGATTTTTATAGCGGCTTCACTTATTTTAGTTCCAGGACCAAAAACAGCCGATGCCCCAGCATCAAACAAAAATTGATAGTCCTGAGACGGAATAACACCACCTACAATTACCATTATATCTTCGCGTCCATGTTTTTTTAGTTCTTCGATTACTTGCGGAACCAAAGTTTTGTGTCCAGCAGCAAGTGATGAAACGCCTAAGATGTGAACGTCATTCTCAACAGCTTGTTTTGCCGCCTCTGCAGGAGTTTGAAATAAAGGGCCAATATCAACATCAAAACCAACATCGGCATAACCTGTTGCAACCACTTTTGCGCCTCGGTCATGACCGTCTTGTCCCATTTTTGCAATCATAATTCTAGGACGTCTACCTTCTTGTTTAGCAAAAACATCAGCTAGTTGTTTTGCTTTTTCAAAATTCTCGTCATTTTTTATTGCTGCACTATACACTCCGCTAAAAGATTTAATTTGTGCTTTAAAACGACCAAAAACAGTTTCCAATGCATTACTGATTTCGCCTAATGTTGCTCTGTTTCTTGCGGCTTCAATTGCAATTTCTAATAGGTTGCCTTGTCCTGTTTGTGCACAAAGGATTAATTTTTCTAGTGACTTATTTACTTTTTCAGAATCTCTGGTTTGTTTGATTTCTTCCAGACGCTCAATTTGCTGCTTACGAACCAATTGATTGTCTACATCTAAAATATCCAACGGATCTTCTTTTTCTAAACGGTATTTATTTACACCAACAATAATATCTTGTCCGCTGTCAATTCTTGCTTGTTTTCTTGCCGCAGCCTCTTCAATTCGAAGTTTCGGAATTCCAGCCTCAATCGCTTTGGTCATTCCGCCTAATTCTTCGACTTCTTCAATTAGCTTCCACGTTTTTTCAACAATGTCGTTCGTCAGACTTTCAACATAATAACTTCCAGCCCAAGGATCTACTGTTTTGGTAATTTTGGTTTCTTCTTGAAGAAAGATTTGCGTATTTCGAGCAATTCTAGCAGAAAAATCTGTGGGAAGCGCAATAGCTTCATCTAAAGCATTGGTATGCAAAGATTGTGTTCCTCCAAAAACCGCCGCTGCAGCTTCAATACAAGTTCTGGCTACATTATTAAACGGGTCTTGTTCTGTTAAACTCCATCCGCTAGTTTGGCAGTGTGTTCTTAAAGCCAAAGATTTTTCGCTTTTCGGATTAAACTGCTGTAATAGTTTTGCCCAAATCATTCGTCCTGCTCTCATTTTGGCAATTTCCATAAAATGATTCATGCCAATTGCCCAAAAGAAAGACAATCTTGGAGCAAAATCGTCAATGGTCATTCCTGTAGATAATCCAGTTCTGATGTATTCTAAACCATCTGCTAAAGTATAAGCCAATTCAATATCGGCTGTAGCTCCGGCTTCCTGCATGTGATAACCAGAAATAGAAATAGAATTGAATTTTGGCATTTTCTTGCTCGTAAATTCAAAAATATCAGCAATTATTTTCATGGAAGGAGTTGGAGGATAGATATAAGTATTTCTAACCATAAACTCCTTTAAAATATCGTTTTGAATTGTTCCTGCTAATTTTTCTGGACTAACGCCTTGTTCTTCTGCAGCAACAATATAAAAAGCCATAATTGGTAAAACAGCTCCATTCATGGTCATAGAAACCGACATTTCGTCCAACGGAATCTGATCGAAAAGCACTTTCATGTCTTCAACAGAATCAATCGCAACTCCTGCTTTACCTACATCACCAACAACTCTTTCGTGATCTGAATCGTAACCGCGATGCGTTGGTAAATCAAAAGCGATTGAAAGTCCTTTTTGGCCTGCAGCTAAATTTTTTCTGTAAAAAGCATTGCTTTCTTCTGCTGTAGAAAATCCCGCATACTGGCGAATCGTCCACGGACGTCTTACATACATGGTTGCGTATGGCCCGCGTAAATTGGGTGCAAAACCAGCTCCGAACTCAAGAAATTCCAAATCTTCGATATCTTTCTCCGAATAGTTTTTTTTGATTTCGATTCCTTCAGCTGTAATGAAGTTGTCAGAATTAGAATTAACTTCTGGTTCCTCACTTTTAACTTCTAACTTTATATGTTTAAGGTCTTTTCTTGTCATTGAGACGCTTTGTTTGAATTTGTAATTAATTACTTTTTATGAGATTATTCCAATTCCAGTCTTTCCTGCTCCATTTTCTCGGCCAATCTCTTTTCGATAATTGGTGTAATTAATGTTTTTCTTGGTTTGATTTTTACAAAAGGAAACAATTCTAAATCATGTTTCATTCTGTCTTCTTTGTTCGGATATTTGTTTGTTCCTAAAAGAATTTCTTTCTTAGAATCGAACAATTCCTGTTCTTTATTGGCACTTTCTTGAATTTTCTTTTTGATTGTACCATCGTTTAAAAGTTTCAAAAAGCCTCCGTTTGCTTCAATTTCTTTAAATAAGGCTAAACTTTTTTCTGCCAATTGAACTGTTAGACTTTCAATATAATAACTCCCGTCAGCAGGATTATTTACTTTGTCAAAATAACTTTCGTGTTTTAAAATCAAAAGCTGGTTTCTAGAGATTCGATCTCCAAATTCGTTGTCTTTGTGGTATAAAGCATCATAAGGTAAATTGGCAATTGCATCTGCACCACCCAAAATTGCCGACATGCACTCGGTTGTTGTACGAAGCATATTTACATTATAATCGTAAATTGTTTTGTTTCGTTTAGTTGGAGTTACCAAGAAATGACATTTTATTTCTGGATTATATTCTTTAGCAATTAAGTCAAAAAGCATTCGAAGCGCCCTAAGTTTGGCAATTTCGAAGAAATAATTCGTTCCAACTGAAATCTGAAAAACAACTGATTTTGTTTCTGCAGAAAAGCGGTTTAAATATTCGTTTGCGTGTGCTAAGCTATAAGCAATCTGCTGTGTAATATTGGCACCTGAATTTTGGTATAATCCTAGATCAACACTTAGCAAATTTAAATTGGTTGCGTTTTTGAATAATAAAGACAATGTCTCAAAATTATTCTTTTCGGGAGTTATAAACCAATTTCCTTCGCGTGCTAATTCTCCAATCGGATCAAAATTACAATAGAAAATGGCTTTTTTCTGTATCGCAATCGTGTCTAATTTTTTAACGAAATCGATTGAGACGAAATTGAAATTAAAGTAAACGATTTTGTTTTCTAAAGGAAGATTCTCTAGTAGTTTTTGAACGTCAGTTTTTTCATTCTGAATTGTAAATCGTAAACTTTCAGCACCTCTTTCTAAAGTGTTTAGAGCGCGTTCGATAGATTTTTCTACATCGAAAACAAAGATATTCTGGCAGATTTTAAAATCTGAGACTTGAGTATTTATATTGGCTGCTTTTGTAAATTCATCTATATGATAAAAAGGTTTTACCTGAATATCTTCTGGTGAATTCCAAATAACAGTTTGATTGTAATCGGCTCCATCTAATTCAAACTGAATTTTTTGTTTCCATTGTTTGGATGAAATCGGATTAAAATCGTCGAATAGGTTAGTGGCCATTTTGTTTTGTTTGATTATTCTTTTTCTTGAATGGTGTCTCCTTCAAATTGTATGATGTAAATATCTTCGCTGTCTTTCTTCATGAAATATTTCTCGCGTGCATATTTTTCAATTTGTTCCGGATTTTTGAGTTGTTTAATCTGCTCTTGATCTTTTCTGATTTCTTCCTGATAATATTTTTTATTATCCTCAAGTTCATGAATTTGCTCATCTAAAAAACGATGGTCAAAATAAGAGTAATTGTCTAAAAATAACATCCAAACAATAAAAAAGAGCAAAACCCAAACGTATTTGTTGCCTAGGTACTTGAACCATCTTTTGTCTTTGTATGGATTTTTAAATTTCATTTTAAACGAATATATCTTTTGAATATGTTATTTCTAGCCCCGATTACTTCACCGAGACATTGTTTTTTATTTGTGTTCAGTGAACTCCGTTTGAGCCGTTATTCTTTTTATGGTCTCGTTTCTTTAATGAGGCCATAAAAAGATAAAGGCGGTAATAAGCTCCTAATTATTATGGTTTAAATTTACGATAAAAATTATGAAATTCTCTGATTAATTACAGCGCGAACTACATCTATTGCTACCGTGTTGTATTTATCATTAGGGATAATAATGTCTGCGAAAGCCTTAGATGGTTCTATAAATTGCTCGTGCATAGGCTTTAAAGTAGTTTGGTAACGGTTTAAAACTTCGTCAATATCACGTCCGCGTTCTGAAATATCTCTTTTTAAACGACGAATTAATCTTTCGTCTGAATCTGCGTGAACGAAGATTTTAATATCAAACATATCACGTAATTCAGGATTAGTTAGGATCAAAATTCCTTCGACAATCATCACTTTTCTTGGATGAGTAGAAACAGTATCATCTGTTCTGTTGTGCTGAATAAAAGAATAAACTGGCTGATCGATTGTTTCTCCAGCCTTAAGAGCTTTTAGATGTTTTACCAATAATTCGAAATCAATTGCACGCGGGTGATCAAAATTGATCAATGCTCTTTCGTCAAACGATAAATTATCGGTTTGTTTGTAGTATGAATCCTGAGAAATTACGCCAACTTCTGTGTCTGGTAATTCATTCATAATTTGGTGCACTACTGTAGTTTTTCCACTTCCTGTTCCTCCTGCAAGTCCGATAATGAGCATAAAATTTTTGTTTGATATTTGTTTGGCAAAAATAATAATTTAACTGAATCGCTAAACATTTAAAATAATTTAACCATATAAGTAATGTAAGTAAATTTAAGCTAGAAAATATTTAAGCAAAATGTTACTTAACTGAAATTATTGCCGTTATATTGATAAAAGACCGAATTATTTGTTTTAAATTATTTAAGTAATAGAAGTAAATATAAATAGTTCTTTTTTTTGACTTAAAGAACTTTAAAAATTCCTACTAAACTTATAATCTCTTATATGAACTTATATGGTGAAAAAAAAATCCCGAAAGTAAACCTTCGGGATTTCGTGCAATCAGTATAGTTTAAAAAAAAATATTCTGAATTTAGTAAGCACTTGTAATTATTTATTCTTTTTTGCTTTAATCATCATTTCAAGCTGATCCCAAAGTTCTTCTGGAATTGCTTCTAATAAATTGAACTGTCCAGCGCCTTTTAACCATTCGCCTCCATCAATTGTGATTACATCTCCGTTAATGTAAGAAGAGAAATCAGAAACTAAATAAGCTGCTAAATTTGCCAATTCCTGGTGATCTCCAACTCTTTTTAATGGCACTTTTTTAGCCATGTCAAATTTCTCCGAAAGATCTCCAGGCAATAATCTGTCCCAAGCTCCTTTTGTTGGAAATGGCCCCGGAGCAATCGCGTTAGAACGAATTCCATATTTTGCCCATTCTACAGCAAGGCTTCGTGTCATTGCCAAAACTCCCGCTTTTGCCGTAGCACTAGGAACAACATAAGCAGATCCTGTCCAAGCGTAAGTAGTTACTATATTTAAAATCGTTGCCGAAGTTTGTTTCGTATCGATCCAGTGTTTTCCAAAAGCCAACGTACAGTTTTTAGAACCTTTAAGCACGATATCTATCACAGTGTCAAATGCATTTGCAGATAATCTTTCTGTTGGAGAAATGAAATTTCCTGCGGCATTATTTAAAAGAACATCTACTTTTCCGAAAACCTTTAAAGTCTCTTGAAGCATGTTCTCTACTTCTTCGTAATGACGAACATCACATTGAAGAGGAAGACATTTGCCTCCAGTCTGACTTTCTAATTCGGCAGCTGTAGTTTTTAACTTTTCTAAATCTCTAGAAGTTATGGCTACTTGAGCTCCTAATTCGAGAAAATATTTAGTCATAGCTTTACCTAAACCGCTTCCGCCGCCTGTAACGACAATGACTTTGCCTTTTAAAGCATCATCACGTAACATTTTATCTGTGTAGCTCATATTTTTTCTTTTTTTTACAATATTAATTAAATAAAATAGGATGCACGCATAATAATGTTATAAAATTTCAATAAATTTTATATATCGCATAATTTTTTTGCTGCAGATTCAAGCGTGAAGTCATCTTTGGCAAAACAAAAACGTATCAGTTTCTGGTCTTTATGATCTGAGTAGAAAGTTGAAATTGGAATTGCAGCAACACCATGTTCGATAATTAAATTTTTGCAGAAAGTAACATCGTCATCATTTGAAATATTAGCATAAGAAGCAACTTGAAAATAAGTTCCTTCGCAAGGTTTTAATTCAAAACGGCTATTTTGAAGCAGTTTTTGAAAATAATCTCTTTTTTCCTGATAGAATTTTCCAAGAAGATTCACATCGACAACATCAAGATATTCGCTTATTGCAAATTGGGAGATGCTATTTACACTAAAGACTAAAAACTGATGCACTTTCTTGATTTCTTTCATTAAATGTTCTGGTGCAATGGTATAACCAATTTTCCAGCCTGTTATATGAAAAGATTTTCCAAAAGAAGAAACCATAACACAGCGATCTAAAAGAAAATCTTTTGTATGCACCGAAATATGTTTTTCTTCGAAAGTGATGTATTCGTAAACTTCGTCAGACAAAATGATAATGTCTGGATATTTTTCAAGAAGATTTTTTAACTGTACAAAATCATTTTCGGTTAAAATTTTTCCCGTCGGATTATGCGGATTATTGATAATCATCATTCTGGTTTTAGCAGAACACACTTTTTCAATTTTTTCCCAATTTGGAGTGTAATCATCATTTAGTGCTACTCGAACGGGTTTTGCTTTACAGAGTAAAACTGGAGATTCATAAGAATCATAACTTGGATCCAGAATAATTACTTCGTCATTTTCTTTTACTAAAGCTAAAATTGTAGTGAAAATTCCCTGAGTTGCACCAGCCGTAACCAAAAGTTCTGTATCTGGACTAATTGTTCTGTTATAAGAATCCTGAGTTAATTTTGCAATTTTGTTCATTAACGGAGGATAACCTGCCATTGGTGTATATTGATGAACGTTTTCCTTTGCTAATCGGGAAACAATATCTGTTAATCTTTCATCTACAGGAAAATTTGGAAATCCTTGCGAAAGATTTATAGCATTATATTCGGTTGCCATTTTTGACATTACCGTAAATATGCTTGTGGTTACGTTTGGAAGTTTGCTCATGATGAAGTTTAACTATTTTAAAGTTATTGGGAGTGAATATAAAACTCTAACTTTTTTGCCGTCTTTTTCTCCAGGAGACCATCTCGGGCATTTTTTTAAAACTCGAATTGTTTCAGTTCCTGTATTATAGCCGGCATCTTTAAGGATTTTTATGTCAGTTAATGCGCCATCTTGCTCTACTATAAATCTTGCATATATTTTTTTTCCTTTTAAGTCAACACCTTCGTCAGAATATTTAAAATTGTTTTCTACGAATTTATAAAATTTCTCAAATCCTCCTGGAAAGATTGGTTTTATGTCTATTTCTGCCGTATTGTAAACAGTGTTATCACTATTCGCTGGAGGAGCTTCTTCAACGACTAAATGCGAATCAAAATAAAGATTTTTGTCATTTATAATAACTGGTTTTTCATTTTTTGTTTCTGAAGCTTTTGTTTTAGAAACTTGCTTAGTGTTTTGAGAAAACGCAGTTTGTAGACCGCAAATCAAAATCAGAAATAAAACCTTTTTCATAGGCAATTTGCTTAAAGGCAATTACATTTTATGAATAATAAAAATAGCTGGACGTTTATCTAAATCAACTTTTAATTTTTTCCAATCAGAAATTTTCATAGTTTTTATGAATTCTGTTGGAAGCGTTATATCTGCTGCAATACAAAGATGAGTTGCGGGACTTAAAATCTGCAAAAGATCTTCAATCAGTTTGTTGTTTCTGTATGGAGTTTCAATAAATAGTTGCGATTGGTTTTTATCATAAGATAATTTCTCAAAATGACGAATTGCCGATTTTTTCTCGTCTTTATCAATTGGTAAATATCCGTTAAAAGTAAAACTTTGTCCGTTCATTCCAGAAGCCATCATGGCTAATAGGATAGAAGAAGGCCCAACCAAAGGGACAACTTGAATCCCTTTTTCGTGAGCTAATTTTACAATTGCAGCTCCAGGATCAGCAACTCCTGGACAGCCAGCTTCACTCATTAATCCCATGTTTTTTCCTTCTAACAAAGGCTTGATGAAGTCATGGTGTTCACTAGTTTCTGTTCTTTTGTTTAAAGTAAAAAGAACCAGTTCAGACTGTTTTTTTTCTGGATAAACTGCTTTTATAGATTTTCTGGCAGTTTTGTCGTTTTCAACAATATAATGGTCGATAACTTCTATCGTTCTTCTAACAGTTTGAGGTAAAACATCCATCGGATCGCTTTCGCCCATTGTTGTTGGAATTAGATATAATTTTCCGAAAGATTTCATGTGTTTTTGTTTAAAATTAAAAAATTCAATTATCTCTTTTTTAGAAACAATTGAATTGAATTAGGAGTGTTTTTTAAGAAGCTGATCTGCAATTAAATCAGTTACTTCGTCCAGCATTTGGTAAACGTTGTCAAAACCGTTTGCGGAGCCGTAATATGGATCTGGTACATCGACGTTTTCGTCTGGGAATAAATCGTTTAAAATTAAACGAACTTTATTTTTATGCTCAGGAGTTTTAGCTAAATGAATGACATCACGAAAATTTGCATTATCCATTACATAGATATAATCAAATTTATCAAAATCAGAAACTTGAATTTGTCTTCCTTTTTGCGCGCTAATGTTGATTCCGTTTTTTTTAGCTACTTCTATAGAACGTTTGTCAGGACAGTGTCCAACATGCCAAGAACCTGTTCCTGCAGAATCAACTAAGAATTTATCTTGAGGTAATTTAGAAGCTAAAATTCCTTCTGCTAAAGGAGATCTACAGATGTTTCCTAAACAAACCATTAAGATTTTTACAGGCATGGTACGTCTTAAAGCGTTAGTTTTTTATTGATGTCTTCGACAAACTTTTTAAACTGTTTGTCTGTAGAAACTAAATTATCAACTGTTTTGCAAGCATGAAGAACAGTTGCGTGGTCGCGATCTCCAATTTGTGAACCAATATTAGCAAGAGAAGCTTTAGTGAATTTCTTAGCAAAGAACATCGCTAGTTGTCTTGCTTGTACAACGTGCCTCTTTCTGGTTTTAGATTGAAGTGTTTCAATATCTAATTGGAAATAGTCTGAAACAATTTTTTGAATATAATCGATAGAGATTTCTCTCTTTACGTTTTTAACAAATTTCTCTACAACGCTCTTCGCTAACTCGATTGTAACTTCTTTTTTATTGAAAGAAGATTGAGCGATTAACGAAATAATAGCACCTTCAAGTTCTCTAACATTTGATTTAATGTTTCTAGCAACATACTCTAGAATATCTTCTGGCATTTCTACACCATCACGGTATAAAATGTTTTTTAAGATTGAGATACGGGTTTCATAATCAGGCTGATGCAATTCTGCAGATAATCCCCATTTAAAACGAGACAATAATCTTTGTTCGATGTCCTGCATGTCAACAGGAGCTTTATCTGAAGTTAAGATTACTTGTTTTCCGTTTTGATGTAAATAGTTGAAAATATGGAAGAATACATCTTGTGTTCCTGATTTTCCAGACAAGAACTGAACATCATCAATAATCAAAACGTCGATTAACTGATAAAAGTGAATGAAATCATTACGATTATTCTTTTTTACAGAGTCAATATATTGTTGTGTGAAAATCTCGGCAGAAATATATAAAACGGTCTTTTCCGGATACTTATCTTTTACTTCTACGCCTATAGCATGTGCTAAGTGTGTTTTTCCTAAACCAACTCCTCCAAAAATCAACAAAGGATTAAATGAAGTTCCTCCAGGTTTGTTGGCGACAGCCATACCTGCAGAACGAGCTAAACGGTTTGAATCTCCTTCTAAGAAATTATCAAAACTGTAGTTCGGATTTAACTGAGACTCAATTTTTAAATTTCTAATTCCAGGAATTACAAACGGATTTTTAAGTTCAGGATTTAAGTTTTTAAACGGAGCGTCAACCTCTTGCGGTTTCATTGGCACTCTGTTGGCACTTGGCAGCTGCTCGGTAAACGGCTGTTTATTGCCATAAGTGTTCTCCATTTTAATTTTATAGAGTAACTTTGCGTTTTTTCCCAGTTCTTTGGTAAGCGCAACTTTCAATAATTTTACGTAATGCTCTTCGAGCCATTCGTAGAAAAATTTACTTGGAACCTGAATGTATAATGCGTTATCGGTTAGCTCAACTGATTTGATTGGTTCGAACCAAGTTTTATATGCTTGGTCTTGAATATTATCCTTTATAAAGGACAAACAGTTTTCCCATACCGATTGAGCAGTTTTAGTCATAGATTCAGATAAATTTTTATTATTGTTATAAAGATTCTCCTAATAAAAAAGGAGCAATTTTATTCCGTATTTCGGGATAACAAATATGTGAACAAATTTCTGTAAAAAAAAATATTTTGGTATCTAATTTTATAAAAAAAAGTTGTAATGTGGCTTTTTAAATTCGAAATTTTTTAATATTTTATAAATGAAAAATCATCAGACTCAAGTACGAGTTCGTTACTCAGAAACTGACCAAATGGGAGTTGTTTATCACGGAAATTATGTGCCTTATTTTGAGATTGGACGCGTGGAATGGCTTAGAAATAAAGGAGTTTCGTATAAAATCATGGAAGAAAGCGGAATTGGCCTTCCAATTGTCAACATGAATATCAATTACAAAAAATCGGCGAGATACGACGAACTTTTGACAATTCACACGACTTTTAAAAGTCACTCTTCTGTAAAGATCGAATTTGACTGCGCAATCTACAATGAGGCAAATGAGTTATTAACAACAGCGACGTTTATTTTAGTATTTGTTGCGTTAAAAACGGGTCGTCCGACAGCTCCTCCAGAGTACATTTTAGAAATATTTAAATCACTTGAATAATTGTTAAAACGAATAGGATTTTGATGTTAAATTATACTAATTTAATATTGATTTCGAACATTAAATCAAAAATGCTGAACACTGTTTCGGCATTTTTTTTTCGAGTTTTTGTCACAATTTTGCCAATTGGCAGTCCCGAAATTTCATCCATTTCCATTTCTTGAGATACAATTTCTAATTTCTTTTCTTTGATAACACGCATCACTTTATTCATGTTTTTATAATCAAAAGAAATTAAAAATTCGACATCGATTGTCTTTTCCACAATTTCGCAAACTTCCAAAGTCTGTTGTGCCGTTGTTCGATATGCAGCAATTAAGCCGCCAACGCCTAATTTTACTCCTCCAAAAATTCGAACCACAACAACAAGAACGTTCGTAACTCCAAAAGATTGTATCTGGCCATAAATTGGTGCTCCCGCAGTATTGCTAGGCTCGCCATCATCATTAGCGCGATACGAAATTTTATTTCCAACGCCCAATTGGTAGGCATAGCAATAATGCACCGCATGCGGATGTTGTTTTTTAAGGTCTTCTATTATGGGTTTTACTTCGTCTTCGTGATCTATTGGAAAAGCATAACCAAAGAACTTGCTGCCTTTTTCTTTAAACAGTATTTCTTCAGATGCAGTTGCAATAGTTTGATAAGTATCGTTAATTTCCAATTGTAAGAGTTTAAGTTTTTTTTTAGCCACAGATTAAAAGGATTAAAAAGATTTCTTTTTTTGTTTTTAAAAGAAAATCTGTGAGAATCTTTTTAATCTGTGGCCAAATATTTTATACGAGAATAAATGCTTTACAATAATCCTTTGGTAAATAGGTCAACAACATCTTCTTTGCCAACTTGAAGATTCCATACTTTGATTCCTAAAGTTGCAGCGCTGTCGGTATTTTCTGTTTTATCGTCTACAAACAAAGTATTTTCTGCAATGAGATTATTTTGTTCAAGGACAAACTGATAAATTTTCGGATCTGGTTTTCTCATTCCGATATCAAAAGAAAAGTAAACTTTTTCAAAACAATTGTAAAAATCTTGGTAGAAAGAAACACCGCTCTTTTCTTCAAATGTGTTAATATGTATAGAATCGGTATTACTTAACAAAAACAAGCGATATTTTTTTGATAACTCCTGAAGAAATTCCAAACGATAAAAAGGAAAATCTGCCAAAACAGCATTCCATGCTTTTAAGATTTCTTCTTTTGAAGCATTGGGTAATTGTTTTTGAAAGCCACCAATAAAATCTTCTGGCGAAATAGATCCTGTTTCAAAAGAGAGATTTAATTGATCCAGTTCGTTGTTCCATTCCTTCATTCCTAATTTTTGTAAACCAGAAATTGTGGCAGGTTTATCTAAATTGATAAAAATGTCTCCAAAGTCAAAAATTATCGCATCAATCATAATTTCTAATTTGTATTAGTTCGTCGCTTAATATGTTGGTCTTTGTGGTATTTTTTCTTGTAATAATTGGCGCTTTTGTTCCATTTAGAAAATTCGTTTTCCCAACAAAAATTCTAGCTTCATCCCAAAGGTTTTCATCAATAAAAGCTTGGAGGGTTTGTCTTCCGCCTTCAATTATTATAGATTGAATTTGATTTTGATATAAAACATCCAATAGCTGAGAAATGATATTTTTGCTAAAATCAATTACTTCAAATTGAGTGTTTTCTTTTGATGGTTTTGATTCTTTAGAAAAAATAAAAGTTTTCACAGAATCATCAAAAATAAAACTGTTTTCATCAATTCTATTGTTTTGATCTATAACTACTCGAACTGGATTGTTTCCAGCCCAATCTCTAGCATTTAATTTTGGATTGTCATCAACAACGGTTTGTGTTCCAACTAAAATAGCTTGTTCTTCTGTTCGCCATTTGTGCACTAATTGTCTAGAATATTGATTGGTAATCCAGATAGGTTTTCGATCCTGGTTGCTGACTTTTTCAGGAGTCAGAAATCCATCTTGACTTTCTGCCCATTTTAGAATAATGTAAGGCCTCTTTTTTTGATGAAAAGTAAAAAAGCGTTTGTTCAGTTCGTTACATTCATCTTCTAAAACTCCAACAGTAACATTGGCTCCGGCTTCAATTAATTTCAAAATACCTTTTCCCGCCACTTTTTCATTTGGATCAACTGTGCCGACAACCACATTCGGAATTTGATTTGCGATAATCAAATCACAACATGGAGGTGTTTTTCCAAAATGACTGCAAGGCTCCAAGCTTACATAAATTGTAGCTTTTTTCAGCAGCGATTTATCTTTTACAGATCGCACTGCATTTACCTCTGCATGTGGCTCTCCGGCCTTTTTATGCCAGCCTTCACCGATAATTTTGTTTTCGTAAACGATTACGCTTCCGACCATTGGATTCGGATAAGTTGATCCAAGCCCATTTTGTGCCAGTTCAATACAGCGTTTTATATATTTTTCATGTATATTCACAGTGCAAAAGTAATTATTTTTGAGTTTATGACTAAGTTAAGAAACTATAGAAAAAGTATATTTACTTTTGTGTTTATAATGATTTAGAATAAAAAAAATGGTAAATTGGCTTATACGAGCAATTGAAAAAGAAGACAATCAGTCAGTTGCAAGTTTAATTAGATCAGTTTTCGACGAAATGGAAATACCAAAAGTCGGAACGGCTTACGAAGATCCATATTTGGATTTAATGTTTGAAGAGTATAGCAAAGTAAAATCAATGTATTTTGTGGTGGAAAGTGAGGGTGAAGTTGTAGGATGTGCAGGAATCGCGCCTTTAGAAAATGGAGATCCGAGAATCTGTGAATTGCAGAAAATGTATTTTTTGCCAAAAACTCGCGGTTTAGGAATTGGAGCCAAATTGATGGAAAAATGCTTAGAGCAAGCAAAAGCTTTTGGTTTTGAAAAATGTTACATCGAAACAATGCCATTTATGCATGCCGCACAAAAGCTGTACAGAAAGTCTGGTTTTGAATATTTAGAGGAACCATTAGGTTGTACTGGACACAATTCTTGTCCGGTTTGGATGCTGAAAGTATTGTAATTGTTGTAACAAATTTGGTTCAAGGAGACTTATTTAAAAGATCAGTTTTGGCTGGTGACATAATGTTCAAAAAAAAAATGAAAATTAAACAGTACCGCACTCAATTTATCAAAGAATTATCACCTTTTTACGATGCGTACGAAGCGGAGAGTTTTTTTTATTTAATTCTCGAAGAGAAACACAAACTTCGCCAGATTGATCTGGCATTAAATCACGAATTGACTTTTGAAGGAAACGATTTTATAATTTGGGATGAATTGTTAAAACAATTGAAGCAAGAAGTTCCAATCCAGTATTTGCTTGGAAAGACCAATTTTTATGGTTTGGATTTTGAAGTAAATGAAAATGTTTTAATTCCGAGACCAGAAACAGAGGAATTGGTCGAATGGATTATTAACGAAAATGCGAGTCCAGAAAAGTCAAAAAAAATACGAATACTAGATATCGGAACGGGTAGTGGCTGTATTGCTATTTCTTTGGCAAAAAACCTTCCAAATGCGGAAGTTGTTGCTATTGATGTTTCTAAAAAAGCAATCGAAACGGCCAAAAGAAATGCGGTAAAGAATAATGTTGAGGTAACTTTTGTGATGCTGGATATTTTAAAAGAAGAAGAATTAAGATGCCAGTTTGATATCATTGTTTCTAATCCGCCTTATGTTCGAAATTTGGAAAAAGTAGAAATCAAGAAAAATGTTTTGGACTACGAACCGCATTTGGCTCTTTTTGTTGAAGATAATGACGCTTTGATTTTCTACAGAAAAATTGCCTCATTGGCAAAAAAGGCACTTCTTGAGAAAGGAAAATTATATTTCGAAATCAATCAGTATCTAGGAAAAGAAATGATTGATTTATTAGAAAATATGAATTATAAAAATATTGAATTGCGAAAAGATATTTACGATAATGATCGCATGCTGAAAGGCAGTGTTTAAGTTTTCAGTCTCAGTTTTCGGTCTCAGTAATAACTGAAAACTGAGACTTAGACTGAAAACTATAGAAATTATTCATATCGCAAAGCCTCAATAGGATCTAGTTTTGATGCTTTAATGGCAGGGTATAGTCCAGAAACCAATGCTACGCAGAAACTAGTTGCAAAAGCGGCAAAAATCGCCATCCACGGAATCACAAACACAAAACTCATGGCTGTTGCAATAGCAAAACCAAGTAAGATTCCTAAAACGATTCCAACCAAACCTCCAATTTGTCCGATTAATAAAGTTTCGATAAAAAACTGAAAAGCAACAGTTGATCTTTTTGCTCCTAAAGCTTTACGGACACCAATTTCGCGGGTGCGTTCTGTAACCGAAACAATCATAATATTCATT
This sequence comes from Flavobacterium luteolum, assembly GCF_027111275.1. NCBI lineage: Bacteria > Pseudomonadati > Bacteroidota > Flavobacteriia > Flavobacteriales > Flavobacteriaceae > Flavobacterium > Flavobacterium luteolum. Next base: position 1,065,611 of record NZ_CP114286.1, on the reverse strand, counting down.
AGGGCAATAGACGATCCTAAAATGGTAATAACAGATATAATCCAAGCAGCCCAGCCTAAATATTTTGTAATGCCTAAAATTCGGTTTATTAAATCGTCACTGCGTCCAATTCCGAAATTATTGTCACGAACAGGACTCAGTTTGCGAACTCTTCTCATGGTGCTTGTGGCATTGTCGACAGCTTCGTCTAAAAGTTCTTTTTTAGAAACCATCACACTGATCGTATAGTTGATATCTGGTGCAGAAAACAAAGATCTTGCAACCTGAATCGGAATCAAAACACGTAAGTCTTGACTATTTCCAAAAGTAGAGCCTTTTTCTTTTAGAACACCAATGACCTTAAATCTTGCTCCGCGAATCGAAATGATTTTATCTATCGGATTTACATCTTTTAAAAGCCCTTTTTCAAAATCTGAACCGACAACGCACGAATATGTGTTGTTGTCAATGTCAAACTGGTTAAAAGAACGGCCCAAAGTGGTTTCTAAGCCAGAATTGTTGATGAAATGTTCGTCAACGCCAACAACTGTAATTTCTGGATCTGTTTTAGTGTCTAAATATTTTACTTCAGCTTTTGAGGTTGCGGTAAAAGAAAGTGATGTTTCCGTAAAAGGATATTTGTATTTGTTTTTAAAAGCAACAGCTTCAGGGTATGAAATAATTGGATTGATTACTTCGCGCTCATTTCCGCCACGATTTCGAACCTTATTTTCATATTGATTAATGTTGAAAGTATTAGCTCCCATCGAAGCAAAATTGGTCGAAATTGTGTTTTCTAAAGCAGAAACTACGGTCAAGATGCCAACCAAAGCGGTAATACCAATAGCGATAATTAAAACGGTAAGAATAGTACGCAGAATTTGTGTTTTGATAGAACCAAAAGCAATTCGGATATTTTCTTTAAATAATTTTAGCATCATGACCAATTTGTCACGAAAATACGGTTTTTGTTACAAGTTTGTTTTCGAAGTGTTATTATTTATTTTAAAAAGTAAGATATTTGCAGACTTAAATTAAGTCGAAAGTTGGAAAGTCATAAAGTCGAAAGTCTAAAGTGCCAGCAATCAAAAAAAATATAAATAAATTAATTTTAAAGGTTTTTGAATTTAAGTTTCAAAAGAAATCTAAAATCTAAAATCAATAATCTAAAATAAAAAAGATGGCTTCAAAACCAAGTATACCAAAAGGAACAAGAGATTTTTCACCAGCTGAGGTGTCAAAACGTCAATATATTATTCAGACTATAAAAGCAAATTTCGAAAAATTTGGTTTTCAGCCAATCGAAACACCTTCGTTTGAAAATTCAGATACCTTAATGGGGAAATATGGAGAAGAAGGAGATCGTCTGATTTTTAAAATTTTAAATTCAGGTAATTTTTTCTACAATAAAAGTAAAATTGAGTTGCCAGAATCAATCGAAGAATTACAGCTGAATTCTGCTGAAAAAATAACTTTAGAGCAAAGAATTGAGTTAAATAAATTCACAGGAAAAATTTCTGAGAAAGCGTTGCGTTACGATTTGACCGTTCCGTTTGCAAGATATGTTGTGCAGCACCAAAGTGAAATTGAGTTTCCTTTTAAGAGATACCAAATTCAGCCAGTTTGGAGAGCTGATAATCCGCAAAAAGGACGTTTTAGAGAATTCTTTCAATGTGACGCCGATGTTGTTGGTTCAAAATCGCTGTGGCAGGAAGTTGAATTGGTTCAATTATATGATACTGTTTTTACTTCTTTGGGTTTAGAAGGGGTTACAATTAAAATCAATAACAGGAAAATCTTATCTGGAATTGCTGAGGTAATTGGTGCTTCAGATAAATTAATTGATTTTACAGTTGCTCTTGACAAATTAGACAAAATCGGAGAAGACGGCGTTAAAAAAGAAATGATCGAAAAAGGAATTTCTGAAGAAGCTTTGGTAAAAGTACAGCCACTTTTCAGTTTTTCAGGAACTTTTGCAGACAAAATTGCGCAGCTTTCGGACTTATTGTCTTCTTCTGAAGAAGGAATGAAAGGAGTTGAAGAATTAAAATTTATTTGCGACAATGTGGCTGATTTAGGTTTGTCAACCGCAACCTTAGATTTAGACGTGACATTAGCTCGTGGTTTAAATTATTATACTGGAGCTATTTTTGAAGTTGCAGCACCAAAAACGGTAGCTATGGGTTCTATCGGCGGTGGCGGAAGATACGACGATTTGACGGGTATTTTCGGTTTAAAAAATATGAGTGGTGTTGGAATCTCTTTTGGATTGGATAGAATTTATCTAGTTCTTGAAGAATTACAATTATTCCCAGAAACTGTTGCGGCGACTTCGAAAGCAATATTCTTGAATTTTGGAGACAAAGAAGCTTTGTATGCTTCAAAAGCAATTCAGAAATTAAGAAAAGAAAACATAAAAGTAGAGCTGTATCCAGATAATGTAAAAGTTGGAAAACAATTTCAATATGCAGATAAACGTTTAATTCCTTTTGCAGTATTGGTTGGAGATCAGGAAATTAATTCGAATTCATATACGCTTAAAAATTTAGTGACAGGAGAACAGGTTTCTGTAGACTTCGAAGGATTGAAAAAAGCTTTGCAGGCTTAACTGTTTGGGGTTAAGGTTTTTGTTTAAGTTTCCGCAGATTTAAAGGGATTTCTTTTAAAATCTCTTCGCAAAATAGTTGCCAGAGAAGAAAAAAAACTTTTAATTTGCCAACCTTAAGTTACGGGCGTAGTTCAAGGGTAGAATAGCGGTCTCCAAAACCGTTGATGGGGGTTCGAATCCCTCCGCCCGTGCAAAAAAAAGTTTTTTATCGAAAAGAACGCAAAGAGTCTTGTCTAAAAATACTTTAAAAAGCACAAAGTTCACAAAGCTATATTAATGCAAAGCTTTGCGAACTTTTTTTTTATAAAACTTAAGAGTAAAAAACTTAGCGTTCTTTGCGGTAAATTTTTTCGTTTTCAGCTTTTGTCATTAATACATTAAAGATGAAGAAAGCATAAAAAAAGCTTCGTCTCTGTAAGACGAAGCTTTTTTTTAATATAAGGTAAACTTGAATTAATAATTATTTAGAGGCCGAAGCCAACCCTTAAATTCAATTTTTGGTGGTAATAATTTATATTTATTGGTCTCAAAGATAAGATAAACTAAAACGTAATAGTCTTAAAATTATAATAAATTTTTCTAGCTTGCGAACGTTTTTTAAACGCCTCAAAATTAATAAAGTGACAATTTGACATTTTATAAGATTTGGCAGTACTTTTGCAATCCAACAGAAAGAAATAAAAAATGAAGTTTAAGAATATTTTTAAAAATAAAAGTAATATGACTACGGAAAATACAGAATTCGATCAGGAATTAGACGATGTAACGTTAGAGAACAATGCCAACGGAGAGCAGTTAATTGTTGAAGAATTAAGTGTTGAGGAGCAATTAGCTAAAGACTTGGCTCACGAAAAAGATAAGTTTTTGAGATTATTTGCTGAATTTGAAAATTACAAAAAAAGAACTTCAAAAGAGCGTCTTGAATTATTTAAAACGGCAAACCAAGAAGTTTTATTGGCTATGCTTCCAGTTTTAGATGATTTTGATAGAGCCGCTATAGAGATCAACAAATCTGAAGATGAAAACTTGAAAAAAGGCGTTGAGCTAATTCATGAAAAACTGAAAAGTACTTTAGTTTCTAAAGGCTTAGAGCAAGTTGAAATTCAGGCAGGAGATGCTTTCAACGCTGATATTGCAGAAGCAATTACCCAAATTCCAGCACCATCTGATAAATTAAAAGGGAAAGTTGTAGATGTAATTGAAAAAGGATACAAATTAGGAGAGAAAATTATTCGTTACCCTAAAGTTGTAGTTGGAAACTAAAAGCAATTAAGATTCTGAAATTCAATTTTTAAAGATTGGAGATTGGAGTTTTAGATTTAGAATTTAACCTAAATTATGAAAAAAGATTTTTACGAAATACTAGGCATTTCAAAAAATGCTGATGCTGCTGAAATTAAAAAAGCTTACAGAAAAAGTGCGCTTAAATACCACCCTGATAAAAACCCAGGCGACAAAGAGGCAGAAGAGAACTTCAAATTAGCGGCAGAAGCTTATGAAGTTTTAAGTGATCCGCAGAAAAAAGCGAAATACGATCAATACGGTCATCAAGCATTTGATGGTTCTGGCGGATTTGGCGGTCACGGAGGTATGAACATGGATGACATTTTCAGCCAATTTGGTGATATTTTTGGTGGCGGATTTGGAGGTTTCGGAGGCGGAGGCGGAGGTCCTCGCCGTGCGAAAGGAAGCAATCTTCGAATTAAAGTTAAACTGACTTTAGAAGAAATTGCAAATGGAGTTGAGAAAAAAGTAAAAGTAAAACGTAAAGTTCAGGCAAAAGGCGTTACTTATAAAACTTGCACCACTTGTAACGGGCAAGGTCAGGTAATGCGAGTAACCAATACCATTTTAGGAAGAATGCAATCTGCATCTACTTGTCCTACTTGTGGAGGTTCTGGCCAGATTTTAGATAAAAAACCTTCTGAGGCAGATGCTCAAGGAATGGTTCAGGAAGACGAAACAGTATCAATCAAAATTCCTGCTGGAGTTGTTGACGGTATGCAGTTAAAAGTTGCTAACAAAGGTAACGATGCGCCAGGAAACAGTATTCCGGGAGATTTAATTGTTGCGATTGAAGAAGTTGAGCACGAATTTTTGAAGCGTGAAGGAGAGAATGTTCACTTCGATTTATATATCAGTTTCCCTGAAGCAGTTTTAGGAGCTTCTAAAGATATCGAAGCAATCAACGGAAAAGTTCGCATTAAACTGGAAGAAGGAATCCAATCTGGAAAAATCTTAAGATTAAAAGGAAAAGGTATTCCAAGTTTAAATGGTTACGGAAGCGGAGATTTATTGGTTCACGTAAATGTTTGGACTCCAAAAACATTAAACAAAGAACAAAAACAATTCTTTGAAAATGCTTTAAATAACGAGCATTTTACTCCAAGTCCAGAAAAGTCTGAAAAATCATTTTTTGAAAAAGTAAAAGACATGTTCTCTTAATCTGAACTTTTTTTAAATGTTATAAATAATAAAAACCCATTCTAGCATAAAATAGAATGGGTTTTTTGCGTAATATGACACAGATTCGCTAGTAATTATTTACTTTTACAGTCGCTGAACCGTAATGGGTAAAGTGACGCAGTAAATCCTTAAAAATAACATGAGTAACTTACTTGAAGTACATAATGTCATAAAAAAATATGGCGACTATGTAGCACTTAACGAAGTTTCATTAAATGTGCCTAAAGGCAGTATATATGGACTTTTAGGTCCGAATGGAGCAGGAAAAACTTCCCTTATCAGAATCATAAACCAAATTACAATGCCTGACAGTGGTGAAGTAATTTTGGATGGAGAAAAATTACAGCCAAAACATGTGCAGACAATTGGTTATCTGCCAGAAGAACGTGGTTTGTACAGTTCAATGAAAGTAGGTGAGCAATGTCTTTATCTGGCTCAGATGAAAGGTCTTTCTAAAGCCGAAGCCAAAAAACAGTTAGACTATTGGTTTGATCGTTTGGGTATTCAGGGATGGTGGAATAAAAAGATTCAGGAACTTTCTAAAGGAATGGCGCAGAAAATTCAGTTTGTGGTTTGTGTTCTGCATAAACCAAAACTTTTAATTCTAGATGAGCCATTTTCAGGATTTGATCCTGTTAATGCTAATATTATTAAAGATGAAATTCTGGCATTAAAAGAACAAGGGTCTACCATTATTTTTTCGACGCACCGAATGGAAAGCGTAGAAGAACTATGTGAGAATATTGCCTTAATCCATAAATCAAATAAACTGATAGAAGGCAAAGTGGTTGATGTAAAACGTCAGTTTAGAACCAATAGTTTTGAGGTAGGAATTTTGACTAATAATGTTGAAGGTTTGATGTATGATATTACTCAAAAATTTACGGTTTCGCCTGCTAGTTTTAAATCTTTAAATGATGATTTAAAATTAAATATTCAGATTGGAAACGCAAGTCCAAACGAGTTATTGAATGTTTTAACACAGCGCGGACAAGTGACGCATTTCGTTGAAAAAATTCCAAGCATAAATGATATTTTTATCCAGACAGTTACAGAAAATAAAGTTTAGATTTCAGATTTTAGATTTCAGAAGTAATCCTGAAATTTGAAAATCTAAAGTCAACAATCTAAAATCTAAAATCAAGAAATGAGTATTATTTCATTAATTATAAAAAGAGAATTTATTGCTAAAGTCCGCAATAAATCTTTTGTTGTCATGACATTTTTGAGTCCGCTTTTATTTGTGGCTATTGCTGTTTTTATTGGCTATTTAAGTTCTATGAAAGCAGAAACAAAAAGAATTGCTATTCATGATGAAACTGGAATTTTTGTTTCAGATTTTTTAAGAGAAAATAAAAAAGGAGCCGAATTTAAATATATAAATCTGTCTGAAATTGAAGTGAATGCTTTAAAAGACAGTATTACAAAGGAGAATTTCAATGGATTAATTGTTATTCCGAAAACAAAAAACAGAAAAGATTTAGAAAGTAAAATCGAATTTATTTCTAATAATAGTCCGAGTATTTCTTTTATTGAAAATACTCAAGATATCATTGCTAGTAAAATCACGAAACTAAATCTGGAAGAAGAAAAACTGGATACTGTGGCGATTCAGAAAGCACAATCAAATGTCAATATTCATTTAGTTAAAGCTTCTGGAGAGGAAAGTTTAAAAGGTTTAAACGAAATTAAAATCGGAATTGGAGGTGCCTTTGGCTATTTAATTATGATGTTCATTATCATCTATGGAAACATGGTAATGCGAAGCGTAATCGAAGAAAAAACAAATCGAATTATCGAGATTATTATCTCATCTGTAAAGCCATTTCAGCTTATGATTGGAAAAATTGTCGGAACTTCACTAGCTGGAATCCTGCAATTTATAATTTGGGCTATAATTGGTTTAGGTTTGATGTTTGCGGCTTCGGCATTTTTTGGAGTAAATGTTGGACCGACAGCAAGAATTTCGCCAGAAATGATGCAAACGGCTCAACATCAATTTTCAGGTTCTGCGCAAATGTATATTGCAGAATTATGGAATCTGCCAATTGCAAGCATTATAATTGGTTTTGTAATTTATTTTATTGGAGGATATTTTCTGTACAGTTCATTTTATGCGGCAATTGGTGCTGCAGTAGACAATCAGACCGATTCTCAGCAGTTTTTATTGCCAATTTTAATGCCTCTGATTTTGAGTGTTTATATCGGATTTTTTACTGTAGTAAATGATCCTCACGGAACTGTTGCCGTTGTATTTTCGATGATTCCACTTACATCGCCAATAGTTATGTTAATGCGTATTCCGTTTGGTGTGCCGTGGTGGCAAATTGCAATTTCGGTATCATTATTGTTTGCTACATTCTTCCTTGTTGTCTGGTTCGCAGCCAAAATTTACCGAATAGGTATTTTAATGTACGGCAAAAAACCAACTTGGAAGGAATTGTATAAGTGGCTAAAATATTAATTTTTTAAAGGTGCTAAGATACTAAGGTGGTGAGATGCTAAGATTTTTTTAGCTTCTTAATAAATAACCTCAGAGCCTTAGTATCTTAGAACCTCAGAACCTTAAAAAAAATGAGTAAAATACTAATTGTCGAAGACGAAGCAGCGATCAGAAGAGTTTTGGTAAAGATATTATCAGAAGAAAATGATACCTATCAGGTTGATGAAGCCGAAGATGGAGTTGCTGGACTTGAAAAAATAAAAAACAACGATTACGATTTGGTTTTGTGTGATATCAAAATGCCAAAAATGGATGGTGTTGAGGTTTTAGAAGAAGTAAAAAAGATAAAACCAGAAATCCCGATGGTGATGATTTCGGGGCATGGCGACATGGAAACTGCAATTCAGACTATGCGTTTGGGGGCTTTTGATTACATTTCGAAACCGCCAGATTTGAATCGTTTGCTAAATACAGTTCGTAATGCTTTAGATAAAAAACAATTAGTAGTTGAAAATAAAATCCTAAAGAAAAAAGTCAGTAAAAATTACGAAATGATTGGTGACAGCGAATCAATCAATCATATCAAAGTAATGATTGATAAAGTGGCTCCAACGGAAGCCAGAGTTTTGATTACTGGACCAAACGGAACGGGAAAAGAATTAGTAGCGCATCAATTACACGAAAAAAGTGAGCGTGCTGGTTTTCCTTTAATCGAAGTAAACTGCGCGGCGATTCCAAGTGAGTTGATCGAAAGCGAATTATTCGGACACGTAAAAGGAGCTTTTACATCGGCAGTGAAAGATCGTGCCGGGAAATTCGAAGCAGCTGACAAAGGAACTATTTTTCTGGATGAAATTGGAGATATGAGCCTTTCGGCGCAAGCCAAAGTTTTGCGCGCGCTTCAAGAGAATATGATTACCAGAGTTGGTGCCGATAAAGATATAAAAGTCGATGTTCGTGTCGTTGCTGCAACCAATAAAGATTTAAAAACAGAAATTGCCGAAGGTCGTTTCCGTGAAGATTTATACCATCGTCTAGCTGTAATTTTGATAAAAGTGCCGCCATTGAATGAAAGACGTGACGATATTCCTGCTTTGATTTCGCATTTTGCAGAAAAAATTGCTTCAGAACAAGGAAACGCGGTAAAAACATTTTCGGCGCAAGCTATAAACTTATTACAGGAATATGATTGGACAGGAAATATTCGTGAACTTCGAAATGTGGTCGAGAGATTAATCATTTTGGGAGGAAACGAAATCTCTGAAACAGATGTGAAAATGTTCGCAAGCAAGTAAATGCTTCGCGCTTTAGGCTATAAGCTTTAGGCTTTAAGCTTTTATAGAAACTAAATAATTTTTGCTTATAGCATATAGCTTAAAGCTTAAAGCTCAAAAAAATGAAACTAAAAAAAATAAACGAGAAATTACAAGACGCCTTAATTGAAAATGGTTTAACAGAAGCTAATGCTTTGCAGCTGGAAACTTTTTCGACTATAAAAAGCGGTGCCGATTGTGTGATTATTTCTCCAAAAGGAAGTGGAAAAACAACAACAATTGTTTTAAATGTCATTCAGCAATTGGCTGGTAAAACGGAAGAATCTCCTCGCGCTTTAATCATTGTTGAAGACAAAGCGAAGGTTTTAGAAATGGTTGAGCTTTTTGAGAAATATGGAAAATACACCAATTTAGAAATTTATGGCGTAAACGAAAAAGGCGACATGGATTACGATAAAAATTACGTTTCTACTGGAATAGATGTTTTGATTGGAACACCGACCAAATTAAACGATATGTTTAGTACAGCAGGATATAACGTAAATCGTCTAAAAATGTTTATTCTAGATGATGCAGATCCAATTTTGAAATTACGTCATGATCCAAAAATTACACGTATTTCTAATAGTATTGCTAAAGTGCAGCGAATTATCTTTTCTGAAACTCTGACAGAGCGTATTGAAATTTTGGCAGATAAAATCATGGTTGAGCCTTATTTGTTTGATATGGACGAAGACGGAGAAGAGCTTGATGAAGACGAAGACGATATTGAAGAAGAATAGTTTACAATAAAGTTTTTAGTCCCGGTTTTCAGTCTCAGTAACTGAAAAGCGGGATTTTTTATTAATTATTTGTATTTTCAGTTTTCAATCTTGGTAAAGACTAAAAATGAAAACTGCGATTCAAAACTAATTTTAGATATGGAGGTTTTAAAAACGTTTAAATTTTTGGGAATTGTACTGTTGTGCTTTTTTCTGATTATTTATGTTTTGATGATATCCTATTTTTATTTTAATCAGGTTGATTTAGTTTTCTATCGTTCAAAATTGCCCAAAGACTATAAATTTGATTATCAGCAAAAATTTGAAGAAATCAATATTTCTTCTTTTGATGAATCTGTGTTGAATGGATTATTGTTTAAAGGTGAAAACTCAAAAGGACTTGTTTTTTATCTTCATGGAAATGCGGGAACACTTGAAACCTGGGGTAAAATTGCAAAAATATATACCTCATTAGGCTATGATATTTTTATTTTAGATTACAGAAGTTTCGGGAAAAGTGAAGGCGAAATTGAGAATGAAGAGCAATTGAGTAAAGATATTTCTATCGTGTATAAGAAAGTGGCTGAGAGATATCCTGAAGATAAAATTATTATTGCAGGATATTCAATTGGTTCTGGTTTCGCCACAAAATTGGCGTTAGAGAATAATCCGAAAGCTTTGATTCTTCAAGCGCCGTATTATAATTTTTTAGAATTATCTAGCTCTAGAGCGCCATTTTTTCCTGACTTTATGAAGAAATTTAGTTTAGAAACAAATCTTTATCTTCCAAAAATAAAAAGACCAATTTATATTTTTCACGGAACTAAAGATCAGTTAATTCCAATTGATAATTCAGCTAGACTTAAGAAGTTATTAAAAGCAAATGCCTACTTTTATCCGCTAAAAAATCAAGAACACATTGGGGTAAATGAAAATCAAGATTTTCAAAAACAATTAAAAAGAATATTAGAATAAAAAAATAAAACGCTATGGGATTAATGAAAGTATTTTCTGGAAGTGAAGTATTAGCAATTGCTTTGCAGGAAAGATTAGAAGAAGCTGGAGTAGAAACAGTAAAAAAAGATAATATTCAATCGGCTCGTTTAGGAGGTTTTGGCCAGACAGATTTGGCTGTTGAGGTTTTTATTCAGGAAACCGATTTTGCAAAAGCAAATCCAGTTATAGAAGAATTTAGAATGAGCCTTTAAAAAGTATTCAGTCACAGTCTTCAGTTATCAGCGTGAAACTGTGACTGAAAACTGCAAACTAAAAAAAAATGCAATACAAAATGTTAGTGCTCGACATGGATGATACCTTGTTGACAGACGATCACAGAATTTCAGATTTAAATAAAAAAGTAATTTTAGAAGCTCAGGCAAAAGGCGTTTATGTTGTTTTGGCTTCTGGAAGACCGACTTCTGCAATGACGGCTTATGCGAAAGAGCTTGAGATGGATTTAAACGATTCTTATATGATTTCGTTTAATGGAGCAATAATTAGCCGTGTTAAAGACGATTTGGTTTTGTTTGAACAGAAATTAACTGTAGAACAAATTCACGCGCTGTACGATTATAGTGTAAAGAAAAATGCGCATATTATCACGTATTTGGATGATGAGATTATCAGCGAAACAGATTCAGAATTTATTGAGGTCGAAAAAGAAATTACAGGAATGGCGCATCATAAAGTTTCAAGCTTTAAAGATTATGTAGACAGACCGGCAGTTAAATGTATTTTGTTGCAAGATCCAGCGTATTTAAAAACCTTAGAAAAAGATTTAAAGGAGGTAATGCCACATTTAAGTGTTTCGATGTCTAAACCATTTTTCTTAGAAGCGGCTCAGCAAGGCATTGATAAAGCGGCGAGCTTGAAACTTTTAGCTGAAAAGCTAGGAATTCATCAAAGTGAAATTATCGCAGTTGGAAACGCAGGAAATGACTTGACCATGATAGAATATGCTGGTTTAGGAGTTTGGGTTGATAATGTGACACCAGAATTGCGTGATAAAGCCGATTTAATCGTAGCTTCAAATAATGATGATGGTGTTGCTGAGGTAGTAACACGTTATATTTTAAACTAAACTAAAATGAAAAATCCAATTGAGACGGAACGTCTAATTTTACGGGAACTTGAACTTTCTGATGCTGAAGGAATGTTCGAATTGGATTCTAATCCGAATGTGCATTTATTTGTTGGAAATAGACCCGTAAAACATATTGAAGAAAGTATCGAATATATCAAGTTTGTTCAAAAACAATACAAAGATCTTGGAACAGGTCGATGGGCAGTTGTTTTAAAAGAAACAAATGAATTTATTGGCTGGTCTGGAATTAAATTTATTACAGACGAAATCAATAATCACAAAAACTTTTACGAGCTAGGATATCGTTTTATCGAAAAGCATTGGGGAAAAGGTTATGCAACCGAAGCAGGAAAAGCTTTTATTGATCATGCTTTTAATGAAATGAAAGTAGAAATGCTTTATGCTTACGCAGATGCAGGAAACGAAAACTCAAGAAAAATTTTAGAGAAATTAGGTTTTCATTTTGTGAATTCTTTCGAATATCAAGAAGAATTAGAAGTTTGGTACGAACTTAAAAATCCAAACTCAAACTAAGAAATGCATTCCAAATCTTTACATACTTAAAAGTCAGTAAAGATTTGGAAACAAATCAGAGTTATAATTATTTTTTAGCTACAGAAACAAAGTATTTATTTCCGTCACCCATAGTTAATTTTACACGCTCGTCGCAAAGATCGATTGCAAAATTTGCACTTTCGTAACAGCTGCAAGTTGTATTTTTGTCTTTAGACATTTCTGTTTTACAGTTGTTGTTTTTAAAACTTGCCAATTGTGGTGTGTATAAGCTAACCAAATCAGTAGAAGCAGTTACTAACGAAATAATACTTGCAGAATTGTTATTTGTAATTCTGTATACAATTCTATCTGTATAATTTACTTCGTTAACAGTTACTTTACGAATGTAGGTATAAGCTGTAGATCCTTCACCTGGTTCTTTTACTTCAAATTTAAAACCAACAGCACGAATAGCAACGTCAAATTGCTGCTGAGAGTTTAAGCTTGCCCAAGATGTTAATGTGCTAATAGAAGGAAATGGATTTGCATTTGCAGCTGGAGCATTAGTTTGCGCTTGCGAACTAAAAATGGTTAAGAACATCAAGCAGATTGTGGGTAAAAATGCTTTCATAAAGTGGTATTTGTTATTATAATTGTTGCCTACTCTCTTTGGTTTTCGGCTTTCCCATTTCATTTTGTAACACAAAACAACAACATAACGAGTAAAATTCAAAATTGTTATGACTGAATTATTATTAAATTAATTAAAGTTACTAAAATTCTCGAATATGAATTTATTGGCAACTTGATTCATCATAATGGTAAATGTAAGAAATTTTGAATTTAAAACAGAAAAAAACGTATTTAATCGATAAAATTTGCTTTTTGTCGATTGTTTTGTCGTTTTATTCTTATTTGAAAGCCAAAATCTGAAAAAATGTAGGCTTTTACTTTTTCTAAAATAAAATAAAAAGATTAGGTTTTTAATGTTTCTAAATTAACGTTAGCGCAAATTATTGATTGGAAGTCCATTAATTGCTTTCTTTTGATGAATATTGTTTGTAAATTTGCAGCCTTAAATTTTTTGACAACGATTTCATTAATTTAAGACAGATTATGGAAAATAGAAAAAAAGTTGCCTTTTATACGCTGGGTTGTAAACTGAATTTTTCAGAGACTTCTACAATTGCCAGAAATTTTAATGACGAAGGTTTTGACCGCGTTGATTTTGAAGAAATAGCAGATATTTATGTCATTAATACTTGCTCTGTAACAGAAAATGCAGATAAGCAGTTTAAGCAGGTAGTTAAGAAAGCAATGAAGCTGAACGAAAAAGCTTTTGTCGCCGCTGTTGGCTGTTATGCGCAATTAAAGCCAGAAGAATTAGCAGCTGTTGATGGTGTTGATTTGGTTTTGGGTGCAACAGAAAAATTCAAAATCACAGACTATATCCATGATTTAAGTAAAAACGATATGGGTGAAGTTCACTCATGTGAAATTGCCGAAGCCGATTTCTACGTAGGAAGTTATTCTATTGGAGATCGTACAAGAGCATTTTTAAAAGTTCAAGACGGTTGCGATTATAAATGCACGTATTGTACGATTCCGTTAGCTCGTGGAATTTCTAGAAGTGATGCTTTAGAAAATGTATTGAAAAATGCCAAAGAAATTTCGGCTCAAAATATCCGCGAAATTGTTTTAACAGGTGTAAATATTGGAGATTACGGAAAAGGGGAGTTCGGAAACAAAAAACATGAACATACTTTTCTAGATTTAGTTCAAGCTTTAGACAAAGTAGAGGGAATTGAGCGTTTGAGAATTTCGTCAATTGAACCAAACTTGTTGAAAAATGAAACAATCGAATTTGTTTCTAAAAGCCGAACTTTTGTACCGCATTTTCATATTCCATTGCAATCAGGAAGCAATGATATTTTAAAGTTAATGAAACGTCGCTATTTGCGCGAAGTTTATATTGATCGTGTAAACAAAATTCGCGAGGTAATGCCTCACGCTTGTATAGGTGTTGATGTTATTGTTGGTTTTCCTGGAGAAACAGATGAGCATTTCTTAGAAACTTATCATTTCTTAAATGATTTAGATATTTCGTATTTACACGTATTTACGTATTCAGAAAGAGATAATACAGAAGCGATAGATATGGAAGGAGTTGTTCCTTCAAATGTTAGAGCAAAACGCAGTAAAATGCTTCGTGGCTTATCGGTTAAAAAACGTCGTGCATTTTACGAAAGCCAGTTAGGAACAAACAGAACGGTTCTTTTTGAAAGCGAAAATAAAGAAGGATACATTCACGGATTTACAGAAAACTACGTGAAAGTAAAAACACCTTGGAATCCAGAATTGGTAAATACTTTGCAAGAAATCAATTTAACTAAAATAGACGAAGACGGAAGTGTACGTTTGGAGTTTTTGAATAAATTGGCGGAAGCTTAAAAAAGAAATAAACACAAAGTATTTGTCATTCCGAGGAACGAGGAATCACACTCGAAACTTGACAAAGATTGATAATTATAGCATACGGAATTACTAGTGTGATTCCTCGTTCCTCGGAATGACAAAAAAAGCCTCTTATTAGAGGCTTTCCTATTTTTATAAATCATTCATTTTCCTGAATAATCAATTTCAACGAATTAATATAATCAGTATCAAATTCTATAACTCGAATTTTTTCGGGATTAAAATCTAATTCTCCTCCAAACTGACCTTTTGTGTCTAGAAAATCAATTGTCAACTCTTCGTCATTCAATTTTATTAGTTTTCCTAAATAAGCAGATTTAGATGATTTTTTGGCGATTTGAAAAATGCCATATTTCTTTGAAACATAATTAATAATTGAAGCTAAATCTTTGATTGGGATAATATCATCAGAATTGATTTTTAAGCCTTTCAAACGAATTACTTTTTCTGTAAAGGCCAGATCATGATCTCTATTTACAGCTTCAATATTTTTATTTCTTAAAATAACAAAACCATCCAAAACAAAATCTACAGGATTATTACGAAGCAAAATCCAATCATCAGAGTAATCAATTAAAAATCCGCTGAAGATTTCTTTTTTATCCTGAAATTCTATTTCGACCAATTGTCTTAAATATTGTTCCATGTTTTTAGTATTGGAATTTAGTTTTAAGGATTAGTAGACCAAATGCTGCTGTTTTTAATAAATACTCTTCTATTTAATTTTAGCTGAGCAATAATTAAATCTGCCATATCTTCAGACTGCATTACTTTTTCTGGGTTTCCGTCAGTTAAATTTAGATCTTTTGCCATGTCGGTGGCAACTGTACTTGGCGTTAAAGCCGTAACACGAATATTGTGTTTTCTCATTTCCTGCATCAAAGAATCTGTTAAACCTAAAACAGCAAATTTTGAAGCACTGTAAGCGCTTGTTAGAGCGTTTCCGTTTAATCCAGCAGTAGATGAAATATTAATGATATCGCCAGTTTGTCTTTCGATCATGTTTGGAATTATCGCACGAGTTGTGTAATATGTTCCCATTAAATTTACCTGAATAATTCTTTCCCAAGCTTCTGGTTCCAATTCTAAGAATTTTCCAAAAGAAGCAATTCCAGCGCTATTAATCAAAATGTCGATACTTTTAAATTCTGCGATTGCTTTTTCAGCAGCAGCATTTATAGAATTAATATCAGAAACATCTGCAGACAAAGCCAAAGTTTTTACGCCAAGTTTAGCAGTTTCTGCAGCCAGCTCATCAATATCGTTTTGAGTTCTTGAAACCAAAATCAGGTTTACACCTTCCTTTGCCAAAGCAATTGCCACAGCTTTTCCTATTCCTTTTCCTGCGCCTGTAATAAAGGCGTTTTTATTTTTTAAGTCGGTCATGATTGTGTTTTTAGAAATGCAGAAAGCATCATTTTAAGTCTTACAAAAATAAGGTTTTGAAAACTAAAATGATGCTTTAAAAGGTATTCTTAATCTAAGTTTAACAACTTTTTGCTATTCTTTCAGTACCATATCAATACACATTACTGCTCCTAAAATTAACTGTCTCAACGGACTATCAGCAGCAATTGCATCTTCAATCTGAAGAACATAATTATCGGCACTTGTAAAAAACTCTTTTCCTAATCCTGCCCATTTTTTACTTACTTGAGCCAATTGTTTGTTTTCATGAGAGAATTTAAAATCCCAACCGGTCCATTTTCCTTGAAGCGTTGCGACTGGTTTTTCGTTTTTGTCCAAAATGTCAAATTTTCCTCCAATCGAAAAGAATTTTTGTTTGAAAGTTCCAACCAAACGATCTTTTTCGTCCAATACTTCAACAGTCGATCTAAAGATGGCAACACCTCTTCTTACCGTAATTAACTTTTCGCCAGATGCAGTTGTAATTTCAACATTAAATGGAGTTGCTCTTTTATAATCTGTAAATCGAAGAACTTTAGTGAAAAAACCAAGATTGTTTTCTCGGCAGTTCATGATGATTTGATTGTTTTCTGGATGATATATATCGTAATTGTTTGCGGCTTTGAACATTCCAATATGTTCTTTTACTAAAAATAGGTTTTGGCTTAAAATAGGATTCATACGTGTGTAAAAAAGTTTTAAAAATAAAGCCGCAAATGTAATAAAATATTTATTAATTATACTGTTTAGAAGTTTCCACCAGACGAATAAATTCAGCTTTATAACCTTCGCCATCATTAGAGTTTCCTTGCTTTGCCAGTTTTACAATTTCTTCAGAAGATTTGTCGGCAATTAATTTTGAATCTCTCAATTTTAATCCAAACCAAGCTACGGCAGAACTAAATTTCATATCGTCGCTCGCTTTATCCAAAGCCACCGATTTATTTTCTATTACCTGAATCATTTCGATGCTTTTATCTCCGTCAGGTTTTTTGTAACGGAATTTTATCGTTGCCAATTCATTACTATAATTTGCAGAGTTGGTTTCGGTTTTGGTGTATTTCAAATCATCTGCTTGAACAGTCAAATAATCGCTTTTTACACCCGCAGGAATAATTTCATATAAAGCTGTTACGGTATGATTGCTTCCTAATTCACCAGCATCAATTGCATCATTTTTAAAATCTTCAGGACGTAATTTTCTATTTTCATAACCAATTAAACGATACGCCTGAACTTGTTTTGGATTGAATTCAATCTGAATCTTCACATCTTTCGCAATAGCAAACATCGAACCCTTAAACTCTTTTCCTAAAAAACGATTTGCTTCCTGAATGTTGTCGATGTAAGCATAGTTTCCGTTTCCTTTATCGGCTAAGATTTCCATTTTACTGTCTTTATAATTTCCCATTCCGTAACCTAAACAAGTTAAGAAAACGCCTGTTTTTCTTTTTTCTTCAATTAGTTTTTCCATGTCAGAATTAGAAGAACTTCCAACGTTAAAATCTCCGTCGGTAGCTAGAATTACACGATTGTTTCCACCTTTAATGAAATTTTCAGTTGCCGTTTTATAAGCCAGTTCAATTCCTGCGCCACCGGCAGTGCTTCCTCCAGATTGTAATTTATCCAAAGCGTCGATAATCGTTTTTTTCTCATCTCCAGAAGTTGGCGGTAAAACCATTCCTGCAGCGCCCGCATAAACAACAATGGCAACTTTGTCTTTTACGCGTAATTCATTCACCAATATTTTTAAAGATTGTTTCAATAAAGGCAATTTGTTCATGTCGCTCATTGAACCCGAAACATCAATCAAGAAAACAAGGTTTGAAGCAGGTAAATCATTGGTTGGAATATTTTTTCCTTGTAAACCAATTTTTAAGATTTTATTGTTTTTATTCCAAGGTGAATCGCTCACTTCTGTATTGATAGAAAACGGATGTTCATTTTTTGGCTGTGGATAAGTATATTTAAAGAAATTCACCATTTCTTCTACACGAACTGCATCTTTTGGAACTTGTTGTCCGTTGTTTAAAAAACGTCTGATATTCGTATACGAAGCATTGTCAACATCTATAGAAAAGGTAGAAAGTGGCGCTGTTTTTGGACTTTCGAAAGCATTTTCTACAAAAGTGTCATAATCTTCCTGAGTTGGTTCAGCTGGAATTGGTATTATATTTAATTTTTTATCTAATTCCTTTTCTGAAAGATTTTTATAGATTTCATTTTTGGTTGAAATTACAACAACGCCATTTGACGCTTTGTTTCCATAAATTGAAGTTGCTGCTTGATCTTTTAAAACCGAAACATTATCAATATCATTCGGATTTATTTTTGCCATTTGATTGGCTTTTGCAGGAACTCCATCAATGATGTACAAAGGCTCATTTTTTGGAGAAACAGATTCATTTCCGCGAATAGTAACAGTTGGGCTTGGCATGGCAGAATACCCCATAGAATTTTGAACTTGAATTCCTGATACTTTTCCTTGCATAGCTACCGAAGCTGTTGCCATTTTTGCTTTTTTTCTTTCAGCACGCTCGTAACTACGATTGCTATATTCAGCATCGCTTGAACCGTAACCAACAACTACAACTTCTTGCAAACTTGACATTTCTGGAAACATTTTTATATTCATAATATTTGAATTTTGAACCTTTTGACTTTGGTTTTTGTATCCAATAAAAGTGAAAACCAACATGTCGCCAGTTTTGGCTTGAATACTGTATTGGCCATCAAAATTTGTATAAACATTAGTTTTTGAGGTCTGATTGAAAATAGTTACGCCTGGAAGCGGTTGTTTTGTTTCATCTGAAACGATTCCAGAAATAGTTCTTTCTTGTGCCATACTTACGAAACATATAAGCATAGCAATGGCTGATGAAATAAGTTTTAGACTTTTCATGATAATAAGTTTTAGAATTAATGTTTGAGTTTTGCTATGTCAAAGCTGCAGACTTTGACATAGCATTAGATTATTTTTTCGGAGCTGGTTTTCCGTTTTTAGTAGTAATTATAACAACTCCTTTTTTACCTTTTTCGCCATATTTTTCGGTTGCTTCAAGGTCTTGTAAAATTGTTATGGTTTTAATGTCTTGTTTGTCTAAAGGTGCATACGGACTTGTTGGATTTTTACCAAACAAATCATTTTCTGAATAGTAAATTCCGTCAATGATATACAAAGGTTCGTCAAGAACTACGAGCGAATCTAAATTTTCTGGCTGTAGATTCGGAAGCTCATTCTGAATCATTTTGTCTTTTTTGGTATCATCACTGTGTGCCAATGCATTTCCGTTTAAAACTACAAGAGGACTGCTTTTTTTTGCTTTTTGTGCTGACGCCGCAGAGTAAGCAACTCTTGCAGACTCTCTTTGAGAATAACCTGAATAATCCATATTTGGAGTTGCTTCTTTTTTTGCAGAAACATTATCTTCTTCATCAAAAGTTTCATTTAATAATATTGGAGCAGGCATCGTTGTTTCTTCCGCAATTTTTGGTGTAGAAGAAGAATGAAAAGATTCTGTTTGTGGAACTGCTATTTCTTGAACAGCAACTCGTTGCTTGTTTTTAGTTTGATTTTCTAAAATTTTAACCGCTTCTTCGCTTGAAACTATCCCAGAATCTGAAGATGGAGTTGCATCTTTTTGAATTAAAACAGGTTCTTGAGTTTGAGATTGCTCTATTTCTTTTTCTTCCAAAACTACTTTTGGTGTTTCTGTTACTGCTTCTTTATCAGAATGTAAAAATTGAAAACCTAAAGAAAACAATAATAGAAGAGAAGCCGCAACCGCTATTTTTTTCCATAATGCAATTGTTTTTTTATCTTCTTTTTTGTCCAGTTTTTCTTCTACTCGCGACCAGACTTTTTCCATTCCTGGAAAGTCTTGAAACTCGGCTTTTTGCGAAGCTTCTTTTATTTTATCGAATAATTTATCTTGATTGTCCATGACTATTTTGCTTTTTGATAATACAATTTATTAACCAGTTCTTTCAGTTTGGTCTTAGCGGCATTCAATTGTGATTTTGATGTGCCTTCAGAAATCTTTAGCATTTCGGCTATTTCTTTATGGGAGAAACCTTCAATAACAAAAAGGTTAAATACCGTTTTGCAGCCGTCTGGAATGTGGTTTAATAAATTAAGTAAATCTTCTTCTTCTAAAGTATTTAGTTCGTCAACAGAAGGCTGAGAAATCAGCTTTACGTCGTCGAGATACATATTAAAGTTGGTTGCTTTTCTGATGGTCGCCAGACAATGATTTACAGTTATTCTTCTAGCCCAAGCTTCAAAAGCATACGCTTCTTTTAACTGATCAAGTTTGGTGAAAATAGTAAAGAAAGAATCTGCCAAAGCTTCTTCTATCTCTTCCTCCTTTTTTAAATATCTTTTGCAAAGGCGGTACAACTTTGGCGCCATGTATTCGTACACCTGACGCTGGGCATCGCGATGCATTTTTTTACAATTTGCTATTTGAGTTTCGTTTATCACAATTGTTGTCTTTCTTGTATAGAGAGTAAAAAAGATAAAAAGGTTGGGACGGAGGTGAAAAAAAATCTTTTTTAAGGTTCAGAGTTGCAAAGCAACAAAGGTTCAATGGTTTTATTGTAGAGACGCACTGCAGTGCGTCTAACGTCAGAGAATCCATAATTTGACATTCTTTGCGTAGACGCACTGCAGTGCGCCTCTACGTCAATATTGTAATTGAATAGTTTTATTTAATCGGCAATGTCAATTTATAAATCTTAGTTTCTAAAAGTTCTGTGTCATTATCTTCACAAAGTAAAAACTCTATTTTATTGTTTTCTTTTTTGTAGAAAGTCAGGCCTTCAAATTTATTGGTTGCCGTAATTTTTTGAGTGAAATCTATTTTCATCGTTTTAACATCGATTCTTCCGATGAAACTTCCTAAGATTTCTCCGTCATCATAAGTCGATTTGGTATCTTCGGCAGTTGAAAGGAAATAGATTTTGTCATCGACCAAAATGGCATCGGTAAAACTGGAACGAACGCCTTTTAATTTTGGGAGTTTGTAATTGACAGAAATCAAGGCAAATTCTTCTCCGAGATTTTTGGCATGAATCGTAAAAATCGTGTTTTTGTTAGAAATGCCATTTCCTCGATTGAATAAATACCAGTTTTCACCATCAAAAATAGCGCCTTCTAGATTAAAATCTTCTGGTTTTATTTCTCCGAAATTCTGCATTACAGCATACAAATCGACTAAATTGTTCTTTTGTAAAACGGTTTTTGATTTCATATCAAACTCAATCATTTTGTTTCGGTTTTCGGTAGAACCAGAACCAAAAACATAAAGCGTATCATTATGATGTGTAAGCGATTCAAAATCGGGTTTTAAGTTTTTCGGAATATTTTGTGTAGGATTGTCGATCAAAGCATGCTGATTCAATTGCTGATTCTGCATATTGTATTCGTATAAGAATCCGCTGTTATCGCCAATTACATAAAGCGCGTCATTGTTATAAAATAAACCTGATGCCGAACCGATTCCGATGATTTGAAATAATATTTCTAATGTGAATTTTTCCATGAAATGTTGTTTTTTATTGCAATGAATAGCAGTTCCGATAGCTATCGGAATTCGTAAAATTACTATATTTATAAGACAAAAAATGAAAAAGATATGAAATCAATAGACCCGAAAGATTTTAAAGTTGTAGATAAAATAAAGCTCAAAGAAATTCCGACTGTTTTGAATATCAAAGCCGATGACGATGAAAAAGAAGAAAAATTAGATAAGGTTCAAGCTAAATTGAGCGATTTGCAAGACGTAATGTATGCGCACAATAAATACAGCGTTTTGATTTGTCTTCAAGGAATGGATACTTCGGGAAAGGACAGTTTGATTCGAGAAGTTTTTAAAGAATTTAATCCGCGTGGGGTAGTAGTGCATAGTTTCAAAACTCCAACTTCTACAGAGCTGGAGCATGATTTTTTATGGCGCCATTATATCGCTTTGCCAGAAAAAGGAAAGTTTGCTATTTTTAATAGAACACATTACGAAAATGTTTTGGTCACAAGAGTACATCCTGAATATGTTCTGGCTGAAAATCTTCCAGACATTAATTCTGTCGATGATATTACACCTGAATTTTGGAAAAACAGAATCGAACAGATTAACAATTTTGAAAAACATATTTGCCAAAACGGAACAATAGTAATGAAATTCTATCTTCACTTGAGCAAAGAAGAACAGCGTCAGCGTTTGTTGCGCCGTTTGGAAGAAGAAAAACACAATTGGAAATTTTCGCCAGGTGATTTGAAAGAACGTGGCTATTGGGACGAGTATATGAAGTATTATGAAGAAGCCATCAATAAAACTTCTACACCTCATGCGCCATGGTATATTGTTCCTGCCGATGACAAAGAAATGTCTCGTTATATTGTAGCCAAAATTATCTGGGAAGAAATGAAAAAACATACGGATATTAAAGAACCAGAGCTGGATGAGAAAACAGCAGTAAATATTGAATTGTATAAGAAAGAATTAGGAGAGAAGTAATTGGGCAATTGAGATAATAAGTCAATTAGATAATTTTTGACCCCTATAAGTTTAAAAAACTGTCGGGGTTATTTTATATCCCATTGGTAAAAAATAAAAAACCCGACAGACTTGGAGACTGTCGGGTTTTTACCAAAAACAAAATAATAAATTAAACCTATTTTTTATAGTTTAAAACCATAAGCAACACGCAATGCTACCTGATTGGTTCTAAAATCATGATAATCTTCATAACGAACGCTTAAGTCGATAAATTTGTTAGCATACCCAATCCCTGGAGCCCATAAAAAAGTTGTCTTATCGTAACCGTTTGTTACAGCAAAACCGGCACCAACTTCACCTAATACATAAAATTGATCTTTTAAAACAAAAGCTTTAAAACCTGCTTTAGCTGGAATAAATCCAAGATCTTTTACGTTATTTCCAAGATCGTCTTTTCCCATAAATAGATTCGTAAAACCTGTTGTTAAGGTCAAAGATGTTTTTTTGGAAAGATCATACTGTAAACGAACATCTCCCCCAAGAGACCAGTCATAATCATTGTCGGTTGGCAATCCTCCATTTAAACCAAAACCTAATCTAAAACCTTGGTCGTAATTTGTTGCTTCTGTCTCTTGAGCAAATGTGTTGTTGGCAAATAAAAATGTGAAAGCAGCTAGGCATAACATCTGTAATTTTTTCATGGCTTATATTTTTGAAATTTCTATAATGTAAAATTATATTGGAGGCGTTTGGAGTTTGTTATACAATTTTCAGGTTTCGTTACATAATATTGAGGTGAGCTTATTTTTGTCTTAAAATTGGCATATATTTTTATTAATTGGATAGAATTCGAAGCTTCTGACTATCTTTGCCGACTAAAAAAGAATAGAAGTGAATTTAAAGCAGTACACCAAAGAGTTTTCGTATAATTTAAGACTGGCTTATCCTGTTATTTTAGGAATGGTCGGACATACTTTAATTGGTATTGTCGATAACATAATGGTGGGAAAAATAGGAAGTACAGAACTAGCAGCAGTTTCGCTAGGTAACAGTATGATTTTTATTGCAATGTCTTTAGGAATTGGATTTTCTACAGCAATAACTCCAATCGTTGCCGAAGGTGATGCAGAGAAAAATGATACTAAAATTCGCTCTGCTTTTCATCATGGTTTATTTCTATGCACTATTTTAGGATTAATCCTTTTTACGGTAATTATGTTTGCCAAACCAATAATGGAATTGCTAAAACAGCCAGCAGATGTTATCGTACTTGCAAAACCTTATTTAGGATGGGTGGCTTTCTCGCTGATTCCTTTGGTAATGTACCAGGGCTATAAGCAGTTTGCTGACGGAATGTCATTAACCAAATATTCTATGTATGCTATGGTTATGGCGAATGTGCTTCACGTTGGAATTAATTATGTTTTGATTTATGGAATCTGGATTTTTCCAAAAATGGGAATTATTGGAGCCGCTTTGGGAACTGTAATTTCGAGAATATTTTTGGTCATGTTCATGCATATCATGCTTTCAAGAAGAGACGATTTAAAACGCTTTTTTAAAGGTTTCAGTTTTAATGAAATAAAAAAAACAACAATAGAAAAGATTATCAGCATAGGATTCCCTTCTGCAATGCAGATGCTTTTTGAAGTTGTGCTATTTACCGCTTCAATCTGGCTTTGCGGAAATATCGGAAAAACAAGTCAGGCAGCAAATCAAATAGCATTAAGTTTAGCGTCAATGACTTTTATGTTTGCCATGGGATTAAGCGTAACTTCGATGGTTCGTGTCAGCAATCAAAGAGGTTTAATGGATTATAAAAAGCTAATTGTTGTAGCGCGTTCTATTTTTCTGCTTGCTATAATCTTAGAAACAATTTTTGCAATTTTCTTTATTATTTTCCACGATTATCTGCCTTATATTTTCTTGAATATGGAAAACACAGGACAGATTTTAGATAACGAAGAAGTAATAGGAATTGCTTCAAAATTACTTTTAATTGCTGCAATTTTCCAGATTTCTGACGGAATTCAGGTTGTGGTTCTTGGGGCATTACGTGGATTGCAGGATGTAAAAGTACCAATGTATATTACTTTTGTAGCTTATTGGGTTATTGGTTTCCCTATTTCATACTATTTAGGAGAATACACCGAATTGAAAGCTCAAGGGGTTTGGATCGGACTTTTGGCAGGTTTAACAGCAGCGGCGATTTGTTTGTATATTCGTTTTCATTACCTAACAAAGAGATTGATTATCGATTCAGATCTAAATAACTAAATTTGAATAAAAAATAAGTCGAAGATTGTAAAGTTTAAAGTCAAGAGAAATTCTTTTAATCTGTATAATCTGAGACAAAAAAATAACCATTAAAAAAAATAATAGATATGGAATTACCTAAATTTTTACTTGGAGATAATACCGATTTTCCAGACGATATTTTTATCATTCACCTAGATTACCCAAGATTTATTATCAATTTGAAAGATGATGAGGTTGAGTTTTTAGAAGAACCAGAAGATCTTGACGAAGCTGAATTAAACGCCGAAATGGAAAGTTTAATTGAAAAAGCAAATGAGTTTTACGACAGAGAAATTAATCGTTACGAAGAGTAATTTGTTTTTCTAATCTTACGTTCTTATACTATTTTTAATGAAAAATTTACGTTTTTTAAAACCTATTTTCAGTTTTATATTAATCGGATTATTGATTACCACTTTAAGCCGAATCTTTTTGTTTTTTCTTTTTAAAGAAAGAGTAGTGCAGACGCCAGATTTCTGGTATATTTTTCCAATCGGATTACGAATGGATTTAATATTACTGTGTTATTTGTCATTTTTGCCAGCAGTTCTAATTACTTTTCTGCCAAATAAATGGATAAAATTCACCAACAAATTTCTGGTAATTTATAGTTTTCTATTTCTGTTTTTAATTCTTTTTGTAGAATTAGCTTCTCCAGATTTTGTAAAGCAATATGATACGCGCCCGAATAAGATTTTCTTAGATTATCTTATTTACCCGAAAGAAGTGGTTGGAATGCTTTTAAAAAGTTACCTGACTTCAATCATTGTGACTTTCCTAATTCTTGGAGTTGTAATTTATTTTGCTTTCAAAAAAGGAAAACAATTATTTTATACAACCAGTACAGAATATAAATTCAAATTAATGGTATTTCCATTAGTGGCTTTTTTATTGTTTTTCGGAGCACGTTCAAGTCTTACTTCAAAACGTCCTATTAATGCTAGTAATGCTGTTTTCTCAACGGATCAGCTTACAAATACTTTAGGATTAAATTCATTTTACACTGTTGCTTTTGCCGCGTATTCAATCAAAAATGAGGGAAATACTAAAATGTATGGTAAAATGGATGAAGCCGAAGCGATCGCTCGTGTAAAAAAATACATGATAGCAGGACCAAACGATTTTAGCGATAAAGACATTCCGTTTTTGCATGTACAGCAGCCAGATTCTGTTATGAAAAAGCCATATAACTTGGTGATATTTTTACAGGAAAGTTTAGGTGCAGAATATGTTGGAATTTTGGGAGGAAAACCATTAACTCCAGAATTTGATAAATTGTCTAAAGAAGGATTATTGTTCACCAATTTGTATTGCACAGGAACCAGAAGTGTTCGCGGAATTGAAGCAGTTGTAACTGGATTTTTGCCTTCGCCATCAGAAAGTGTAGTGAAGCTTGGAAATTCACAACAAGGATTTTTTACATTGGCAGACGCATTAAAACAAAAAGGTTACGATACCAGTTTCATTTATGGCGGAATGGCCAATTTTGATAATATGGCTTCGTTCTTTAACGGAAATGGTTTTACAGACATCGTAGACCAAACTGATTTTGATTCGGATGGAAATAAATATGCTTTCAAAGGAACTTGGGGTTATTCTGATGAAGATTTAGTTACGAAAGCAAATCAGTATTTCAAATCAAAAGGAGACAAACCATTTTTCTCTTTAATGTTCTCTACTTCAAATCACGAACCATTTGAATATCCAGCTGGAAGAATTAAACCTTATGATAAAAAGCCTAATACGGTAAATAATGCCATGAAATATGCCGATTTCTCTATTGGGAAATTCTTTGAAATGGCAAAGAAAGAACCGTACTTTAAAAATACGATTTTCATTGTAATTGCTGACCATAACACAAGAACTTATGGGAAAAATTTAGTGCCAATAAACAAATTCCACATTCCAGCATTTATTATGGGACCAGGAGTTCCAAAAGGAGCGGTTTATGATAGATTGGCAAGTCAGATTGATATTCCGCCAACATTGTTAAGTTACTTAGGACTTCCGTTTGAAACTCCAATGGTAGGTCGAAACCTAAGCAAATTGGATCCGAAAGTGCAAGGAAGATCTATTATGCAGTTTAATGACATCAATGCATTTAGAGTTGAAAATCAAGTTGTGATCATGCAGCCAAATTTGAAACCATTGCAGTTTGAAATCAAAAATGATACAACTTTAATTCCAGTTAAATTAAATGAAGATTTAGCAAAAGATGCTTTAGCGCACGTTATTACAGCAGGAAATTTATATAAAGAAAGTAAATATAAGCTTAGACCTAAAAAATAAAGATGCTAATGTACTAAGTTGCTAAGCTTCTAAGTTTTGTCACATTGAGCGAAGTCGAAATGCTATATAGTTCTTGACTCCACTCGAACAGAAAGGAAACCTTAGTAACTTAGAAGCTTAGTATCTTAGAACCTTTTTTTAAAATATAATTTTAACAACTCAGAAGCAGCTGCAAACGATGAAATCTCATTGTTTTGCACTGCTTTTTTGCTTTCTTCTAAAAGCGAAATGATTTCAGGCTGATTATAGAAATTCTGTTTCAATTGTTCGTTGATGGTTTCCATCATCCAGAAATGGTTTTGTTCGTTTCTTTTGTCTTGGAAAAATCCTGATTCTTTCGTCATTTCAAAATAATCAGAAATCGTATTCCAAACTTCAGGAATTCCGTCTTTTGTCAGTGAACTGCAAGTAGTGACTTTGGGCTGCCAATTAGATTTTTTGGGAGGAAATAAATGCAAAGCGCGATTAAACTCCAATTTCGCTTGATTTGCCTTTTTTATATTATCGCCGTCAGCTTTATTAATGACAATTGCATCTGCCATTTCCATAATACCACGTTTAATACCTTGAAGTTCGTCGCCTGCACCAGAAATTTTCAAAAGCAAAAAGAAATCGACCATACTGTGAACGGCAGTTTCGCTTTGGCCAACTCCAACTGTTTCGATAATAATAGTATCAAAACCTGCGGCTTCACAAAGAATAATGGTTTCTCGGGTTTTTCGCGCGACACCTCCCAGAGTTTCACCAGAAGCACTAGGGCGAATAAAAGCATTTTCGTCTTTTACCAATTCTTCCATTCGGGTTTTATCTCCCAAAATACTTCCGTGCGAAAGCGAACTGCTTGGATCGACTGCCAAAACAGCTACTTTTTTTCCTAATTGTGTCAAATGTTTTCCAAAAGCTTCAATAAAAGTGCTTTTTCCAACTCCAGGAACTCCTGTAATTCCAATACGAACTGATTTATTAGCATGAGCTAAACAGCCTTGAATGACTTCGCTTGCTTTTTTAAAATGATCTGGATTAGTGCTTTCAATTAAAGTAATGGCACGACTTAAAGAAGTTCTATTTCCTTCTAAAATGCCATTAATTAATTCTTGAGAAGTAGGTTGTTGTCTGCGTTTGCTTTTAATTTGATTGATAGCCGAAATATTGGTGATTTCGGGAGGTGAAATTCCAGCTTTTTCAGAGATGCTACCAGTTTGTTTATTATAATTTGACAAAACGCACTTTTTAGAACTGTAAAAGTACAGAAAACAAAAACAGTTTCAAAAAGTTAGTTTGCCTCTAATTACACGAATTTCCGCTAATTTGTTATTCTCACAATGAGTAAAAATAAGTTGCCACGAATTCACGAATTTTCTTTTTTTTAATCTTTATCTAATATTATTCAAATTAATTCGAAAAAATAATCTCAAAGATTTTAAAAGAAAATTCGTGAATTCGTGGCAAAAAAAAGTTAGAATCTTTTTAGTAACCTGCAGTAAATCTAACCTGATGATGTTTTGGAGTTTCTACTTCGTCAGCAATAACAACTGCTAAATCTTCTACAGATAAAATACTTCTTTGCTCATCATTGAAAACAGGATTTTCTAATCCTAAACGGTATTTTCCAGTTCTTCCTGTTTTAGTTCCAGCATGCATTTCGAAAGCAGGACTAAAGAATGCCCAATCCAAATCTTTTTCTTCTTTAATAATGTTTAAATAATGTCTTGCAGCATTTGCACCAGGGAAAATCTCTTTTGGAAAATCTGGCGTATCAACCGCTTGTAAATCTGGAGCTACATATAAACTTCCAGCTCCACCAATTGTAATAAAACGTTTAACTCCCGATTTTTTAACCGCTTCCTGAATTGCTTTAGAACCTGCTAAAAAGTCATCGTAAATATTTGGGTTTGTCCATCCAGGGTTATAAGCATTAACCACAGCATCGTGACCTTTTAAGATTTCTGCCAAAGTATCAACATTAAAAATATCTGCAGCAACCCAAGTAGCGTTTGGGGTATCTTTTGGAGTTCTTGCAATAGCAGTGATTTCATGTTTTCTATCTGCTAATTCGTTTAAAATTGCTGAGCCAACAAATCCTGTAGCTCCAATAAGTGCGATTTTCATAATATATAAATTTATTTAGTAATAAAAAATGTTACAGTTTTGGGTAAAAAAATAGTTTTTAAAATTGATTCGAAAAATCCTCCAGAGAGATGTTCTCAAGCTGAGCACTTACTTTATCATTCATTTCTTTATACAAAGCTTCCAAATTCTGATTGATGCTTTTTCCAACAGGACAATCAGGATTTGGCTGATTCTTTGCGAAACCTAAACCAATGGTTTCAAAAGTCATTTCGAATATTTGTTTTAAAGTCAGGTCAACAGGATTAACCGCCAATTTTGTTCCGCCATTTTTTCCTTCTTTACTTTCTACAATATGATGCGCTTTTAGATTGGCAATTTCTTTTCGAACCAAAACAGGATTTAGATTAATACTTCCCGCAATAAACTCCGATGACAAATAATCATTTGGGAATTTATGGAGTAAAGTAAGAATGTGAATCGTTATGGCAAATTTACCTGAAATCATACTGTAATAAAATATGTTACAAATTTACATCTTTTTGTAACACAAAGTACTAATTTAACTATTTTTTTTGAAATGTGTGATGAGTGATTGATTAAAAGTGACTGGTATTCAGTAAGAAGCGATTGATTTTTATTGAAATGTTATATGTTTAACAAAAGAAAATCAGTAGTTACGATTTATTCAAAAAGCGAATTACTATTTACTTTTCGCTAATCACTAAATTAGAAATACTTATTTTTGTCTTGATCTTACTATATGAACAACTTTATACTAATATTTTTCTTTCTTTTGCTGGGTTTGGTTTTACAGCATGTAAAACAATTTCCGACTCATATTTACAAAACGCTCAATAAAATTGTTATTTATTTCTGTCTTCCAGCGATTACTTTATATCATATTCCGAAAATAAAATGGAGCAGCGAATTGCTATTTCCAATAGGAGCAGGGTGGATTACTTATATTCTGGCTTTTATCTTTTTTCATTTTTTGGGAAGAAGAAATGGCTGGTCGAATAAATTGATTGGCTGTCTGATTTTGACAGCTGGTTTGAGCAACAGTTCTTTTCTAGGTTATCCGATTATTGAAGCTTTATTTGGAAAGAAAGGTTTAGAAACTGCAGTTTTAGTAGATCAACCAGGAACTTTTGTTGTGGTTTCTACTCTTGGCGTTTTTACTGCGGCCTTTTATTCTAAGGGAAGTCCAAATGCATTTGGGATTTTTAAAAAGATTATTCTATTTCCGCCCTTTCTAATGTTTGTTTTGGCTTGTTTCATGAATATTTTTGATTATAAATTAAATGAAAATTTTCAATCTATATTACTGAAAATTGGAAGTTTGGTAACACCTTTAGCATTACTTTCTGTTGGCTTGCAATTGACTTTCGATCGAAAAAGCCAGCATTGGAAATTTTTACGTCTTGGACTTTTCTTTAAACTCCTTTTGATTCCTTTTATAATTTTTGTGCTGTATGTATTTATTTTTAACCAGCATTCTGAAGTTATAAAAATTACGATAATGGAAACCGCTATGGCGCCAATGATAACAGGTGCAATCCTTGCTTCAACTTACGGATTAAAACCCAAATTAAGCAGTATGATGATCGGTTTCGGAATTCCGATTTCCTTTGTAACGCTTGCTTTCTGGTATTTTGTTCTAAGTTTTATTTAGTTCAAAATAGTAATTATATCGACAAAGTAGAATTTTAACTTTTTTTAAGAAAATCAATGTTTTCTATATCCTTTTTTTGGTTAATTTTAGATGAACTAAAAAAATGAAATTATGTCAACATTAAGATTAGGCGATATAGCTCCTGACTTTCACGCAGAAACCACACAGGGACCAATTAATTTTCACGAATGGCTAGGAGATTCGTGGGGTGTTTTATTTTCGCATCCAGCAGATTTTACGCCAGTTTGTACTACTGAATTAGGAACTGTGGCGAACTATGTGCCAGAATTCAAAAAAAGAAATACTAAGGTTATTGCTTTGAGTGTAGATGGCCTAGAGTCTCATAAAGAATGGATTAAAGATATCAACGAAACTCAAAATACAGAAGTAAATTTCCCAATCATTGCAGATGAGGATAAAAAAGTAGCTAATTTATACGATATGCTGCACCCAAATGCAAGTGATAAATTTACAGTTCGTTCTGTTTTTGTTATTGGACCAGATAAAAAAATCAAATTAACGCTGACTTATCCTGCTTCTACAGGAAGAAATTTTGATGAGTTGCTTCGTGTAATCGATAGTTTACAATTGACAGCAAATTATAGTGTTGCGACTCCAGCAAACTGGAAAGATGGAGAAGATGTTGTAATTGCACCAGCAATTCCAGACAGCGATATTCCAGCAAAATTCCCAAAAGGACATACGCCAATTAAACCTTATTTGCGTTTGACACCGCAGCCGAATAAATAGTTTTTTTGAGGTTCTAAGATACTAAGGTGCTAAGATTCTAAGTTTTTTTCTTAGAATTTTAGCATTTTTGTTTTTATGAAAAGCAAAGAAAATTAAAAAGCGTTGAGACTTTCAATTTATGAAAATTTCAACGCTTTATATATAAAAACTTAGCACCTTAGCACCTTAGCATCTCAGAACCTTACTTAGCTGCCAACAAAGCATTCATTTTTTTCTTGTCTCCTACAACCCAGAGAATGTCATTTTTCTCTAAGATTAGACTAGATTCTGGATTTAGAATTCGATTTCCGTTTCGTTCAATTCCTACGACCATTCCGTCTGTTTTGGTTCTGAATTGTCCTATGCTTTTTTGAATGAATTCGTCCTGAGAAACTTCAAGCTGGCGCAAAACAATATCGGTTTCTTCTACTTTTGTAGGCGGTTCTGTTTCGTTTTGAGTTAAGAATTTCGTGAATTCTGCAATTTGAGCATCAGTTCCAATTACACAAATCTCATCGCCAGGAAATAAACGTTCTGTTTTGGTAGGAATCGGAATGGTTACTTCTCCTCGTTTAATATAAGCAATATTAATTCCGAGCTGTTCACGAATTCGGAGTTCTTGTAAAGTTTGTCCAACCAAATTGGATTCTTTTTTAATTTCAAAGAAAGACATGTGTCCATCCCATGGCATTAAATTAGCATATCGTCTGTCAATCTTTTTGTTTTCGCGATCGTTTAGATTTTTCAAAAAGTGATTTTCAATTTTGTGATATTGCTCATTTAGTTTTTTAGGAAAAATTTGATATGCACCAATTGCAATAATTAAGGCCACAAATGCAACCAAAGGCGAGAAGAAAATATTCAATAAGAATCCGACAAAGAATAAACCGAGACTCATTCTAATCAGAATCAGCATTAAAAGCGCTCCACGGTATTTGCGTTCTTCCCATAACTTTTCAACTTCATCTACTTTTACACGACGAAGCGATAACGCCCATAAAAACGGTGCAATTACAACCAAAGTTAACAAAGCGGCCAAGGTATTTCCGAATCGTGTATCGGCAACCAAAGGCGCTACAAATTTAGACGACAATAATATAATGGCAGTAATGATGATTGTATGAAGAATAATTTGTGTAATCGAAGAGCGGAGTACAATCTGCCAAGTGCTGACAGATTTAATTGCTTGCGCATTTACACTATATCGATTAATGTTTTTAACCCATCTTTTTGGCATTTTAGATTCTAAAAAGAAAGCGAATCTTTCTGAGTATTTAATTAAAAATGGAGTAGTAAATGTTGTAATGGCAGAAACGGCTACAATAATAGGGTATAGGAAATCGCTTGTAACTTTTAAGGACATTCCGAGAGTGGCAATGATAAACGAGAACTCACCAATTTGAGCTAAACTCATTCCGGTTTGAACAGATTGTTTTAAAGGCTGGCCAGAAATTAAAGCTCCAATAGAAGAACTGAATGCTTTTCCGAATATGGTTAATAATGTAATTATAGCCACCGGAAGCGCATAATTAACCAAAGTAACCGGATTGATTAACATTCCCACTGATACAAAGAAAACGGCTCCAAAAAAATCTTTTACTGGCTGAATTAAATGTTCGATTTTTTCTGCCATCGTCGTTTCAGCAATAATAGATCCCATGATAAAAGCACCTAATGCTGGAGAGAAACCTACGTTTGAAGCAAAAATAACCATCATTAAACATAAAGCCAATGAGATAATCAGCAGCATCTCATCAGTTAATAGATGTTTTGCTTTTTTAAAGATTGTCGGAATAATAAATATTCCTCCTAAGAACCATATGATTAAGAAGAAAATAAGTTTTAAAACAGATTGCAGTAATGCTGTTCCTGAAACTTGGTCGCTTACCGCAATAGTAGATAATAAAACCAACATTAAAATGGCAACAATATCTTCTACAATTAAAGCTCCGAAAACAATTCCAACGAACTTTTTTCCTTTTACGCCCAGCTCATCAAAAGCTCTAATGATAATGGTTGTCGAAGAAATAGAAAGTGTAGCTCCCAGGAAAATACTGTCCATTTTTCCCCAGCCCATCCATTGCCCGACACAATAACCAATTACAGTCATGAACAAAATCTGGGTTATGGCGGTGACAGACGAAGTCCCTCCAACCTTCATTAGTTTCTTAAAGCTAAATTCGAGTCCTAAACTGAAAAGCAAAAATATAACCCCAATTTCTGCCCAAACTTCAACACTTTTCATGTCGGTTATAGAAGGGAAGAAATCAAAATGGTTTCCAGCTAGAAATCCTGCAATCAGGTAGCCTAAAACCAAAGGCTGTTTCATTTTTCTAAATAATAGAACGGCAATTCCGGCAGTCATCAGGATTAATCCTAAATCACTAATTAAAGGTTGTAAATGGTGTGTAGTTTCTGCAGCGGCATTTAGTGCAATCATATAAAAAGGTGGTATTTTTTTTAAAGAGTTGATCCAGCTTTTTGTTTCAAAAGAAATTCGTTAGCTCCAATTAATATAAAAGGAGTGTAATCTGGATTTGCCTCTGGATTTAATAAAAAAAAGCTATCTCGATAAAGATAGCTTTTTCTGGTAAAATATTTGGTATTTTTCTTAAATTCCTTGCGTGATTGCTCGGTTTTTTTTTGGATTATGTTCCTTATTCTATTTTGACTGTACCTATATTAACGTCCCTATAATAAAGATTAAATGTAGAAACTTTTAATGTTAGCGGAATAATGAAAAATAACTCAGCTTTAAAATTTTTATAAGCAGTTTGTCCAAAATATACAATACTGGAATCAGGATTTTTTTTAGTTCCAAGCTCGACTGCAATTTCAGAATTAGTATAACCTGTTATATTAAATTTGTCAAATTGATCTATTTCAGTGCTTTTGTATTGAGGCAGGTTGCTACTGTAATCTTTATTTTCAGACTTCGTTTTTCTGAAATAATTTCTTTCAGGGTTTCCTGCTATAGCTGCATAACCTAAATAGTCTCCGAGACGGTATCTAATTTTATTAACAGTGTCTACTAATGCAAAAGCACTTATTCGGGCATGATTTTCTTCTATTGACTTGACTTTACATTTGACCATAATGTACTTATACTGCGATTGGTCAAATTTTATGCCTCTCAACATTAGAGTAGAAAATTCGGAAGGTTCTTTTGCCTTTAGAATTTCTATTTCAATTCCGTTAACTACTTTTTTCTGTGCATAAATAGACATGCTAAAAACAAGTAATAAAAGGAGCAAAAAACGATATTGCATCGAATTAAATTCCTGTGTAATTACTAGGAGTTATAGCTAACAATTCTGCTCTAACTGAATCTGAAACTTCTAGAGTCGCAATAAAGTTATGAATCGCATTTTTGTCGATTGCTTCATTTGTTCTTGTTAAACCTTTTAAGGCTTCGTACGGATTTGGATAGGCTTCGCGACGTAAAATAGTCTGAATAGCTTCTGCAACTACAGCCCAGTTTTTCTCTAAATCTTCGGCAAATTTACCTTCGTTTAAAAGTAATTTGTTTAAACCTTTCAAAGTTGCTTCAAAAGCAATAATAGTATGTCCAAAAGGAACACCAACATTACGTAAAACAGTACTGTCAGTTAAATCACGCTGTAATCTTGAGATTGGCAATTTCGCAGCTAAATGCTCAAAAATAGCATTTGCAATTCCTAAATTTCCTTCAGAGTTTTCAAAATCAATTGGATTTACTTTGTGTGGCATTGCAGATGAACCAATCTCTCCAGCTTTGATTTTCTGTTTGAAATAATCCATTGAAACATACGTCCAGATATCACGATCTAAATCGATGATAATAGTGTTGATTCTTTTTAAAGCATCAAAGAAAGCAGCAAAATGATCGTAATGCTCAATTTGAGTGGTTGGGAAAGAATGTTTTAAACCAAGATCTGTTTCAACAAATTTATTTCCGAATTGTTTCCAGTCAATTTGTGGGTATGCTACGTGGTGTGCATTAAAGTTTCCTGTTGCTCCTCCAAATTTGGCAGCAAACGGAATATTGAATAATAAACGCATTTGCTCTTCTAAACGCTCTACGAAAACCAAAATTTCTTTTCCTAAACGAGTAGGAGAAGCTGGTTGTCCGTGTGTACGCGCCAACATTGGAATGTCTTTCCATTCAACACTTAATTCTTTTAATTTTGCAATTACAGCAATTAAGGTTGGCATGTAAACCTGCTCAAACGCTTCTTTTGTAGAAAGCGGAATAGCAGTGTTGTTAATATCTTGAGATGTTAATCCGAAGTGAATGAACTCTTTGTATTGAGATAAACCTAATTTCTCAAAAGCATCTTTAATAAAGTATTCAACCGCTTTTACGTCGTGGTTGGTTACTTTTTCTGTTTCTTTAATCCAAAGCGCATCTTCTGTTGAGAAGTTTTTGTAGATATTTCTCAAGCTTTCAAATAAGCTAGAATCAATACCTTGCAATTGAGGCAATGGAATTTGGCATAAAGCGATGAAGTATTCCACTTCAACCAAAACGCGGTATTTTATTAAAGCTTCTTCAGAGAAGAAAGGTGCTAAATTTTGAGTTTTATTTCTATATCTTCCATCAATTGGCGATATAGCATTCAATTCGTTTAGAGTAGTCATTGTGATGTTGTTTTTTCGAAAGGTGCAAATATAAGGTATTGTTAAAACTTCTGAAAGCTATATTGATGCTTAAATTATGGTTTTGAAAATTTTATCCCAGATTGTAAAGTAAAAACCATAATTATGAGTTTCATTTTTATGATGATCATTGTGAAATTTAGTGGTAGAAATCCATTTTGTGAAGTAATTGCTATACCAAAAAGATGGAAATATATCTTTTTTTAAATGTCCAAATACCCCATAAGAAAGATTTAGAATCAAATAAATAATGATACTCAAATAATTAAACTTTAAAATCGTAATTAAAAACAGCCAAATAAATCCAAAACCTAAAGTTTCAATAGGATGAAGGACATATAAACTATAAGCATTGGTTTCTACATGTGTATGATGCAGTTTATGAATCGGATACATCCATTTTAAATGATGAACCAAAAAATGAAAAATAAACATAAAAAGATCCATTAAAAGAATCAACAAAAGTGTATCGAAAATGATAAGTTTAATAGACGCTGAAAAATCTACTCTCAGAATTCCGTATTGATACAATTTGAAACCAATTAAAGTTATAATTGTGTTACAAAAAAGCGTAGAAAGTACCCATTTCTGATCTTTAGTCTGTAAAAAGGTATTTTCAGATTCGATTATTTTTCCAATTAAAACGGATAAACCAACCAACACTAAATTTTCTATCAAAAAGAAAACAAAGAGGTAGATTGTGTTAAATTGACTTAACTGTTGTAACCAGCTTTCAAAAATCATTTTGTTTTTTCTAAGTTCAGTAATTTTTCTCTCAAATCGGCAACTCCTTCAGAAGCAAATTTGGCAATAGTTTCTACTTTATTTCTAAGATTCGGAATTGAAATTGGTTTTGGATCAATATAAAAAACAGGAGTTGTACTTGGCGTATAAGCAATTAATCCCGCTGCTGGATAAACTTGCAGAGAAGTCCCGATTACAGCAAAATAATCTGCAGTTTCGGTAATGTCAATAGCTTCTTCGAGTGCAGGAACTTCTTCGCCAAACCAAACAATATGCGGGCGTAATTGATGCCCGTTTATATCTAAATCTCCAGTTTGCAAATCTTCAGTCCAATCCAGAATTAGATTTTTATTTTGTGTACTTCGTACTTTTAATAATTCGCCATGCAAATGTAAAACATTTGTACTTCCGGCACGTTCATGCAAATCATCAACATTTTGGGTGATAATGTAAACGTCGAAATCTTTTTCCAATTCAGCCAAAATAATATGACCCAAATTCGGATTTACTTCTTTCAGCTGTTGGCGTCTTTTGTTGTAAAAATCGAGAACCAATTCCTGATTTTTATGCCAGCCTTCAGGAGTGGCAACTTCCATTACATCATGTCCTTCCCATAATCCATCACTGTCGCGAAATGTTTTTATGCCACTTTCGGCGCTAATTCCTGCTCCTGTTAAAACAACAAGTTTCTTTTTCATTTTTTAAAATTTATTCTTTAGTAGCATATTACAAAGTTCATTAATATATTAAATTGGAAAGATAGTTTTTTCTTACTTTTATAAAATGAAAAAGCTGTTTTTATTATTTCTATTCTTAACAACCGCAATTATTTGTGCTCAAACCAAAAATAGAAATTTATTTTATGTAGATAGTGCAATAACTTCTTTTTCGTTTGTGAAAGTGCAACCATTATGTTTTATGGAATATAAAAACTTTTTGTATTCCTTAAAAGCATATTCGATTTATAATCCAAAACCTGGATTTTTGCCAACTAATACAAAATCACAACATTATTATTCTCTTGCCAATACCAATAAATTGCTCAAGCTGGAAATGAGCTCCATTAAACCCCAACCAATTTTCCCAGATGAGGATAATAATAAATCACTTAGAGATGCTATTTTTGAAACCGTTGTAAGTTCTATTTTTGAATAAAAATGAAGGTAAAGCAATAAAAAGATTTCTTTAAAATGTATTTTTGCGATAAAATAGTATTAAAATGATTGATTTAGATTACTTAGCTTTTCTCGAAAATATATTAACAGATAACCGCAAAGAAAGATTTTTAGAAGTATTAGGAAACCGCACCAAACACTTTACAGTTGCAGTAGAAGATGTTTATCAGATGCACAATACAAGTGCAGTAATGCGAAGCTGTGAAGTTTTCGGAATTCAGGAATTAAATGTAATTGAGCAGCGTTTTGGAAAAAGAATCGATAAAGAAATTGCTTTAGGAGCACAAAAATGGGTAGACATCAACCGGTTTGATTCGGTTTCAGGTTGCCTTTCTGATTTAAAAAGTAAAGGGTATCAAATTATCGCGACAACTCCGCACGAAAAGGATTGTATGTTGGAAGATTTTGATATTTCGAAACCAAGTGCCTTATTCTTTGGAACAGAAAAAGAAGGCTTGTCTCAGGAAATTATGGACAATGCAGATGGTTTCTTAAAAATACCAATGGTAGGTTTTACAGAAAGTTTGAATATTTCGGTTTCGGCTGCGATTATTATTCAAAGCTTGACAAACAGACTCCGAAGATCAGAGATTGATTGGAGATTAACTGATGAAGAAATTTTAGTAAAACGTTTGCTATGGGCTAAAAATTCTATAAAAGATATAAAGCGAATTGAGGAAAGATATTATCAAGATAATCCAAGTAATAGTTAGAAGAAATTTAGCCTCGAATTCATGAATGTATTTTCAGAAAATAATATGTGAATTAGAGGCTAAAACATATTTAATTTAAAGCTTATCTTCCGAAGGAATCATAATTGTCTTCTGCATATTTTTCAAAACGTTTTAAGATGGTAATGTTTTGTTTTTCTAAAGTTGTCAGTTTATCATTTACATTGCTATACATTGGAATATACCATTCGACTTGATTAAAAAATTGACGAATTGTTTTGGTTTTAAAAGTAAGTCCATGTCTCGCAAAAATGGTATTTCTGAGAATTTGCAAATCAATTTTCTTTAAATTCTTCAAATCTGACTCTGTAAATTTCTGTAGGGATGAATTAAGCGTTACGATTTTCTCAGAAGCAACCCTGTACAAGGATGCATTTTCATATTCTGTTTCTTCATTTTCGGTTCCTGTTTCGCTCCCTTCACTTTCTTCCTCTTCATACTTTACTTTTTCTATTTTAGGATTTTGATAATCAATATACATTCCTTCTTCAGGCAACATTACATAAGGATTATATCTAAACTCTTTTTTAGTAAGTGCAAAACTTCTTTTTCTTACTTCTTTATTAGGATTATTTGCTGTCCAAGTACCTACAAGAAGAGTGTCGTTTTTAATTTCAAAATCAAAAAAGCCATCATTTTTGTCATCTCCAGGTTCATTGAGGATAAAATGAATGTTATCGCCTTTTTTTGTCATTCTGCCTTTAAGCGGTCTGTTATTTCCAGCAACAATGCTTTGTCCTATTACTTCAGAAGAGGTGATTTTTTTGATTGAGATATTAATTTTATTGCTATACATTTCGTTTTCAGTTCCTTCTCCGCTTCTTTCTTCTGCAATAAAATCACCTACCCAAGAGCCATACAGCTCGGTCATTAATTCTTGTTCCTGAGGTTTTGGAGGCAGATTTTCTACAGCTTTTTTTTCTTTCGAATTGCATGAAAAAAGCAAAACGAAAAATAATAAGTAAAAACAGTTTTTCATTTTTTTGATTGGTTATAAAGATAATATTCAATGATTAGTAAATTGGGAATCCATCCGAGCCATGCTATAAACTGATATACATCCATGGGAGGGGGGTGAAATAAAGTTACAATTACAACTTTCCAAAATCGAAGTGTTATGGCAGAAAAACTTAAAGCGAAGCTTCTATACATAAATGTGTTATGCGAATGTAAATCTCTTTTTTTAATGCTGGTAAATCCTTTTAGCGTGAAATAAAACCAAAGCAAAGCCAGTGTTACAAATGATATTTTAGAAAACAAACCACCATTCGCAAAAATGCCAATGAATAATCCTGAAGGTGCGCTGAGAAAAAGAACGGTGAAAACATATAATTTTCCTATTCTTTGATGAAGTATAGGGTATTTTTTTAAAATGCTGGAATTAAATTGCGTAAACCCAGCCAATAAAACAAAGATCGATGAGCAGACATGAATATAAAAAAAGAGAATATATAGAGGGATTTCTGTGACTTCTGTTTGTTTTATTTGAAGAAACGCAACATCTGTTTTAAATGGAAAATACTGCAATGCGATCTTAATCATCAATACAAAAAAGTAACTAAAAACTAATAAAAGTAATAGTGGGAAATAAGATTTTAGATGATTTTTCAATGTAGAGTTAAAGATTTTTAGCGAGATAAATGTAGGAAAAAGGTTCTAATTAGAAAGTACTAAAATGAATATTATTAATAATAAAAAACAAAAAAATCCCCGACTACAATTGTAATCGGGGATTTTATATTTAAGATTGGATTTTTATTAGTTAATTAAAACCCAAGTTCCAGCAGCAATTAAAGCTTCAGCTTTTTTGTATTTCATTGTTTCTGTTTTACCAGTAGCAATTTCTTGAACAACAACAGTATCATTTCTGTTGATTTTTGGCATATCTCTAACAATAGTTTCAGTAACCTGACGCTGTTGAGTTTCTCCAGCTTCACGGTTCATGCTTTCGCTGTTTGGAATTTCGTCTTTACTTAATTGTAAATTTTCTTTTGGACGAGCTACTTCTCTTGCTTCATGAATTTCAGGAACGTTTTGAGCTGGTAAATCACCTTTGAATAAGAATGAAATTACTTCTTTGTTTACGTTATCCAACATTCCTCTAAACAAGTTGAACGCTTCTAATTTGTAAATAAGCAATGGATCTTTTTGTTCGTGAACAGCCAATTGAACAGATTGTTTCAATTCGTCCATTTTACGCAAGTGTTTTTTCCAAGCTTCATCAACAATAGAAAGAGTGATGTTTTTCTCGAAATCGGCAATCAATTGAGCACCTTCGCTTTCGTAAGCTTTTTTCAAGTCTGTTACAACATTCAAAGTTTTGATTCCATCAGTAAATGGAACTACAATTCTTTCAAAATGATTGTTTGGCTCTTCATATACTCCTTTAATAATTGGGAAAGCTTCTCTTGCACTTCTTTCTGTTTTTTCAGTATAGAATGCTAAAGCCTCTTTATATACTTTTCCTGTAACTTCGATATCAGATAATTTTAAGAAATCTGCTTCAGAAATTGGAGAAGTGATTCCGAAATAACGAATTAAATCAAATTCAAATCCTTTGAAATCATTAGCTACTTTGCTGTTGCTTACGATTAATTCGCAAGTATCATAAAGCATATTCGCAATATCCAGTTTTAAACGCTCTCCGAACAATGCGTGACGACGACGTTTGTAAACTACTTCACGTTGAGAGTTCATTACGTCATCATATTCTAATAAACGTTTACGAACACCAAAGTTGTTTTCTTCTACTTTTTTCTGAGCACGTTCGATAGATTTAGTCATCATAGAATGTTGAATAACTTCACCTTCTTTCAATCCCATTCTGTCCATTACTTTCGCAACTCTTTCAGAACCGAATAAACGCATTAAGTTATCTTCAAGAGAAACATAGAATTGAGAACTTCCTGGATCTCCCTGACGACCAGAACGACCACGTAACTGTCTGTCTACACGACGAGAATCATGACGTTCTGTACCAACGATTGCTAAACCTCCCGCAGCTTTTACTTCTGGAGATAATTTAATATCGGTACCACGACCAGCCATGTTTGTTGCAATTGTTACAACTCCAGCTTTACCAGCTTCTTCAACGATTTGCGCTTCTTGCTTGTGCATTTTAGCATTCAATACGTTGTGTGTGATTCCTCTCATTTTAAGCATACGGCTTAATAATTCTGAAATCTCTACAGAAGTTGTTCCAATTAATACTGGTCTTCCAGCTTGAGATAATTCAGTAACATCTTCGATTACAGCGTTAAATTTCTCACGTGTTGTTTTGTAGATGTAATCTTCTTTGTCAATTCTTGCAATTCCACGGTTTGTTGGAATTTCAACAACATCCAATTTATAGATTTGCCATAACTCGCCAGCTTCTGTAACTGCTGTACCCGTCATACCTGCCAACTTGTTGTACATTCTGAAGTAATTCTGTAATGTAACAGTTGCGAAAGTTTGAGTAGCAGCTTCGATTTTTACATTTTCTTTAGCTTCAATCGCTTGGTGAAGACCGTCAGAATAACGACGACCATCCATGATACGACCAGTTTGTTCATCGACAATCATAATTTTGTTGTCCATGATAACGTACTCTACGTCTTTTTCGAATAAAGCGTAAGCTTTTAAAAGTTGAGTAAGAGTGTGGATACGCTCGCTTTTTACTCCGAAATCTTGGAATAATCTTTCTTTAGCTTCAGCTTCGGCGTCTTTATCTAATTTTTGTTTTTCAATCGCAGCGATTTCTGTTCCAATGTCTGGTAAAACGAAGAAATCTGCATCTGTATCTCCAGAAAGGTATTTAATACCATTATCTGTTAATTCTACTTGATTGTTTTTCTCTTCAATCACAAAATACAAAGCTTCGTCAACTTTGTGCATTTCACGATTGTTATCTTGCATGTATTGATTTTCAGTTTTTTGAAGTAATTGTTTAATTCCTTCTTCACTTAAAAATTTAATTAATGCTTTATTTTTAGGTAAAGATCTGTAAGCTCTTAATAGTAAGAAACCTCCGTCTTTAGTATTTCCTTCTTTGATTAATTTTTTAGCTTCAGCTAAGAAACCATTTGCTAGCTGACGTTGTTGTGCAACTAAGTTTTCAATTTTTGGTTTCAATTCGTTGAATTCGTGACGATCTCCCTGAGGAACTGGTCCAGAAATGATAAGCGGCGTTCTAGCATCATCAATTAATACAGAGTCAACCTCGTCGACAATTGCAAAATTGTGTTTTCTCTGCACTAAATCGCTTGGAGAATGTGCCATGTTATCTCTTAAGTAATCGAAACCAAACTCATTGTTAGTTCCGTAAGTGATATCAGCGTCGTATGCTTTCTTTCTTTGTTCTGTACTTGGCTGGTGATTATCGATACAGTCAACAGATAAACCGTGGAATTCGAATAAAGGAGCTTTCCATGTACTATCACGTTTTGCTAAGTAGTCATTCACTGTTACTAAGTGAACTCCGTTTCCTGTCAAAGCGTTTAAGTAAAGTGGAAGAGTAGCAACCAAAGTTTTACCTTCTCCCGTTTGCATTTCGGCAACTTTACCTTCGTGCAATACCATACCACCAATTAACTGAACATCGTAATGAATCATGTCCCAAGTGATATCTTTTCCAGCAGCATTCCATTTGTTTGCCCAGATCGCTTTTTCGCCATCAATAGTAATGTATGATTTTGTTGCTGAGAATTCGCGGTCTTTTGCAGTTGCAGTTACCTCGATATGTGAGTTTTCTTTAAAACGACGAGCCGTTTCTTTTACTACAGAAAAAGCTTCCGGAAGAATTTCCAATAAAGTTTTTTCAGAGATTTCATAAGCCTCTTTTTCAAGAGCATCTATAGCATCGTAAATGTCTTCTCTTTTATCGATGTCTTCGATGTTTTCTACTTCTGCTTTAAGCGAAGCAATTTTAGCATCTTTGTCAGCTCTAGCTTCTTTTATTCTATCTTTAAAATAAATGGTTCTAGCTCTTAATTCGTCATTTGAAAGACTCATTAAAGGAGCTTCGAACGTTTTGATTTTGTTTAAGTAAGGTTGTAAAGCTTTGACATCTTTTTGCGACTTATCGCCGACAAAGACTTTAATAATACTGTTTATGAAACTCATGATTTATTGTATTTCTTTATTATATAATATGTATTTGAACCAAAAAAAAAGTCTCTATGATGAGACTTTTTTCTTTGGTTTATTTTTTAATATTCATCCT
Organism: Flavobacterium luteolum; assembly: GCF_027111275.1. NCBI lineage: Bacteria > Pseudomonadati > Bacteroidota > Flavobacteriia > Flavobacteriales > Flavobacteriaceae > Flavobacterium > Flavobacterium luteolum. Next base: position 1,021,574 of record NZ_CP114286.1, on the reverse strand, counting down.
CATTCCAAAGATAATCTTCGTCTGTTGGATAATCAGGCCAAATTTCTTCCATTGATTCATATATCTCGCCTTCATCTTCGATTGATTGAAGGTTTTCTACTACCTCTAATGGAGCACCTGCTCTAATGGCGTAGTCAATAAGTTCATCTTTGTTAGCAGGCCATGGCGCATCACTTAAATAAGATGCTAATTCTAATGTCCAATACATCTGTTATCTGTTTAGTTTGTGCAAAAATAAATTTTTTACTGAAAAAGACAAGTAAATTTTGATTTATTTTAATAAAATTTAAGAACGTCCTTGTTAGTGCTCAGTTTTCAGTGACAGTTTTCAGTTTTTAAAGCTAAAATTTGCCAACAATTACTGTGTTTTTAAGTATTCAGTTTTTGTGTGAGCTTGCAGTTTGAAAACTGAAAACCATAACTGTTTACTTACGCGGAATCCATTTCACTTCATCTGCTTTTAAGTCTGAGGACAACTTTCGTGCCAAGACAAAAAGGTAGTCAGAAAGTCGGTTTAAGTATGTGATTGCTATTTCTGGAACGTGTTCATTATGACTTAAATGGACTGATAAACGCTCTGCTCGACGGCAAATACAGCGCGCTATATGACAATGTGACACGGTCGGGTGGCCACCAGGTAAAACAAAATGCGTCATTGGCGGTAGACTTTCGTCCATTTTATCAATTTCATTTTCGAGTAATTCAATATCCGAATCAATTATGCCGAGATTTTCCAAGCGAAGTTTCCCATTTTTTAAAACCTCTTTCTCTTGTGGAGTTGCCAAAATGGCACCAACTGTAAAAAGACGATCCTGAATTTCGATTAAAATCGTTTTATAATGCGAATCCATTTCCTGATCACGGATTAGTCCGATATAAGAGTTCAGTTCGTCAACAGTTCCGTAACTGTCAATTCTAATATGGTCTTTTGGTACACGCGTTCCTCCAAAAAGAGCCGTTGTGCCTTTGTCGCCGGTTTTGGTATATACTTTCATTTTTTTTAAGATGCTAAGGTTTTGAGGTGCTAAGATTCTAAGGTTTCTCTCCTTTTGAATTAATCTAAAATCTGGTTTTTCCTTTTCCGATTAAACAATTAATCAAATAAACGGTTAAACAGTTTTTCTCGTGTCGCTTTCAATTAAACCGTCTCGTAAACGGATAATTCTATGTGCGTAAGCTGCGATATCTTCTTCGTGAGTTACAAGAATTACCGTGTTTCCTTGTGCATGAATATCTCCAAAAAGTTTCATGATCTCTACAGAAGTCTTACTGTCTAAGTTTCCTGTTGGCTCATCGGCTAGAATAATTGAAGGTTTATTGACTAAAGCTCTTGCTACAGCAACACGCTGGCGCTGTCCTCCAGAAAGCTGATTCGGCTGGTGATCCATTCTGTCTGCTAGGTTAACCTGTTTTAAAACTTCGGTTGCGCGGGCTATTCTTTCAGATTTTCCGTAACCAGCATAAATCATAGGCAACGCAACATTGTCTAACGCAGTTGTTCTTGGCAAAAGATTGAAAGTCTGAAAAACGAAACCAATTTCTTTGTTTCTGATTTCGGCCAGTTCATCATCTTTCATTTTGCTGACATCTTTTCCATTTAAAATATAACGACCAGAAGTTGGTGTATCTAAACAGCCCAATAAATTCATTAAGGTAGATTTTCCTGATCCTGAAGGCCCCATTAAAGCAACGTATTCTCCTTTTTGAATTTCTAAATCTATTCCTTTTAAAACATAAACGATTTCATTTCCTAAAGTAAAATTTCGTTTAATGTCGGTTATTTTAATTAATGGTTCAGCCATTTCGTTTTACAATTTTGGATTTAAAAGTACAAAACACTTTTCAATAAAAAGGATAAGTAGTTCAGAATTGGTTTTTGTTACAAAGCACAGTTGTAAATGCCCTTTTGTATAATGCATTAAAAAAAAATAGAAATGTTATATCTTTTTGAGGATATTTTGTATAATTATCATTATTTTTTATGTTTTATAGTTTTAAGATGTTTTTAATTTTAAAAACATGATAATAATGTAATTTATTAAGATAAACGTTTGGTAAATTTGATTAATCAATTAATTAAATAATCAAGATTATGAAAAATATCAAAATAGCTACAGGAATTGCTTTATTAGTATTAGGGTTAACATCGTGTAAAGATGAAAAACAAGAAAGAGCTCAAAAAACAGTAGACAACTATGTAATCTATGTTGACTCTGTTAAAAATGTGGCAGCTGCTGACTTAAAAGACAATTGGAAAAGTGTTGAAGCAGAATATGATAGAAGATCTCAGGAAGCGCAAGCTGCGTTAGCTGATATTAAAGACAATGCTGCTGCAACAGAAAAAATAAATGCAAGTAAAATTAAGTACGAGGAATTTAAAAATGAAATGACCGCCCAATTTGCCCCTCCAGCTCCTAGTCCGAAACAACAGTTAAGAGATGCTTTGTTTGGCGCAGGAAAAATAGGTGATGATATGAGTTTTAGCTGGGTTAACGCCCAAAATATTCATAGCGTTTATCAGCAGTTTGTTCATACTGTAGAAAACAATAAAGACAAATATTCTAGAGAAGACTGGGATGAAATCAAATTAATGTATGAAGCTCTTGACAGCCGTAAAAATACAGTTGAAAAAGAAGGTCTTTCTGCTGAGGATAACAGAAAAATTGCTGGTTTGAAAATCAAATTTGCACCAATGTATACTGTAAACAGAATGGGAGCTAAATCTGAAGAAAACAAAGACGCAAAAAAATAAGATTTTAATATTTTGAATTAGAAATAAAAAAGACGATCAGAAATGATCGTCTTTTTTTATGCTCTAATTATAAAATGCTCTTTTGGCTGTTCTCTTCTAAAGAATACAAATCCCCATTGAAAAGTATCAATTGTGACTTTTACTTTTGGGTGATTTTTTATAATCTCCCACGCTTCTTCCATTTCAGGAGACCAATGAATATCATCAAAAATCCAAACAGAATCATTGTTGATTGTTGGCAACAAAAGTTCAAAATATTCTAAAGTTGCTTTTTTAGAATGATTTCCGTCGAAATATATTAAATCCCAATCGCAGATATTTGCAGAGCCATCTTTTAAGAATTTGCTAAATTCTGAATTCACAAAGTCAAAGTTAGAATCTGGAAATTGTTGGTTAAATAAATTTTCCGCGACTGATTGTGTATTTTGACACCCCTCAAGACTAAGTAAAAAAGATTCTTTACTTCCCAATGCAATAGCTGAACTCGCTAAACCTAAAGATGTCCCTATTTCGAGGATATTTTTTGGCTGGAAATAATTGGTTACTCTAAACAATAATTCTGCCCGTTTTGGAGAAATTCCTGCTGTTTGCGCAATTTTAGAAATCTGTCTTCGGTTGGATTTAAAGACTTTTGATCCAACGCCAAAATCAGTTACTTCGATGAAATTTTTATTTCCTAAAAGCGATTTCCTATAGTTCTTTAGAATAGTATATTCAGGCTTTGCTTTCTTATCGTAGAAACATTTTGTCAGTAAACTAAAAACGAACGGCGAATGAACCGCGTGTTCGTTTTTAGAATTCCATAAAAATTTTAGGTAAGATTTTATTTGAAAAAGCACTCTTAGAATGTTTTGTTCTACAGATTGATTAATTTACAGAAACAAGTTTTATTTCAAAAATTAAAACAGAGCCAGCAGGAATGTTTTGAACCTTACTACTGCCGTAACCTAAGTGTGCCGGAATAAACAAAGAGGCGCTTCCTCCTTCTTTTAAAAGTGGTAAGCCTTCCTGCCATCCTAATATTAGTTTGTTTAATGGAAATGTTACTCCTGCATCGGTAGTAGTCTGATCAAAAACAGTTCCATTCGTTAGAGTACCTTTGTAGGTCACCGTTACGTTTGATTGTAGAGTTGGCTGTTTACCTGTTCCTGCTTCTTTGATAATATAGTGCAGACCTGTGTTTGTCTTTTGAGCTGTTAAATTATTTTTCGCTAAATACTCAGTAATTTCTTTTTCGTTTTCAGCACTATAATCGATCTTTTCAGGAATTCTCTCAAGTCCTGAATCACTAGTACAAGAAATAAAAAACGTAAGGATTGAAAATGCCGTTAATAATTTTTTCATATGGTATTTGTTTTTTTAAGGTCGTAAATATATAAATAAGTTTTTATGACAGTTACAGTTTTTGAGACATTAACATTAATAGAAAAGTCTAAAACTGAAAACGTGAAGCAAAAATTTACCCTTCAAGTTTAGCAGAAAGTTCAAACCAGCGTTCTTCTTTTGCGTCTATTTTGTTTATGATATTTTGAAGTTCATTGGCTTTTTTCTCAATATCAGCATCAGCGACTTTTCCATCAGAGAATAATTTTTCGATTTTAGTCTTTTCGATTTCTAAATCTTTAATTTCTCGTTCGATTTTCTGATATTCTTTTTGCTCATTGAAGCTTAAATTTCCGGTTGGATTATTTTGCTTCCAATCTTTCTTTTCAGCTTTGTTTTCTTCTTTTTGAGCAATATCAGCACTGTCTTCATACGCACGGAAATCAGAGTAGTTTCCTGGGAAATTTTCGATTTCCCCTTGTCCTCTAAAGACAAATAAGTGATCAACGATTTTATCCATAAAGTAACGGTCGTGCGAAACAACCAATAAACATCCCGGATAATCTAAAAGGAAACTTTCTAGAACGTTCAGAGTTACGATATCCAAATCGTTTGTTGGTTCATCTAGAATCAGAAAGTTCGGATTCTGAATTAAAACCGTACATAAATACAAACGTTTTAATTCTCCACCGCTCAATTTCTCAACATAATCGTATTGTTTTTTTGCATCAAAAAGAAAACGTTCCAATAGTTGCGAAGCCGAAATAATTTTTCCTTTAGTAAGCGGAATATATTCTCCGTATTCTTTTATAATATCAATAACACGTTGCCCAGGTTTTGGATTAATTCCAGACTGTGTATAATATCCAATTTTAATGGTATCTCCTTTTACAACACGCCCGCTGTCTGGTGGAATTGTTCCTGTAAGCAGATTTAAGAAAGTCGATTTTCCAGTTCCGTTTTTTCCAATAATTCCGATTCTTTCGCCACGCTGAAAATCAAAACTAAAGTTATCTAGAATAACACGGTCTTTGAATTTTTTAGAAAGTTTGTGAAGCTCGATAATTTTGCTTCCCATTCTTTCCATGTTAATTTCAAGCTCAACTTTGTTTTCTTTTCGTCGACTTTGCGCTTTTTCTTTAATAATGTAAAAGTCATCCTGACGTGATTTCGATTTAGTCGTTCTCGCTTTTGGCTGACGACGCATCCATTCTAACTCTTTTACAAATAAATTTTTGGCTTTATCAACACTAGCATTTTCAGAAGTGATTCTTTCTTCTTTTTTCTGTAGATAATAAGAATAGTTTCCTTTGTATTGATATAGTTTTCCGTTGTCTAATTCGATAATTTCGTTACAGACACGTTCCAAAAAGAAACGGTCGTGCGTTACCATAAACAGCGTAATGTTTTCTTTAGCAAAATAACTTTCAAGCCATTCGATCATTTCAAGATCTAAGTGGTTGGTTGGCTCATCTAGAATCAATAAATCTGGACGATTGATTAGGATTATAGCCAAAGAAAGACGTTTTTTCTGTCCACCAGAAAGATTTTTTACTTTTAGTTTAAAATCTTCCAGTTTTAATTTGAATAGAATTTGTTTGTATTGCGTTTCAAAATCCCATGCATTATGCTGATCCATTGCATCGAAGGCTTTTTGATACGCTTCTTCGTCAGAGGGATTTTCTAAAGCTTTTTCATAAGCCTCAATCACTTTAAGAGTTTCATTGTCTGATGCGAAAATACTTTCTTCAATTGTAAGTTCGTCTTGAAGATTATTGTCTTGAGAAAGAAATGCCATTCTGATTCCTTTTCGTAAAACAACTTGTCCAGTATCTGGTTCTTCCAATCCGTTAATAATGCTCATGATGGTTGTTTTTCCAGAACCATTTTTTGCAATAAAAGCGATTTTTTGATCTTTGTTGATTCCAAAAGAAATGTTGTCAAAAAGGACTCTTTCGCCAAATGACTTCGATATATTTTCTACAGATAAGTAATTCACTTTGTAAGTATAAGTTATAAAATTATGAGTTATGAATGTTTCTAAAACATAACTTTCTGCAAAAGTAAACTATTATCTTGCATTTGCGAATTATTTATGGAGATACAAACTGAGGGCTGAACTCAAATCAAAATAATGAATTTGCTGTGGATTGTTTAAAATTGGTTTTAGAACTAGAGATTCATTTGTCATAAAATAATGAAGTCCGTCTTTTGTTGCAATTCCTTCTATTTGATGAAAAGGAAGTTTTATATCAATTCGTCTTTTATTTCCAGACAGAAAATCGTGATTTTTAAAATCATAAAGCAGATACAAAAACGGTTTTCCGACTTTGGTATAGCCACACAAAGTAATTAATTTTTTATCTTCTAAATAAGTTGCGCCAGTGACCAAACCTTTGGTGTCAAGTGTGGCTTTGAGTTTTGCAGTTTGCGTTCCTTCTTGCTTAGATAAAACGTAAATATTGGTTTTAGATGATTTCCATTGTTTGGTAAACAGATAAATGCTGTCTTTAGAAACAATAAAAGCTTCACAGTCAAAATTAGTTTTATTGGGTTTTGAAGCAGTAAAATCAGTTTGGTCGGAATAAGAAAATGTAATGGTTTCAATTTTTGGTTTACCTTCTAAAAAAGATTTTTTTTCGATTTTAAGGATTCTTAAATCCGATCGATTTCCGGCAGAATTATTTCCAAAATCTCCAACATAAATATGAGTATCATCTTGCGATATTTCTTCCCAATCGTGATTGATAACTGCTGGGAGAATAATTTTCTTTTTAATTTTTCCGAGAGAATCTAATCCGTAAATCGTTGTGTCGTGATCGTCATTGTGTGTCCAAAGTAGGTTTTCAAAGGCAATCAATCCAGAAGTTTCTTTAATTGAATCGCTTAAACGAATAGAGTATTCAGGTTTTATTTTTAAGTTCTTATAGCGGCAGTTTCCATCATTCTGTCTAAATTTCGAATTGTAATTTTCTGCCTGCGGATCTGTACAGCCAGGGTTTTGAGCATTAATCGAAGCGGTGATGGTTAGAAAGAAAAATACAATTTTTAGCATAAGTGCAATGTTAAGTCTGCATAAGATAAAAGTAAAGTTTTAAATAATAGAACGAAATAAGTATTTAAAAAATATAATTTAAATGTTATTTTGCATCACATTAAATGTAAAAGTCTTTTTTATTCTTTTTGGATAAAACTACGCCCCGCAATGAAAATTTTACAAAAATTATCACACTATCGAATTTCACGTTATTATAAACTTTTGTTTGTAGTAGTTGATATTGTATTGTTGAATCTTGCGACTATTCTTTCGGCCTTGGCAAGGTTTGGCAATTTAGATAAATTATTATCTAAAGATGAAAGAACAGTTTCGCTTTTAGCCATTTTAATATGGGTTGCTTTATTACTCCAAAAAGATTCTAATAGAAGCGTGAGAGTCGAGCCGATAGAATCGATATTGTGGAGAACAATCAAAAAGATTTCTATTCATGCCGCTTTGGTCTCGATATTCGTTGTTTACTTAAAATACGTTGATATTTCAAGACTTCGCTTGGTTTATTTTTACCTGATATTTTTTGGATTGCTGATGATTTCTCGTTATTTGTCAATGAAGCTTTTAAAATATGTTCGAGCGAAAGGCTATAATTTTAAGACTTTTATAATCGTAGGGGCCAATAAATCTGGTGAAAAAATTCGTAAAGTTCTTGCAAAAGATCTTACGTTTGGCTACCGTTTTTTAGGTTTTTTTGACGAAATAAATGATAATCAAATTGTTGATCCGGCTTTAATTATTGGGAAATTTGAAGATGTTGAAAAATTCGTGATCGACAAAAAGATCGACGAGATATATGTTGCATTGCATATTGACAATATCGAAATTATTAATGAGCTGACTAGAATTTGCGAGCAAAATATGATTCGTATCAAATTCATTCCCGATTTTCAGCTTTATACCAAAGCAAGTAAAGTAGAAGTTGCTTTTTATGAAAATACGCCAGTCTTAATGTTTCGTCCAGAACCGTTAGAATTTGCATCCAACAGACTTTTGAAAAAGGCTTTCGATATCTGTTTTTCGGGTCTTGTGATTCTACTTATTTTTCCTTGGCTGTTTCCGATTATCATGATTATTATCAGACTCGAATCACCAGGTCCTATCTTTTTTAAGCAAGAAAGATCGGGGAGAGACAATAGATCGTTTATGTGTATAAAGTTTAGAAGTATGTATGTAAATGGTCTGGCACATAATAAACAAGCAGAAAAAGGAGATAGCAGAATAACCAAATTTGGTGCTTTTATCCGTAAAACAAGTATAGACGAACTGCCACAGTTTTTTAATGTTTTTCTTGGAGACATGTCCGTTGTAGGACCAAGACCACACATGGTTAATCTTGCAAAAGAGTACAGCGATCTTATTAATAATTATTTGGTACGCCAATACGCGAAACCAGGAATTACAGGCTGGGCGCAGGTAAATGGTTTTAGAGGAGAAACTAAAGTCTTAAGCGATATGGAAAACCGCGTGGAATATGATATCTGGTATATCGAAAATTGGAGTTTTCTGCTAGATATTAAGATTATTGTAAAGACTGTTATCAATATTTTTAAAGGAGAAGAAAACGCCTATTAAGCTTTTTTAGAATTTAAAAAACTGATTATTAGCAATAACTTCTTTTAAAGGAGCAATATTTTTGGTTTTAATCTTATCGTCAAAAGCTGCAATATGTTTTTTATGATGAATATCGGTTCCGCAAAAATCATACATTCCTTTTGCTAAAAGAGCATCGGTTGTTTTAGCAATCTGCGAACCATAATATTCTACAGTCGAAAGCAGATTTAATTGAAAAAGACAGCCTGCATTTTTTAATTTTTCATATTCCGAAAACTTGTTGTGATAAAAAACATATCGTTCCGGATGTGCTAAAACTGGAATATAACCCGCGACTTGTATCTCAAAAATGGTCTTGTAAATATTTAGCGGTGCATTTAAATAAGATATTTCTACCAAAACATAATTGTCTTTTAAAGTCAGCAGTTTTTCTTCTTTAAAATGATTTTCGAACCAGCTGTCTATAAAATATTCGGCAGCAGCCTGAAGAGGTATTTTGATTTTACTTTCTTCTAATGCCTTTTGGGTGTCTTGAAGTTTAGATTGAATAATCTCTGGCGAATTATTCCAAACATAATGATTGATATGCGGAGAAGTTATAATTTGGGAAACTCCAAGCGCTTTCAAAGACGAAACCAACTCAATTGATTTTGCCATGTTTTTTGCCCCGTCATCAATTCCCGGTAAAATATGAGAATGAATATCGACAAAATTGCCATCAAGCAGTTCTTTTAATACGGGTTTTGATTTGAGGAATGATAACATGTGGCAAAAATGTATAAATCAGTTTTATAATGCGCAAAATTAGTAGAGAATTTGTAACAAGACATTTTAGAATTATACTATATTTGATTTTTAGTAAAAAAGTAAAAAATTATGAAAATAAAAGAGAATCTGTTTAATCAGCGTATTATTTCTATTGATGCTTTGCGTGGAATTACCATTTTTGTAATGATTTTTGTAAACGAACTTGCAAGTATTCAAAACGTACCACAATGGATGAAACACATGCCCGCAGATGCCGATGCGATGACTTTTGTAGATTTAGTTTTTCCTGCTTTTTTATTTATTGTCGGAATGTCTGTTCCGTTTGCTTTTAATGCTAGACTTATAAAAGGCGACAGCCCGAAAACCATCTGGACTCATACTTTAAAAAGAGCGATTGCACTTATTGTGATTGGTGTTTTTATGGTCAATGCCGAATATGGATATGATGTAGCAAAAATGATTATCACGCCAGCATTTTGGGGACTTTTGGCGTATAGTATGCCTATTCCGATTTGGAATAAATACCCGAAAGATTTTCCTGCTTGGTTAAAAAATGTGCTTCAATATGGAGGGATTTTAGTTCTCATCGCACTTTATTTCATTTATGTGCAAGATACTGGAGATCGCGGAATGACGCCAAAGTGGTGGGGAATTCTAGGATTAATAGGTTGGGCATATCTTTTTACAGTAATTTATTATTGGCTGGTTTCAGGAAACTTATGGGCAATGATTGGACTTTTAGTTTTTTCTGTAATTATGAATTCCCTTAATTTAACAGAAAACTCTTTTGTTCACAGCACTTCTTGGTTAAGCTTTATAGCAGGACATCTTACACATGTTTCTTTGACTTCTGCTGGAATTATAGTTTCGTTATTATTTTTTGATCAAAAAATTAGCTCCAAAATCAATTGGGCAGTAATTGGTTTTATTGTTTTATTTACAGTAACAGCAATCTTGCTTCGCCCGTATTTTGGAATATCGAAAATCAAAGGGACGCCTTCTTGGACAATGTTCTCGGCAGCAATTTGCACCGTCCTTTTCTATTTTCTGTATTGGCTGATGGAAGTTAAGAAACAGACGAGATGGAGCGAATTCTTTATGCCTGCAGCTGCAAACCCGTTATTGATTTATATTTTGCCAGGCGTAATTTATTACTTCTGTAAAGCTTTTAACTTTCATATAATACCAGGATATTTCAGAGAAGGCGTTCCAGGAATTTTATGGTCTCTGGTGTTTTCAATAATTATGCTTTTCGTAATGAAGATTTTGAATAGATATAAAATTCAGCTACATCTTTAGAGTTTTCAATTTGTAAACTGAGACTGAAAACCGCGACTGAAAACTTTCCTCAAAATCGACCTTAATATTCTTAATAAAATTTTAAATTTGTAAGAGACGGATTTTAAAATATTGTGAGTGAATGGTTTAAAAATTAAATACATTTTGATTTTATTTTTAATAGGATCGTTTTGTCAGGCTCAAAACGATAGTACTGCCGTGGAAACTCGTGATATCTTAGACGTCATTCATAAAATTTTTGATAAACAGGATACTATTCGCCCAGATAGAAAACGAAAACTGGCTTTTTCTTTATTGCCTGTTCCTGTCGGTGTTAATTCTAGTAATGGTTTGGTTGTCTCTTTTCTGACTACTTTTTACTTGGGAGATGCAGAAAAAACCAAAATGTCTCAAATTACCTTTTCGCCATATTTTAGTTTCAGCAATCAATTTGTATTTCCGATCCAATCTTATATTTATACGAGTGACAATAAGTGGAATCTTATGGGAGATTATCGGTATATGATTTATCCTCAAGATACTTACGGTTTGGGAGAAGATAATACAAAAAAGGAAATCTCTACGCTCGATTATCAGCAATGGCGTTTTTATCAGTTTATAACAAGGCAGATTGTCGGTAATTATCGTTTAGGAGTTGGTTTTCTTTTTGACAATTACAAAAATATTTCTGAAGAGTCTTATATAGACGGAGAAACAGATTATTATAAATATATGAATGGCGATTATTCTGATGAGACTTCTTTCGGATTTGCAATTCAGGGTTTGTACGATTCTAGAGAAAATATTATCAATCCCGAACAAGGTCTGTACGTCGAAGCTGATTTGCGAATCAATACTAGTGGAGTAGAAGGAGACAAATGGCAATCTTTGTATTTTGATGCTCGAAAATACCATTCTTTTAGTAAAACCAAACATCGGGTTTGGGCATCAAGAGCTTTCTTTTGGTCTACTTTTGGAGGGAAACCGCATTATTTGGATCTCCCAAGTATTGGCTGGGATCGTGAAGGGAAAACAGGACGAGGATTTACCAAAAACAGATACCGAAGTAATGCCTTAATTTATTTTGAAACCGAATATCGAACAGATATCAGTCGTAACGGTTTTTTTGGTGCTGTTTTTTTTACCAATGTTTCTTCGGTTTCTAAACTGGATACGTATGAATTTAAAAAATGGAATCCTGCTGTCGGAACTGGAATTCGCATTAAATGGAATAAACGCAACGGCAGTAATTTGGCTCTGGATTACGGAATCAGTAAAAACGACTGGTCGCTTCGCTTAGGGTTATCAGAAAATTTCTAACTTCGGCCAAAATCTACAGACTTAATTATTCATGCAATTATCGGTTGTTATTTTAAATTACAATGTGCGTTACTTTCTCGAACAATGCCTTTTAAGTGTTCAGGAAGCAATTGCGTCAATCGATGCAGAAATTATTGTAGTCGATAATAATTCATCAGACGAAAGTGTTTTGATGATGAAAGAAAAATTTCCCGACGTAAAACTGATTGAAAACAAAGAAAATTTTGGTTTCCCAAAAGGAAATAATATTGGTGTTCGTCAAGCGAAAGGAAAGTACGTTTGTATTTTAAATCCTGATACTGTCGTTGCAGAAGATACTTTCATAAAGATTTTGGCTTTCGCCGAAAGGCAAAACAATCTAGGAATTATTGGCTGTAAATTAATTGACGGAATAGGAGCATTTCTTCCAGAAAGCAAACGCGGTATTCCAACGCCTTGGGTGTCTTTCACAAAAATCTTCGGATTGTATAAGATCTTTCCTAAAACCAGACTTTTTAATCAATATTACGCGCAGCATTTAAACGAAAACGAAACAGGAAAAGTAGATATTCTCGTTGGTGCTTGTATGTTATTAGAAAGAAAACTGTATGAAGGTTTAAATGGTTTTGACGAAAACTGTTTTATGTATGCAGATGATATTGATTTGTCGTATAGGGCTTTACAAATAGGAAAAACGAATTTCTACTTTCATGAAACCACCGTTTTGCATTATAAAGGAGAAAGTACGATAAAAGACGAAAAGTACATGATGCGTTTTCAAGAAGCCATGAATTTCTTTTATCAGAAACATTTTAAGAAATCGCAGTTCTTTAGTATCTTTATTAAAATAGGTGCTTTTTTGTTTTCAATAGCTAAAATGTTTCAAGGAAAACGAAAAGAAAACCCATTGCCGGAAAGTTATTTTTTATACTCCGAAAATGAGAATTTCGCTAAAAAACTGGCTTCGATTTTGGAAAATAAAGTTGCTTTTTTAGATTTCAAAGGAGAAAAAATGGTAAATTCGTGCCTAATTTTAAAGGGTAAAAAGGCAGAGATCATTTTGGATAATCACTATATTTCATTCAAAAAATGTATCGAAATCATAGAAACTCTTAAAGATAAGCAGGTTACTTTTAAAATTTTTCCCAAAAATACGGGTTTTATTATTGGAAGTAATTCAAGGAATGACAGAGGGCAAATCATGAAAATTGAGTAAAAAATTATATTAAGTGTAATTTATGTTTAAAAATTTCATTAATTTCGCAATCTGAAAATCAAAAACATCTTTTAGATTAACAATATGGCAAGATTTGAATTAAAACTTCCTAAAATGGGAGAAAGTGTCGCTGAAGCAACCATAACAAACTGGTTGAAAGAGGTTGGAGACAAAATTGAGGCTGATGAAGCCGTACTCGAAATTGCAACAGATAAAGTTGACAGCGAAGTGCCTAGTGAAGTATCAGGAATTTTAGTTGAGCAATTGTTTGGTAAAGATGATTTAGTGCAAGTAGGGCAGGCTATTGCCATTATTGAAACTGAAGGAGGAGAAACAGCAGCTCCAGAAGCTGTAAATGCGGTTCAAGAAACTGCCGCTCCTGCAGAAGTCGCTGAAATCGAAAAAACAATCGAATCGGTTAAAGAAACGGTAACTTCTCAAGATTTTTCAGGATCAGATAAATTCTTTTCTCCATTAGTAAAAAATATTGCAAAAGAAGAAGGTCTTTCTTTAAACGAACTTGAAAATATTGCAGGTTCTGGAAAAGACGGACGTGTGACTAAAGAAGATATTCTAAAATATGTAGAAGCTCGTAAATCGGGTGCTGTTCAAGTTCCTCAAGCGGTTGAAACAGCTCCAAAAGTAACTGTTGAAACTCCGAAAGCTGAAGCGCCAAAAGCTGTTGAGCCAGCTGTTCAAAAAAGCCAGCAAGCGGTTCCAGTTTCTGTAAACGGTGCTGACGAGATTGTTGAAATGGACAGAATGCGTAAACTGATTTCTGGTTATATGACCGCTTCGGTTCAGACTTCTGCTCACGTACAATCTTTTATTGAGGTTGATGTAACGAATATTGTAAAATGGAGAGATAAAGTAAAAACAGCTTTCGAAAAAAGAGAGGGCGAGAAATTGACTTTTACTCCGATTATGATGGAAGCGGTTGCAAAAGCTTTAAAAGATTTTCCTGGAATGAATATTTCTGTTGACGGAGATTATATCATTAAAAAGAAAAATATCAATTTAGGAATGGCGGCAGCATTGCCAAACGGAAATTTAATTGTTCCCGTAATTAAAAATGCAGATCAGTTGAATTTGGTTGGAATGGCAAAAGCGGTTAACGATTTAGGAAACCGTGCAAAAGCTGGAAAACTAAAGCCAGACGATACGCAAGGCGGAACATACACCGTTACAAACGTTGGTACTTTTGGCAGTGTATTCGGAACGCCAATTATCAATCAGCCACAAGTTGGTATTCTAGCGCTTGGCGCAATTCGTAAAGTGCCTGCGGTTATTGAAACTCCAGAAGGTGATTTTATCGGAATTCGTCAAAAAATGTTCTTATCGCACTCTTATGATCATAGAGTTGTTGACGGAGCTTTAGGAGGAAGTTTTGTGAAAAGAGTAGCAGAATATTTAGAAGCTTTTGATGTAGATAGAGATTTCTAAAATTCATTTTAAAAATAAATTCAAATCCGACTGGTTTTAAACTTGTCGGATTTTTTCTTTTGTAAGAAAAGAATTAAGCAGTAATACGCAGACTTATTAAGGGCTTGTTTTTTAAAAGTTAAAATTGCATAATTGAAAGCATTTTTCGACAAAAAAAATCAGAATAAGGGAAGATATTCCGCTTTAAAAATTACATTTGTAAACTTATAAAAATTAGAAATGGAATTAAAACTTAACAAGCCAATTTGCTTTTTTGATCTCGAAACAACGGGAATTGATATCGGTAAAGATAGAATCGTAGAAATTTCAATATTCAAGGTTTTTCCTAACGGAAACAAAGAAAGTAAAACCTGGCTGGTTAATCCAACAATTCCAATTCCTCCACAAACAACTGCAGTTCATGGCATAACAGACGAAAAAGTAGCCAACGAACCGACTTTTGCAGAACTTGCTCCGCATATTCATAATATGATAAAAGACAGTGATCTTGGCGGATTTAATTCAGATCGTTTTGATATTCCCCTTCTAGCGGAAGAACTGCTTCGTGCAGGAGTTGATTTTGATATGAAAAATAAAGTTTCTGTAGATGTGCAGACGATTTTTCATAAAATGGAAGAGCGTACATTAAGTGCTGCTTTGAAATTTTATTGTGGAAAAAATTTGGATAATGCACATTCGGCAGAAGCAGATACAATGGCTACTTACGAAATCTTGAAAGCGCAATTAGATCGTTATCCAGAATTAGAAAATGACATGAAATCTTTATCTGAGTTTACAACACGTAAAAAAATAGCAGATTTTGCCGGAATGATTGCTTTTGATAAAGATGACGAAGAAATTTTTACTTTTGGAAAACATAAAGGTGCAAAAGTAGAAAAGGTTCTAGAAACAGAGCCAGGATATTTCAGCTGGATCCAAAATGCTGATTTTCCTTTATATACCAAAAAAGTTTTGACAGCAATTAAATTAAGAAAATTAAATACAAAATAAGATGCTAAGATTCTAAGGTTCTGAGTTTTTTAAACATGAAATCTTAGAATCTTAGAACCTTAGAACCTCAGTACCTTAAGAAGAATGAAGATTATCTGTGTCGGCAGGAATTATGCCAATCATATAGAAGAGTTGAAAAACGAGCGTCCGAGTGAGCCTGTTGTTTTTATGAAGCCTGATTCTGCGGTTTTGCTGAAACAGCATCCGTTTGTAATTCCAGAGTTTTCTGAAGATGTTCATCATGAAGTTGAAATAATCGTAAAGATTAATAAAGTTGGGAAATATATTGAGCCAAAATTTGCTCATAAATATTATGATGAAATAAGTGTAGGAATCGATTTTACTGCTCGAGACTTGCAAAGTAAATTGAAAGAAAAAGGGCTTCCGTGGGAAAAAGCCAAGGCTTTTGACGGTTCTGCGGTTATTGGTGATTTTTTGCCAAAAACTGATTTTGTTTCTATGGAAAATCTTAATTTTGAATTAAGAAGCAATTCAGAAACAGTTCAAAAAGGAAACTCGAGTATGATGCTTTGGAAGATTGATGAATTAATCTCACATGTATCTCAGTTTTTTACATTAAAAATTGGAGATATTATTTTTACAGGAACGCCGGCAGGTGTTGCGGCTGTAAAACCAAATGATGTTTTAGAAGGCTTTTTAGAAGATAAAAAATTATTCAGAATACAAGTAAAATAATGGCTTTAAAGTACAACCTTTCGAAAGTTTATGCGCTTTCAGATAACGATCCTGAATTTGTAAATCAGATTTTAACTTTATTTGTTACAGAAGTTCCTGAAGATTTAAAACAAATCAAAGAAGGAATTAAGAAGAAGGATCATAAATACGCCTATTCCTATGCTCATAAAATAAAGCCTACATTGGATCTAATGGGATTAAATGTGGCTTTTGAAGAAATTTTGCAAGTAGAAGCTTGGACAAAAGCTGAAGGCAAGAAAAAAGATATTATCGAAACTTTTAAAAGTATTAAGGTACAAGTAAAAGAAGCGATTAAAGAAATTAAAAAAGATTTTGATCTTTAATATAAAATTTGACTTATTCCTGTTTTAAAGGAATAAGTCAAAACATTTTTTAAATTTTGTAAACAGGCTTATAGTTTGTAAAAGCCGTTAATACCTTCCTCCAAGACAAAATTTAAATTTTCTACTTATAAATTATTGGCTTATTTATTTAAGCAACAAAAATATTTCACTGATATGAAAGCAGCAATTATTACTATTGGAGATGAAATCTTAATTGGCCAAATCGTAGATACAAATTCGGCTTTTATTGCTAAATCACTCGATAGAATTGGAGTTGAGGTGGCAGAAATGCTGTCGATAAGCGATGACAAAAAACATATTTTAGATACTTTTGCTCAATTGCAAAACAAAGTAGATGTTGTTATTGTGACTGGCGGATTAGGGCCAACAAAAGATGATGTTACAAAGAAAACATTTTGTGAATACTTTAATGATGAGTTAGTTGTAGATCAAAAAGTTTTGGCGCATGTAACCGAATTGATTGAAGGTTTTTATAAAAGACCAATTTCTCAATTGAATAAAGATCAAGCTTTGGTTCCGTCAACTTGTACTGTTTTGCATAACAAAGTGGGAACTGCGCCAGGGATGTGGATGAAGAAGGAAAATACCGTTTTTATTTCGCTTCCAGGAGTTCCGTATGAAATGAAATATTTGGTAGAAGAAGAAATAATTCCAAAGATTGTTCGTGAATATAAACGCCCTTATATTATTCATAAAACCATTTTGACTTATGGTCAAGGCGAAAGTTTAGTTGCAGAACGTATTGAGCAATGGGAGAATAATCTTCCAGAATTTATAAAATTGGCTTATTTGCCAAATCCGGGACGAGTTCGTTTGCGTTTGACCGCCAGAGGAACTAATAAAGAAGAGTTGGAAGAAGCAATAGAATCTAATGTTCAGTCTTTAGATGCTGTAATTCATGATATAATTGTAGGTTACGAAGAAAACGAGACAATCGAAACTGTAATTGGTAAATTGCTTTCTAAACAAAGCAAAACAATCTCAACAGCAGAAAGTTGTACA
Organism: Flavobacterium luteolum; assembly: GCF_027111275.1. Taxonomy (NCBI): domain Bacteria; kingdom Pseudomonadati; phylum Bacteroidota; class Flavobacteriia; order Flavobacteriales; family Flavobacteriaceae; genus Flavobacterium; species Flavobacterium luteolum. The sequence continues at coordinate 1,003,839 of NZ_CP114286.1, read as the reverse complement.
GGAGGAAGAATTGCTTCGCTACTGTCGTGTGTTCCTGGTTCGTCGGGCTATTTTAAAGGAAGTGTGGTTTCTTACGCAACAGAGGCAAAAGTGAATGTTTTGGGAATTCCGCAAAATTTAATTGATCAGTTCTCGGTTGTAAGTGCTGAGGTTGCTTCGGCTATGGCGCTGAGTGTGAAAGATTTGCTAAAAACTGACTATGCTCTAGCAACGACAGGTAATGCGGGACCTTCAAAAGGTGATTCTGATGCCGAAATTGGAGCTGTTTTTATTGCTTTAGCAACTCCAGAGGGAGTAATTGTAGAGGAATTTAACTTCGGACAACCTCGTGAAAAAGTGATAGATAGGGCATCTATCAAGAGTTTGGAAATTTTACAGAAAGAAATTTTAAAATTTGTGCAATAATTTTTTGCTACAATGGTTTATTTTTCTTTTCTTTGCACCCTGATTTTGAATAACGATAAAAGATAAGTATAATGTCAAGAGTTTGTGACCTTACAGGTAAAAGAGCGATGGTAGGAAATAACGTTTCTCACGCTATGAACAAAACTAAGAGAAAGTTTTCTGTAAACTTAGTTAAAAAGCGTTTTTATCTTCCAGAAGAAGATAGATGGATTACTCTTAGAGTAGCAGCATCTACGATAAAAACAATTAATAAAAATGGAATCACTGCAGTTTTGAAAAAAGCGCAGTCAGAAGGATTTATCAAATAATCTTTTCCTAAATAAATATATAGCAAGATGGCAAAGAAAGGTAATAGAATCCAAGTAATTTTAGAATGTACTGAACACAAAGCTTCTGGTGTTGCAGGAACTTCTAGATATATTACAACTAAGAACAAAAAAAATACTCCAGACAGATTAGAGATTAAAAAATTTAATCCAGTTTTGAAAAGAGTAACTGTTCACAAAGAAATTAAGTAATAATTAGAGATTTTTATAAATCTCAAATGGTTTAGCCATTTCGAGTTTTATGAAAAACTTCAAATAACATTTGAATCATGGCAAAGAAAACCGTAGCATCGTTACAAACATCTTCTAAGAGATTATCAAAAGCCATCAAAATGGTAAAATCTCCTAAAACTGGTGCATATACATTCGTAGAATCTATTATGGCTCCTGAAGAAGTTGATGAATTCTTGAAAAAGAAATAATTACAATTACATTATATAGAAAAGCTACTTTCATTCGGAAGTAGCTTTTTTATTACCTATATTTGTCTAAAAATTTAAAGAATCGTAACAATTGGTCGTTTTTAAAAAAACAATTGCACTTTCTTTAAAGATTTGGATTTCTTGCCTGAAAATCGAGAAATCTAGTAAATCTAATAATCTACAAAAAATGAGTTTTTTTAAAAAATTATTCTCTAGCGAAAAAAAAGAGACTTTAGACAAAGGTCTTGAAAAAACAAAAACTACTTTTTTCTCGAAGTTAAGTAAAGCCGTTGCAGGAAAATCTAAAGTTGATGATGATGTTTTAGATAATCTGGAAGAAGTTCTTGTAGGTTCTGATGTTGGAGTAAATACTACATTAAAAATCATTGAAAGAATTGAAAAACGTGTTGCTGAAGATAAATATTTAGGAACAGATGAGTTAAATCAGATTCTAAGAGATGAAATAGGAGCTTTACTGTCTGAAACAAATACAGGTGAAGCAACAGAATTTGAAGTTCCAAAAGATAAAAAGCCTTACGTCTTAATGGTTGTTGGAGTAAATGGTGTTGGAAAAACAACTACTATTGGTAAATTGGCGTATCAGTTTAAAAAAGCAGGGCATAAAGTTGTTTTAGGTGCGGCAGATACTTTCCGTGCAGCGGCGATAGATCAGTTACAAGTTTGGGCTGACCGTGTTGGGGTGTCAATTGTGAGACAAAATATGGGAAGTGATCCAGCTTCTGTCGCTTTTGATACTTTGCAATCAGCCGTGGCTCAGAATGCAGATGTTGTTATTATTGATACAGCGGGACGTCTTCATAATAAAGTGAATTTGATGAACGAACTGTCGAAGGTAAAACGTGTCATGCAGAAAGTGGTTGCTGATGCTCCTCACGATGTACTTTTGGTTTTAGATGGTTCAACTGGTCAAAACGCTTTTGAACAAGCTAAACAATTTACAGCAGCAACAGAAGTAACTTCGTTAGCAGTTACAAAATTGGATGGAACTGCAAAAGGAGGGGTTGTAATTGGTATTTCTGATCAATTTCAAATTCCAGTTAAATATATTGGTGTCGGCGAAGGAATTGAAGATTTGCAAGTCTTTAATAAATATGAATTCGTTGACAGTTTCTTTAAATAATTTATAATGAAAAATGTATCAGCTTTAACATTCTATTTTGCTAGTGTACTATCTTTTGTTCTGGCAAATGTTTTAAAGGATAAAAATCTTTCGATATACTATATTTTATTGGTTCTGGGAATAGTTTTATTCTTTTTAGGAGTGCTTAAAAGAATACGTTCTAATCGATAAATATAATTGAAAATTTATTGAGCCTTTAAATAGGATTCGTTTAGGCGTTTCTATTTGAAGGCTCTTTTTTATTAGGTATACCTTGCTTTGAAAAATACTTTATGGTGTTTTTTGATTTTTTATTTCTTTTGATGATTATAAGATTATCTTTGTAGTTCGATAAAATTTCTTTTGAAAACAGGAGCCCTAGCCCTGATGGGAGCGGCATCCTTTTGTGCCGGTGTTCGGCACAAAAGATAGAGGGGACAGCAGGAAATAGCTCCTAAATCTTCGACTTCATTTAAAGAAAAAGAATAAATTTTAATATTTTTAAGTATGAAAAACATTTTTGTGATTATGGTTTTTTCACTTTTGTTTGCAGGCTGTAAACAAGAAATAAAACCTGCAGATATTGCTAAACTAAATGGCTATTGGGAGATTGAAAAAGTGGTTTTTGATAAAGGAGAAGAGAAGGAGTATAAAATGAACGAGACTTTTGATTTTTTTCAAATTAAAAATAATAAAGGAATTCGAACGAAAGTGATGCCTCAGTTTGACGAAACGTTTTTGACCACAGACACTTTTGAGAACGTTTCAGTTCGTTTTGCAGGAGAACATGTTTTTCTAGATTATAAAACGAAATATACAAAATGGAGCGAAGAAATTATTTCACTTTCAGATGACAAATTAGTGGTTAAAAACCCGCAAAAAATAGAATATCATTATAAAAAAACTGGACCTGTAAATCTTATGAACGATGGCGAAAAGACTAAATAGCGAAACAACAATTGGTGCTGTTTTACAGCAAATTATTCAGGTGAATAAATTGCAACCTGGAATGGATGAAATTGATGTTCGTGAGGCTTGGAGGCAGCTTATGGGGAATGGTGTGAATACATATACCCGAAATGTTGTTTTGAAAGGCAGTACGCTTTATGTAGAATTAGGTTCTTCTGTTCTGCGTGAAGAATTGACTCATGGAAAATATAAAATCGTAAAAATGATCAATGAGGAATTGGGGCGTGAAGTTGTGAAAGATGTCGTTTTACGTTAGACTTCTTAGAATTTTAGATTTTAGATTTCAGATTTTAGATTTTAGATTTTAGATTTTTCGATAAAAAAAAATCCATTCGCTAAGCGAATGGATTTTTTTATTTGTGATCGTTAGATTCAGCAATCTGAAATCTGAAATCTGAAATCTAAAATCTACAATCTGCAATCTAAAATTATTAGAATTGCTCTCTTCCTGCAAAGTGGAATGCGCTTTCAATAGCAGCATTTTCGTCGCTGTCAGATCCGTGAACTGCATTTTCTCCAATTGAAGTAGCGTATGCTTTACGAATAGTTCCTTCAGCAGCTTCAGCTGGGTTTGTAGCTCCAATTAAAGTTCTGAAATCTTCTACTGCGTTGTCTTTTTCTAAAATAGCAGCAACAATTGGTCCGCGAGACATAAATTCAACTAATTCTCCGTAGAAAGGTCTTTCTGCGTGAACTGCGTAAAATGCTTTAGCATCTGCTACAGTTAATTGAGTTAATTTTAATGAAACGATTTTGAAACCACCATTAGTAATCATTGCTAAGATATTCCCGATGTGTCCGTTTGCAACAGCATCTGGTTTAATCATTGTAAAAGTTCTATTTGTTGCCATTTTGTATTTTATTAAATTTTGTGCAAAAGTATACTTTTTTTATGAATTGATTTTAATAAAATCATAAATAAAACGCTTTAGAATGATGTTTTGGACAAAAATGTGTTTTATGTTGATTGGTATATATGTTGAGATGCACTGCAGTGCATCTAACACGAACAAATGTTGACAATAAAAAAGACGCACTGCTGTGCGTCTCTACATATAAGGTTTCAAAAATTATACTTTAAAGATTAGTTTGTTTCTATAGAAAATCCATAAAATAAATGTCCAGATTGCTACATAGGTTAATGCGCCTGCTAAAGATGCTGTCATTGGATTGCTGAAGAATGGCGCGATGCCAAATCGGTACAAGTAATCTAATAGATTGATCTGTTGGTTTGGAAGTGACGGATTTTGAAAATGAATCATGACCAAAGCCTGCGGGATAATTTGCGAGGCAAAGAAAACAATCATTGGATTTACTCCCCAAATTACAAATAGCTTAAAGCCTTTTTTGAATTCTTTTATATCAATTAGGTAATATAGTGCTGTAAGACAAACTGTTGCTAGTCCTGTTGTATATACGACATAACTGCTTGTCCAGATCGATTTGTTTATCGGGAAAACTAAATCCCAGATTAAACCGAAAAAAATTAATGCAGTCCCGATCATTCCCATTCTTTGGGCTTTCTGGATTTTAGTTACACTTAGAAGTAAGATTTGACCAATAAATAAGCCAATAATCCCGTTTACAATTGATGGAATTGTACTTAAAATTCCTTCTGGATCCCAAGTTTTGGTTTCGTGATACATATGTCCTTTTAGAAAGGCGCTGTCAACCCAAGCGGCTAAATTGGTTCCTTTTTCTAAATTAGCTTCTCCAAGTCCAGGAACAGGAATTAAAGTCATAACGGCCCAATAGCCTAAAAGCAAAACAATTCCGGTAATAAGCTGAGTTTTTCGTGTTGTTTTTAAGTATAAAAGCGAAACTACAAAATAGACAACCGCAATACGTTGTAGCACTCCAGGAAGTCTTACATCTGCATAATTTTCAAATCCTCCGTAAGCTAAAATGAGATATAGGGCTAAAATGCTAAAGGCCAAAATGTTTTTTAGTCTGTTGCTAAAATTTCCCATCAAAGCATAGCCAACGGCAAAAGTAATAACCAATCTGCCAATCAAAAGTGGAATTCCGTCTAAACCAAATAGCTGAATTTTTCCAAAGAAGTTAAAGAAAATCCCTAAACAGAACATTCTTAAAGAACGAATCAGGATTTTATTAAATGTTGTTTCGTCATACGTTTTCTCTGGCATTGCTAGCGGTACGGCAACTCCCATTATAAAGATGAAAAATGGAAATACAAGATCTGTTGGTGTACAGCCATTCCATTGTGCGTGCAAAAGCGGAGGATAGACATTTCCCCAATCACCAGGGTTGTTTACAATAGTCATCAATAGAATAGTCAGTCCGCGAAAGACATCAAGCGAAATTAGGCGTTCTCTTACCATCAGGTTAGTTCGTTAATAGGTTATAAAAATATAATTCTATTTGGTTTGAGAGAGCAATAATTTAGGAGATGTGCTGGTTATTTGTTCCTAAATTATCGCTTTTGAATTTCTAAAGATAATTATTTTAGATTATTATGATGTCAAAATTATGTTCTAAAGGCTTTAATTTTTGAATCAAAAGCGGAATCAGCTGATCTCCTTTTTCTAAATAAAATTCAGAAAAATTAGCTTGGCGCTCCTGAAGACTATTGTTTGGAAACAGCTCGCATTGTAAATCGGTTACACGTTGCAATTGATCGTGAAGTTTTCTTTTTTGCGCTTTTAGCAAACGTTTTTCCAGATTTTCAAGACCTTTCTTTTGTTTCACTTCCTGTGCTTTTACGGCTCCGGTGAAAGATTTGTCTGTTTTTTCAGCTAATTCAAAAAGATAATTAAACTGTTTTTCAAGCGCTTCTTTTTGGGGAGTTAAATCTATTGGAAATGGTGAAAGTTTATGAGTAATCTCATTTATTAAATTCTCCGACTTATTGAATAAATCTTTCCAAGATAAATTTAAATTGTCGGCTTTTTTAACTTGTTTTTCGGTTGCTAAAAGAACCGAATTTCGAACTAATACTATTGGGAAAGTAATATTTACAGCATCAAAAAAAGCTTTTAATTCTAGCCAATACGCAATTTCTCCGCCTCCGCCAATGTAGCAAAGATTAGGAAGAATTATTTCCTGATACAACGGACGCATAATTACATTTGGACTGAATTTTTCAGGATTGTTTTCTAGTAATTTGAAAATTTCATCCTTTGAAAATGAAATTTTGGTATTATTAACCCAATATTTATCATTTTCAAAAATGATTCTTTCGCGCAGTTTATCTTCAATGTAAAACAAATTAATTTCACGCGGATTTACCTGAACTGTATAATCTGCAAGTTCTTCAATTGATTTCTGAACTGCTTTAAATGAAGTCTGATTTTCTAATTCTTCTTTTGCAAACGGAATAAAAGCACGTTTTAAATCGGCAGTATCTGCATCTATAATTACTAAACCGTAATTGGCAAAAAGTGCGTTTGCTAAGTAGCGAGTTGCATCTGCTAGATTTTCATGTTTTAAATAAGCGTCTTCAAACAGCCTTTTTAGGGTATTTGCATTAGAACTCGAACCTAGTTCTTTAGAATAAACTTCAAATAAATCTTCTAAACCATCGGTTGAAAGTCTTCCAACTGGACCAGTGCTTTCTGCATTCCAGCGGATTTTTTTTCCTTTAAAATTAAAATAATTAATTTCTTCAAAATCATGATCTTCTGTTGCCATCCAGTAAACTGGAACAAAATTGTACGAAGGGTATTTCGATTTTAATTCTTTAGTCAAATTAATTGTCGAAATAATTTTATATAAAAAATACAATGGCCCGCTAAACAAATTTAGCTGATGGCCAGTGGTGATGGTAAAAGTATTTTCGAGTGCTAAAAGCGAAATGTTTTGTCTCGTTAAATCTGAAATTTCAATATTTTGATATTGTTTATGCAGAGCGTCAACCAATACTGTTCGGTTATTCTGATCAAAATTAGCTGCTTTTTCGGCTATTTGTTTTTCGAAATTTTCTAAGGTAGGAAAATTATTGTACAGCGGTTTTAATTCTGGTTTTTGATCTAAATAATCCTGCATTAGTTTAGAGAAATATCCAGAAGATTGAAAGCTGATACAGTCGGTAGGCATAATTTTAAATTTATTTTTGATAGCTGTAAATTTAATGAAAATATACAGTTAAAAACGCTATTAACAATTGCTTAAGATTTGATTTTTTTTCTAATGTTTTTAAAAGCGTTGAAATCAAGTTTTTAAATTTTTATTTTGTAAGGTTGTTGAAAATTGAAAATTTACATAATTTGTTAAAAATGTAAATTAGTTATGAAAGTAATTGATCTAACTGTGAGTTTTTAATAATGAAACTCTATTTTTGCAAATAAAAAAGATATCAGTTTTCATGAAAAGTAACCCAAGTAAAAAGAACTCTTTAAAACATGTTCTTTTTGGAAGCCTTATAGGCACCACAATCGAATTTTTTGATTTTTATATTTATGCCAATGCGGCTGTATTGGTTTTTCCGCAATTATTTTTTCCAAGTTCAGATTCGACAATGGCGACTCTAGAATCTTTAGCAACATTTTCTATCGCCTTTTTATCGCGCCCTTTAGGTTCTGCATTTTTTGGACATTACGGAGATAAAATTGGACGTAAATTTACCCTTGTAGCAGCTTTATTGACAATGGGAATTTCTACCGTAACAATTGGTTTCCTGCCAAGTTATGAAAGCATTGGTGTTGCGGCTCCATTATTATTGATGCTTTGTAGATTCGGACAAGGAGTTGGTTTAGGAGGCGAGTGGGGAGGAGCAGTCTTGCTTGCAATCGAGAATGCGCCACCAAATAAACGCGCATGGTACGGAATGTTTCCGCAATTGGGAGCTCCAATCGGTTTATTGCTTTCAGGCGGAACTTTTCTATTGCTTACTGATTCAATGAGCAATGATGATTTTATGAATTATGGATGGAGAATTCCGTTTATTGCCAGTGCACTTTTGGTAATCGTTGGTTTTTATATTCGAACAAAAATTACTGAAACGCCTTCTTTTGAAAATTCCAAAAAGGAAAAAGAAGAAGTAAAGGTTCCTTTTTTAGAATTGGTGAAATCTTATAAAAATCAGTTGATTTTTGGAACTCTTGCTGCTGTTACAACATTCTTAGTTTTTTATTTAATGACAGTATTTACATTAAGTTGGGCAACTTCAGATTTAGGAATTGTTAAACGTAATGGATTACTAATACAATTGTTCTCTGTATTGTTTTTTGCGTTGTTTATTCCAGTTTCTGCAGTAGTTGCAGATAAAATAGGCCGACGTAAAATGCTTATTGTTGCTACAGGTGCGATTGCTGTTTTCGGATTTTTCTTTTCTTATTTCTTGAGTTCAGGAAATATAACTTTGGTAACTGTTTTCGCCTGTATCGGGATGTCTTTAATGGGGTTTACTTACGGGCCTTTAGGAACATTCCTGTCAGAATTGTTTCCAACAAACGTTCGTTATTCTGGAGCATCTTTGACTTTTAATATGGCTGGAATCCTTGGCGCTGCTTTTGCGCCTATGATTGCAATTTGGCTGGCTAAGACTTATGATGTAAGTTATGTAGGGTATTATTTAGTTACCGCAGCCTTAATCTCTTTAATTGCCTTTTTAGTAATTAGTAAAGACGAACATAAGTTTTAGGTTGTTCATAAAAATATTTAAAAGCAGTAATGTAAAAAATTACTGCTTTTTTTTTGTTAGTTTAAAAAGTATTTAGATATTTGTCTAAATATGTAAATGAGATGAATGATATTTTTAAAGCATTAAATGACGCAACTAGAAGAGAGATTCTGGATCTTTTAAAGCAAAAAGATATGTCGGCGGGAGAGATTGCCGATGCTTTTAATATTTCTAAACCTAGTATTTCGCATCATTTAGATATTTTAAAAAGAGCTGATTTAATTACATCTGAAAAAAACGGGCAATTCATCATTTACTCCATCAATACCACCATAATGGAAGATGTTTTGCAATGGATACTAACCTTTAAACAATAAAAAATGAATTTAGAATTAAAAAAAGAGCTTCCCTTAATTGGAATTGTTTTGATTCCTTTTATTTATTTAGCAGCAATTTGGAACAAACTTCCTGAAAGAGTCCCTGTGCATTGGAATTACAAAGGAGAAATTGACAATTGGGGTGATAAGTTTAGCTTAATATTTTTGCTTTTTATGCTTCCAGTTTTGATGTACGGCTTAATGACTGCGGCATCTAAAATTGACCCCAAAAATAGAATTTCATTAATGGGAAGGAAGTTTTATCAGCTCAAATTCTTCTTGGTTTTATTCATGTCTTTGCTGGCTACATTTATTGTTTATATAACGAAAAATCAATCTTTTTCTAGTCCGGGCTTAATGTATGTTGCAGTTGGAATTTTACTAATGATTTTTGGAAATTATTTTAAAGTTATTCAGCCGAATTATTTTATTGGAATTCGCACGCCGTGGACACTAGAGAATCAGCAGGTATGGAAAGCTACTCATTCTTTTGCAGGAAAATTATGGCTTGTGGCTGGCTTTATTTTCATCTTGGGAGGCTTGTTGTTTTCGGGATTTAATTTTTCTAAATTTTTTGTAGGTATTGGTCTTACCATTGCTTTTGTTCCTATAATTTATTCCTATTTTAAGTTTAAAAGTTTAGAAAAAAAAGAAAACAATCTTTAAGTAATTAAGCATCGAAATGAAAAAAATAATACTTTTTATATTCCTAATTTTTAGTTCTTCAAAATCGTTCGCACAAGATATTTCAGGGCACTGGAATGGTGTTTTAAAACTTCCAAACAATGAATTAAGAGTTGTTTTTAATCTTACAAAAACACAAAACGGTTACACTTCTACCACAGATAGTCCAGACCAAAATGCAAAAGGAATTCCAGTTAAATCCACTACTTTCGAAAATTCGGTATTGAAATTAGATATTCCTGCAGTAGGTGGTTCGTACGAAGGAAAATTGAATGCTGATAATGTTTTTGTTGGAAAAATAACTCAAAACGGACACACATTTGATCTTAATTTATCAAAAGGAAATATTGAAATTGTAAGGCCTCAGGAACCAAAACAGCCATTTTCTTAGTATACAGAAGATGTAAAATTCGAAAATAAAAAAGATCAAGTGATTTTGGCAGGAACTTTATCGTTGCCTAAAAAAGAAGGTAATTTTCCAGTAGTTATTCTAATTTCCGGAAGCGGTGCGCAAAATCGAGATGAAGAAGCATTACAACATAAACCATTCTTAGTTCTAGCAGATTATCTTACCAGAAAAGGAATTGCTGTTTTGCGTTTCGATGATCGTGGTTTTGGAGAGTCTACTGGTGATTTTAAAAGTGCAACTACTACAGATTTTGTAAAAGATGTACAGGCTGGTGTTGACTATTTGAAAACTAGGAAGGAAATTGATAAAAGTAAAATTGGTTTAATTGGACATAGTGAAGGAGGAGTAATTGCTCCAATTGTTGCTGGAAATTCTAAAGATATCTCATTTATTGTTTTAATGGCAGGAACAGGAATTCGAGGTGATAAATTGCTTCTCTTGCAAAAGGAATTAATAGAAAAACAAAAGGGAATTTCAGAAGCAATGATACAGCAGAACAAAGAAATTCTTAAGGGTGCTTATGATATTATTGTGCAAAGTACGGTAAATGATGATAATTTGAAAGCGAGTGTTACCGCTTATTTTAAATCAAAATTATTAAGTGAAGAGCAAGCTAAAACTACCACAGATCAAATTACAGGTTCTTGGATTTATAATTTTTTAAAACTTGACCCAGCTCCATATTTAGAAAAAGTAAAATGCCCAGTTTTGGCAATTAATGGAAGCAAAGATTTGCAAGTTCCTTCAGAAATAAATCTTCAAAATATTAATAAGGCTTTGACAAAAGCAGGAAATAAAAAGGTGACAACTAAAGAACTGCCAAATTTAAATCATTTATTTCAAGAGTGTAAAACGGGATTACCTGAAGAGTATGCATCAATTGAGCAAACAATATCTCCGACAGCATTAGAAGAGATTTCAAGCTGGGTTCTGTTGCAGACGAAATAAAATTATGGAATCGCAAAGATTTATGCAATTGCAAAGAGTTTGCTTTTGGACATAAATTTTTGCGATTTTTGCTTTATCTCTTTAAAGAAAAATGACCTCTATATTCTTTTCCATTTATACTAGTTGCGGTGAACCAATAGTCTGAAGCAGGTTCTGGATTTCCTAGATAAGTTCCGTTCCAAGAAGTATTTAATCCTAGTTCTTTAATAAGTTTTCCGTAACGATCAAATATTCTAATAGTTGAATTAGGAGCTAAATAATCAGGGTCAATTGTCCAAGTATCATTAAAACTATCTCCATTTGGAGTAAAGAATTTTGGATACGGAATTTCATTAACCAAACGAATACAATCTCCAGCTGATGCTTCTAGAATGCTTATTGTTACAGGAATTCTGTCACTTTCACAAGTACTTACTGTTTGAGAAGCATAATAAGTAATTCCATTTTCTAATGAAGTTGATTCTGATAAATGACTTGTAGAGGAAGAACTTTCGTACCATTTAATGCTTTGGCCATTTATTGCAATATCACTAATTTTTGCATTTTTTTGAATGCAAAACTGCTGTGGAGAATTGGCAGATGGAAGTGGTGTATCTTGTATTTTTACAGTAACAGGTAATCTTTCGCTTTCGCAGTTATTCAAGGTTTGAGAAACATAATAAACGCGGCTTTCTAATAAAGTTGTCTCGGGTAAAGTAGATGCCGAAAAAAAAGTGTCAAACCATTTTAGATTTTGTCCAATAACTTGAATATCGCTTAAAGTTGCGTTTTGTTGTATGCAGAAAGATTGCTGAGAATCTGCTGCTGGTTTTGAGGTATTGCAGACACTAAATTTAAGAATCCAAAAATCTTGTAACCCACTTTTATTTTCAGTTTTATCTCCAGAAATATTAGATTGTGACCAACCTGCAACGACATACGAGCCGTCATTCGATTGAATTATTGATTGTGTTTGATCAAGACTAGATCCTCCAAAACTTTTGTCCCATTCTACTACATTATTTACATCTAATTTTACAATCCAATAATCGCGATCGCCTTGAGAAGCTTCTGTTTTGATTCCAGAAATTCCTGAGTAGGACATAATTCCAAGAACCAAACCATTGTCAGAAGTTGCTCGCATATTAGCAAAAATTTCCGTACTATCTCCTCCAAAATTCTTCTGCCAGATTAATTGTCCATTACTATCTAATTTGACAAGCCAGACATCTGTAGAATTATTAAGGGTCTTTTCTGTTTTATCGCCAGAAATTCCTGAAGAAGAATCGCCTCCAATTAAATAATTTCCATCTGGTGTAACGATTACTGTTTTTGCATAATCACCATTATTGCCACCAATAGTATTTTGCCAAATGATCGATCCATTAAGGTCAAGTTTTAAAATCCAGTAATCGGAAATCCCTTTAGAGTTTTGAGTTTTATTACCCGATATATTCGAACTGGAAGATGCCGCTAAAACATAATTATGGTCATTTGTTTTGCTGATACACGAAATTAAATCGAAATTATTTCCTCCTAATGTTTTTTGCCAGACAATAGCCCCTAGATTATCTATCTTGATAAGCCAGATATCAATACCTCCTTTAGAATTTTCAGTTTTATCACCAGAAATATTAGAATCAGATTCTCCTCCAATTAAATACCCTCCATCTTCAGTTTCAATTATGGAGGTTACTCGATCTGTTCCGGTTCCTCCGTAGGTTTTGTCCCAAATAATATTTCTGTTAGAATCAAGCTTTACAATCCAGTAATCATCGCCCCCTCTAGAATTTTGAGTTTTTTCTCCAGAAATTCCTGAAGAACTATATCCTCCTAGTATATAACCTCCATCTGTCGTTTCTTTCGCAGAAACTAAGTGATCATTACTATTGCCACCAATGGTTTTTTGCCATAATAAATTTCCAGTTAAATTATCAAGTTTAAAGAGCCAAAAATCATTTTGGCCTCTTGAATTTTCATTTTTATCTCCCGAAATATTAGAATAAGAATAACCTCCGGAAATGTAATTTCCATCATTTGTTTTTTCTATGAAATCGCACCAATCATAATCATTACCGCCGATAGTATTTTGCCATTGAATGCTTTGTGCTGAAATTGAGGCAGTGAAAAATATAAAAAATAGAAGTAATTTTTGTTTCATTGTTATGATTTGGAATGTCGCAAATGTAATTAAATATCTACAAAACCAAATTAAAAAATCAAAACCCAAGCGAATAAAATCTTTTCAGTAAAAAATCCACAATAACCCGTATTTTTGCAAAAAAAAACAATCCCTTTTGAAAACGAAACTTTTTGTAATTACGCCTCCTTTTACCCAACTGAATACACCGTATCCGGCAACGGCTTATATAAAAGGTTTTCTGAATACCAAAAATATCGAATCGGTTCAAGCAGATTTGGGTATTGATGTGATTTTGGAATTGTTTTCTAGGAAAGGATTGATTGATTTGTTTCAAGTTTCAGGTTTCAAGTTTGAAGCTGTTGGAAACGAAATCTCAGATAATTCAAAACGCATTTTTGCTCTTCAAGACGAATACATCAAAACAATCGATCCTGTCATTCAGTTTCTGCAAGGAAAAAATCCAACTTTGGCTTTGCAGATTTGTCAGGAAGATTTTCTGCCCGAAGCTTCTCGTTTTGCGCAATTGGAAGAACTCGACTGGGCTTTTGGTTCAATGGGAACTCAAGATAAAGCTAAACATTTGGCGACTTTATATCTCGAAGATATTTCAGATTTTATTGTCGAATGTGTTGATGAGAATTTTGGCTTCAGCCGATATGCTGAGCGTTTAGGACGAAGTGCCAACTCGTTTGACGAATTATATAAAGCTTTGCAGCAAAAGCCAACTTATATCGATTCGATTTTAATTTCACTTTTGAAAGCTAAAATTGGAGCTGTAAAACCAACTTTATTTCTAATTTCTGTTCCTTTTCCAGGAAATTTATATAGTGCGTTTCGTTGTGCACAATGGGTAAAACAAAACCATCCCGAAATTAAGATTTCGATGGGAGGAGGTTTTCCAAATACAGAATTACGTTCGCTTTCAGATAAACGCGTTTTTGAGTTTTTTGATTTTATCACATTAGATGATGGAGAAGTGCCAATTGAAGAACTGATTTTTCATTTAGAAAATCCTGATTCTGATTCTTTTAAAAGAACATTTTTGTTAGAAAAAGGTGAAGTTATCTATAAAAATAATTCTCTAAAACACGATTATAAACAATCTCAAGTTGGAACCCCAGATTACTCCGATCTGCCTTTGGATAAATATATTTCGGTTATCGAAATTGTAAATCCGATGCACAGAATGTGGAGCGATGGACGTTGGAATAAACTCACAATGGCTCATGGATGTTATTGGGGAAAATGTACTTTCTGTGATATTTCTTTAGATTATATAAAAGTTTATGAGCCTGTTGCGGCAAGTTTGCTTTGCGATCGAATGGAGGAATTAATCGAGCAGACAGGTCAAAACGGATTTCATTTTGTAGATGAAGCTGCTCCGCCCGCTTTAATGCGTGCTTTGGCTCTTGAAATTCTAAAAAGAAAACTTGCGGTAACCTGGTGGACAAATATTCGTTTTGAAAAAAGCTTCTCAAAAGATTTATGTCTATTGCTAAAAGCTTCTGGCTGTATTGCAGTTTCAGGAGGTTTGGAAGTCGCTTCAGATCGATTGTTGAAATTAATTGATAAAGGTGTTACCGTCGAACAAGTCGCAAAAGTAACTCGTAATTTTACCGAAGCTGGAATTATGGTTCATGCTTATTTGATGTATGGATATCCAACGCAAACCATTCAGGAAACGGTGGATAGTCTTGAGATGGTTCGCCAATTATTTGAAGCTGGAGTTTTGCAGTCTGGATTTTGGCATCAATTTGCTTTAACGGCACATAGTCCAGTTGGGTTGTATCCGGAACAATTTGGCGTGACCAAAAAAACGGAAACGATTGGAACTTTCGCAAATAATGATATTGAATATATCGATGCAACAGGAATCAATCACGACAAGTTCAGTTTCGGATTAAAAAAATCGCTTTTTAATTTCATGCACGGAATCTGTTTTGATTACGAACTTCAGGATTGGTTTGATTTTAAAATTCCGAAAACCAAAATCCATCCCGATTTTATTTTTAATGCATTAGAAGAACAAAACGATTTCAATACAAAACCAAATGCAAAAGTGGTTTGGCTTGGAGGAAAACCCGCTGCAGAAATCTTTACAAAATCAAAAAAAGGAAGAAGTTGGGAAATGATGTCGCTAACTTTTCATGATAAAAAAGAAAGTTTCGATATCCAAACGAGTAAAGAAGAAGGCGAGTGGCTAACTTCAATTTTATTAAAAATAGCCGTTTCTGGCTCTAAAAGTTATACTTTTCAGGAGGTTAAAAATGATTTTGAAACCGAATTAGAAGATTTCGAATTGTTTTGGTATTCTAGACCTGTAAACACTTTACGTGAGTTTGGATTACTTGTTCTTTAAAAGTAATAATTAGTTTTTGGTTACCCAATAATGTAAGTCTCTTTCTAAATCGTAAATCATTCTTTTTACACTTCTTCTCATAACAAAATAAGGAATCCCGAGCATAAAACACATATGGACTAGAAGAAAAGGCAAAATAAAAAATGGAACATTAGTTTCACTTGCAGAAAAAATGGCACCTGTAAAAAAGATTAGATAAAAAATAAAGGCAAAAGCGAAGAATGCTATCATTCGTTTTCCAAAAGCATTTATTTCAAGTTTTACATCTAGAGTATTATTTTCTTCCTTAAGTTCACCTTTTACTTTTGCAAACGAGTAATTAGTGTCAAAAAATTTCCTTCTTTTTTTTAATTCGAAATTGTTGTTAAGAATATTCCCTTTGTATTCATTGTTAGAAGATTTTAGCATTTCAAAAGGTTCATATCCTAAATCTGATTCATCAACATTGTCTTTGAATTTTTTTGTAAAATCTATTTTTGAAACGGGCAATTGTATAGAAATGTCTTTAATTAATTGTATTCTCCTTAAGAAATCGTCCATTTGTTTTGATTTGGTTAGCGAACCAAATATAATATTTATGAGAGAATAAGAAATAAAAGTATACAAAAAAAAGGCTTAATTTTTTAAGCTAATATTCAATACATTCTCCGTCATTCGGAATAGAAGTTTTGCTTAGAAGTCCATGATCTGAAAGAGCTGTTCTCAATTGTAATCGTGTCGTTGGACAATGATTTAATGCTTCTAAATGATTAGCAAGAACTTTCCCTGGAGCTAGTGTGACAAATTTTAGAATATCATTCATTCGCATTAATAAAGGCTGTCCAATATCTAATCTTGCGGTTCCGCAGGCAACAATCGAAATGTCTGGTTTAAGCTGCGTTAATACTTTGTTTACATGCTCTGTAAAAATGGTATCAGAACTAATATAAATAGATTTTTGATCTGCCAGTTCGATAAGAAATCCCATTACATTTCCCATTAATTTAGCAACAAATCCGTAGCCGTGAATTGCTGGAATTCCGGTGATTTTTCCGTCAAGAAATTTTTGAGGTTCCCAATATTCCAAAGTTTGAATGACACTCAGTCCTCGTTGTACAAGTGCTTTTTCATCTTTTGAACTGCAGATAACAGGAATGCTTTTTCTTCTCAAAAAAACTTCACCTGCTTTGTCAATGTGATCTGGATGCAAATGCGTAATCAAACAATGCGTCACACGGCTTAAGATGTCGCGGCTGTTTTTTGGCAAAGCCACCAGCGGATTTCGTTTTGGTTTGTATCTGAAAATAGTAAAAGGTGGAATTGTTTTTCTTTTACCTAACATTGGGTCAACTAAAATGACATGCTTTTCTGTTTCAATTACCAAAGAGGCATTTCGCAAATGATGTAATTTCATATCCAAGAAAATTAGATATTAAAAATACAAAGTTTTTCTAAAAGTAATTTACAGATTTTTCTTTATTTTTAGTAGTATTGTCATTATTTAAATTTATGCATTTACAAGAAGGTTTTCATACGTATTTCATTTATATTTTGACAAATAAAGCAAAATCTGTTTTTTATGTTGGAGTTACTAACAATTTAAAAAAGAAGTTAATAAAGCATAAAGAGAATATTTTATTGAACAATAAAACTTTTGCTTCGAAATACAATGTCGAGTTCTTACTTTATTACGAAAAATTTACTTGGATTCAAGAAGCGATTCCGAGGGAGAAAGAAATTAAAGGGTGGAGGAGAGAAAAGAAAATTGATTTAATTAAAACTATAAATCCTGAATTGAAATTTTTGGAGTATTAATTCGAAGACAAAGTTTTTCAAGTCTAGTTTGTCATTCCGACGAAGGAGGAATCTCCGTAAGTAGCTCACCAAAGAGTGGAATAGCTTTGTAGAATATCACCACGGAGATTCCTCCTTCGTCGGAATGACAAAACTTTGTGGTTACTGTAGTTGATTTAAAGTATTTAAGTTCTGTATGTCATTCCGAGGAACGAGGAATCCCCGTAAGTAGCTCACCAAAGATTGGAATAGCTTTGTAGAATATCACCGCGGAGATTCCTCCTCCGTCGGAATGACAAAACTTTGTGGTTACTGTAGTTGATTTAAAGTATTTAAGTTCTGTATGTCATTCCGAGGAACGAGGAATCTCCGTAAGTAGCTCGCCAAAGATTGGAATAGCTTTGTAGAATATTGCCGCGGAGATTCCTCCTCCGTCGGAATGACAAACGGTGTGTTTATAGAACCAAGGAATGCTTTTACCCAATCGAAAACCTAAACCCAATTCCATGTAGGTTTTCTATCGAAATTCCTTGTTCGTTTGCTAAGATTTTACGCAAACGTGAAATAAAAACATCTAGACTTCTTCCCATAAAGTAGTCATCTGTTCCCCATAAAGAAGTTAAAATCTGTTCTCTTTTCAAAACGGAATTTTTATGGTCTAGAAAAAGTTTCAATAATTCGGCTTCACGCTGTGTCAAACCAACTTTTTCTTCATCATTGAAAAGAATAAAGTTTTTGGTGTCAAAGTGATATTTACCAACTTCGTAAATCGTTTTTGCAGTCGGGATATTTTTCTGTGAACGTTTTAAGAAAATTTCAATTTTCAAAAGCAATTCTTCAATACTAAAAGGCTTTATTAAATAATCATCGGCGCCTAAACGCAGGCCTTTAATGCGATCTTCCTTTAAAGTTTTGGCAGAAAGAAAAATAATAGGAACATCAAGATCAATTTTTCGAACCGCTTCAGCAAGTTCAAAACCGTCCATTTTTGGCATCATAATATCAAAAATGCAAATATCGAATTCTTCTTCCTCAAAAATTTTCAAAGCTGATTTTCCGTCTGAACAATGTATTACCTCATAATTGTTTTGCTCCAAATTATCTTTGGTTAAAAACGCTAGGGTTTCATCATCTTCGGCATATAGTATTTTGAAATTTCTCATTTTTTGTAAGGAATTGATAAAGTTATAGTGATACCTTTTTCTTGATTATTTTCGGCTTTTATTTTCCAGTTTTGAAGATTACAGATTTCTTTTACATAATATAAACCAAGTCCAAATCCGTTCACTTCGTTACTTTTTTCGTTCTGAACGCGGTAAAACTTATCAAAGATAAAAGATATTTTTTTAGGATTAATTCCAATTCCGTTATCAGTAAACTCCAATTTTAAGCAGTTATTATTTTCGATGATTTTTATCGTAACCTCTGGCTTTTCGTTACAGTATTTAATTGCATTATCCAGCAAATTGTAAACTAAATTAGCAAAATGAAAAGTATCTGTTTCAATTAAATATTCTTTTGAAACAGTTTCAATTGCAATTGAAGCTTCAGGATAGTTTAATTTAATGTTTTCTATTGCTTCTTCAATAATCGGAACCATTAAAATATTTTCTTTTTTAAGCTCTAAAGGAGCATAATCAGACTTTGCAATATTTAGAATCTTTTCGATATGGCTATTTAACTTATTTCCCTGATTGATAATAATGTCGGTATAAGTATACAGTTTTTTATCTTCTTTAATTGGTTTTTGTTCAATCAGATATTTTGACGCAATCAGAATAGAAGCCAAAGGTGTTTTAAATTCATGCGTCATATTATTAATGAAATCACGCTGCAATTCTGAATATTTTTTATGCTGTAAAAGTTTAAAAATTGAATAAACGTAAATCAATAAAATCAGAATCAATGCAGTTGAAAGGATAAACCAAAAGCGCATTGAACTAAATAAATAGGTCGTTTCATTGGGAAAACGCACAGCAAAATAATAAACCAGATTTTTATGTTTTGGGAAGTAAACAGTTTTTTTACATTCTGCTTTTTTCTTATAAAGCGAAATATAATCTCCATAGATCATTTCGTCGCTTTGGCAGTTGTACATCGCATATTCGAAATCGGTGGTGATATTCATTTTTTTGAATTCCGTTTTTAGATAAAACTCTAAAATATCGGGTTCAAATTCATTATCCACATTTACGATATAATAATCGTTTGCAATTTTCTGAACTGGATTTTGAACAGGAAGTTCGTGGTTGGTTCCTTCGTATAATTTTTTAGCTACTTCCAATAAAGCAATATGCGCTTTTTGGCTGAGCTTTTTTTGTTCGATTGTAAAAGCTTCTTTTGTCCAAAGCAATTGCGCTACCAAAATACTAATGATAGCGACTAATCCTAAGATAATGATGCTGTTGAGTTTATTAATTTTCAAGAATAAAGATTTTTGAGAGTGTAATATTAATCAATTTTAGCCTAAAAATGGGCGGTTAACAAGTCATTAACAAACGTTTGAAACCAGTTAACAGCGACTTGAATTTGTCTGAATTACCTTTGTAATATCAAAATGAACTATAAACCATTTTAAATATATCCGTTATGAAAATGATCAAAATTTCGATGTTAGCTTTGGCTTTAGGCCTAATGTCTTTTTCAGCAATTGCTCCCGTACAATCTTTAGTTTCAGAAACTGAGATTTCAGGAACTGCAGCTTCTACAATTGCTTGGAAAGCAGAAACAATTGATGTTGGACAAATTCCGCAAGGAACTCCAAAAGCAATTGTTTACGAATTTAAAAATACTGGAAAAACGGCTGTAGTGATTACAAACGTGCAAGGATCTTGCGGCTGTACAGCTACAGATTACACAAAAGAACCAATTCAGGCTGGAAAATCTGGAAAAGTTACTGCAACTTACAATGCTGCAAACAAAGGTGCTTTTACAAAAACAGTTACTGTAACAACTAGTGCAGAAACAACACCAAAAGTACTTACTTTAAAAGGTACTGTTATTTAATTAGAATTTTAATAGGTTGGTTATATGGCGAAAGCTCCAGACATGTAAATTGTTTGGAGCTTTTTATTTTTTAGTAACGGCTTAAACTTCAAAAAAATAAGGCTCAAGATTTATTTCTTAGTTCTTTTTTTTAATAGAATTTTTTCTACTTTTAATCAAAAATTTTAAGTTATGAGAATCTGGTATACGCCTATTATTGCTATTGTTTTTTTGATTGTTTTTTCGTGTAATTCGAAAGCTGATAAAAAAGAGGAAAACTCGATAAAAACGGTTGAAAAAATGCCTGAATTAAAACTTACAATTGACAGTGTTCGTATTGCGAAGTTTTATGAAAATTATCCGAAACTGGATAAATTCAAAAATGATGTAACTTCTTTATATCAAAAAAACAAATCAACTCAATTATGGCAGGACAATAAAGGAATTGTCGAATTTGCCAATACATTGTTCAATCAATACAAAAATCTCGATCAGGAAGGATTAAAAGCCAATTATCCTTATAACGAACAATTAAATTCGGTTTTTGATAATAATGCGAATACTAAACTTTCAAAAGAAGATACCGATTTGCTTCTTTCTAATTTATATTACTATTATGGTGAAAAAGTAGGCGGTTTTGACGAAAAAACAGTAGTTTCTTTAGAATGGCTTTTACCTCGTAAAAAACTGAACTACCAAGTGCTTTCAGATTCGATCTTTAAGAAATCAACCATTTTGGATGATAAGAAAAGAAAGATGTTTAGCCAATATTATAAGCTTCGCGATGCTCTTAAAGAATATAGAGAAATAGAGAAAAACGGAGGCTGGAAAACTATTGAGGCGGGAGAAGATTATAAAAGTTTAAAATTAGGCGATTCGTCTACTGTTATTGCACAGATTAGAGAACGACTTTTTGTAACCAAAGATCTTAAGGAAGATACCAAAAGCACAGTTTGCGATACGGTTTTAATGAAAGCCTTAAAAAACTATGAATTACGTCATGGTTATGTACCCAAAAACACCATTTTATTGGAGCATATAAACGATTTGAACATTCCTGTTTCAGACCGCATCAAAACGATTATTGCCAATATGGAACGCTGTCGATGGATTGATCCTGAGTTAGAAAAAGGGCAGAAGTACATAGAGGTTAATATTCCTGAATTTAAATTGTATATAATTGAAGATGGAAAAATCGCATTTACATCTGCAGTTGTAGTGGGAAGGGCATTGACAAAAACCGTAATTTTTAGCGGAATGATGAGCAATATTGTTTTCAGTCCGTATTGGAACGTTCCGCCAAGTATTATCAAATCTGAGATAAAACCTGGAATGGCTAGGGATAAAAATTATTTACAAAAGAAAAACTTAGAGTGGAATAATGGCGCCGTTCGTCAGCTTCCAGGTAAAAATAATTCACTTGGTCTGGTGAAGTTTTTATTTCCAAATTCAAGCAATATTTATCTGCACGATACGCCTTCAAAAAGTTTGTTTGAAAGAGAAAGCAGAGCGTTTAGCCACGGTTGTGTTCGTGTTGCAAAACCTAGAGAATTGGCAATTGAATTATTAAAACCAGATCCAGCATGGAATCCAGAAAGAATTGATAAAGCAATGCATGCAGGAAAGGAAAGCTGGTATACGTTGAAGAAAAAAGTTCCAGTTTATATTGGTTATTTTACGGCTTGGGTAGATCGCGAAGGCAATCTAAATTTCTATAAAGATATTTACGGAAGAGATGAAAGTTTGATTAAACTCTTAACTGAAGAATAATTTAAGTTCGCCACTAATTACACAAATTTTGACGAATTAAATTTTTATAAGTATTGCAATCAAAAAAATAAAGCCACAGATTAAAGGATTAAAATGATTATAAAAAATCTGTGCTAATCTTTTTATCCCGATAGCTATCGGGAGTGGCAAAAGATAAATTTGTGTAATTCGTGGCTAAAAAAACTATTTTGATAAAACATCAACACATTTATAAAAGCGTTTGGTGTAATGTTCTGTATCAAGTGCTGTTATAGTTACCTGTTGCGCTTTTCCTGATGAGGCATGAATAAATTTTGACTGCATTCCGTTGGCTTCGCAGATAATGCCGATGTGACCAACAATATTCCTATTTTTATATCCATAGAAAACTAAAATATCTCCCACTTTAAATTCTTCTGGTTTTAAAGTCTTGCCTATGTTTTTATAACCGCTTGAACTTCTAGGGAGAGTCATTCCAAAATTTTTAAAAACATAACTCACAAAACCCGAACAGTCAAAACCTTTTTTCGGATTACTGCTGGCATAAACATAAGGCGTGCCTAAATATTTTTTTGCGTAAACAATTATTGAATCGCGATTGATTTCGGTTTGAGATATATTGTTTTGAATTTGATCTTTTTCCTTTTTTAAATTGAAGGAAGAAAGAGTGATAAAAAACAATAAAAAAATTACGACTAAGACTTTCATTTTTGCAGATTGTAAAAGTATTAAACGCTAAAGATAGTTCTAAATTGTTAGTTTTTATGATAGATGTAAGAATTGACATCTATAACGGTTGGAATGATGTGTTTATGTGGTGTTTTTTTATTACTTTTTGACATTTTAGTATCTTTTTGGATAATCTCTTTCCAATATATTTGTGAATCGTATTTATATTTTAACAAATAAACTATGTTTCCCAAAAAAATAGCTGTTTTAATTTCGTTTTTGCTGATTTCTCTGATTTCGAATTCACAAACTCAAAATTCTAATAAAACTTTTTTATACCAAGGTCGAATTGATAAACTTCAAAACGATGAGGTTATTTTAATTGGAACGGCTTCTTCGGTAACTTTTAATTTTTTCGGAAATGAATGTGCAATCTCACTTCAAAGCGTTGATTCATACGAACATCATAACTATGTTCAACTGGTTTTGGATGGAGAATATATAGGAAAGATTAGAATTGAAAAAGGAGCGGTTCAGTCATTTCCAATCAAAGTTACTTCTAAGCAAAAAGAACATCGACTAGAAATCTACAAAAATACAGAAGCACAAAGCGGCAATATTTTGTTTGCAGGAACAACTGCAAAACTGACTACAATTTCATTTCAAAAGAAAAAGAAAATCGAGTTCATTG